>CAYWJH010000017.1:0-45500 GCA_964458555.1 uncultured Spirochaetaceae bacterium | reverse complement strand
GGAGTAGGCGGGGCGGTTCGCAAGTCGCAGCGCGACCGCTCGCTGTCGGTGTCGGCGCGGTGACGAGGTCTGTGGCCCCACCGTGTCCGTCCGCCGCGGCCTCGCCGCCGACCATCGCGTGCGCGAGCTCCCGCGCGCTCACCGGCTCCCGGAATGTGGCGACCGCGCGGCCGGCGCGCATGACGGTCACCGAATCGGCTACGCGCTCCACTTCCGGCAGGCGGTGCGAGATGAAGAGCACCGCGTGGCCTCTGGCGGCGTTGCGGCGGATGATGTCGAAGAGCACCTCGACCTCGTCGGGAGTCGAGGCTTCGGTCGGCTCGTCGAGGATGAGGACGCCGGGCCGGTCGTGGGGAAGACGCATGAGCGCCGCCACGAGCGACACGAGCCGAACCTGTCCGGAGGACAGCGAGCCGAGCCGTCGTCGTAGGAACGCCGGGGTGAAATCGGGGGCGATCGACGCGACCCGCGCGCGTGCCCGCGTCCGGTCGAAGAGGAGGCCCCACCGGAGAGGCTCGTCGCCGAGGAAGAGGTTCTCCAGAACCGACAGCGTCCGGTCGAGGCGCGGATGCTGGTACGACATGACGATGCCGGCATCGCGTGCGGCGCGAGCGTCTCCGGGCGGGAGCGTCCGGCCGGCGGCGAGTACGCGCCCGGAGGTCGGCGCGAGCGCGCCGACTATGACCTGCATCAAGGTCGACTTGCCTGCGCCGTTCTCTCCGATGACCGCGCGCACCTCGGCCGGACGCAGCTCGAGGTCCATCCGGTCGACGGCGAGCACATCGTTCGCCGCGAAGCGAACCGAGACCGAACGAACCTCGAGGAGCGGATCGGAGGCGGTCATTCCAGGGGCATGTCGAGGAAGACCTCGCCGCTTTCCATCTTCTCGATCATGCGTGCCATCTGCGCGCGCACCGCTTCGTCGACATGACGCTCGTAGAGGCGGTCGTCGTCGACGAACCCGACGTAGCCGTCGGCGACCCCCAGAATCTCGGCCTGCCCGAAGGAAAGCTCCCCGGCGATCGCCGCGAGCGTCCTCTCGTAGGCCGCGGTGTCGAGCGCGACGTAGGTGCTCCCGATCACGATGCCCGGCGCCTCGTCGAGTCCCGGCGTGTCGTACCAGACGACGTACGCGTCGCGGTCCCTGGCCGCCGATATCACGCCCTGGTTGCCGCTGCCGGCGATCGGCAGCACCATGTGCGAGCCGGTCGCGTACATGGAATTGGCGAGCTCGGCGGCGCGGCCGGCGTCGTACCAGTTTCCCAGCACGCGGAAATCGACCGTACCGTCCGGATCGACCGAGCGCAGTCCCAGCTCGTAGCCCGGACGGATAACGTCGTTCATGATCGGGTATTCCTGGCCCGCGAGCAGGCCCGCGCGCAGCGGGCTCTCGCCGTCTACCATCTCGCTTGCGCCGACCAGGCCGGCGAAGTGACCGGCGAGGAACGCCTGCTCGCGCTGGTTGAACATGACGGTGTGGACCCGAGGATTGCCCTGCAGCCACGCGTCCATGAGGAGGAAGTACTGATCCGGGAACGACTCGAGCACCTCCACGATGATGTCGGGGATTTCCGGATTGCTGCTGACGATGAGATCGTACTCACCGCTTGCGGCCATCGACGTGATGCTCTGGCCCCACTGCGCCTGATTGAACCCGCCCTCGACGACCTTGACGGTCGACGAGCCGGATTCCGTCGCGGCCTGCTCGACGCCGTCGACGAGCATCTCGTAGGTGGGGCTGCCTTCGACCACGCCGGGTACGAAGACACCAATGGAATAGAGATTGGCTTCTGGTTCTTCCGAGCTGCCCGCGGCGAAAACCACGGGTCCGGTCAGAATCGCCACCGCCACCAGGTACACGAGCTTCTTCATAGAAGCCTCCCATGGCGGATGGGGAATGCACGGCTGGACGGAGCAGCCCCCGTCCCGCGACCGCATTCTTCTCCCATCCAGACTTGCACTGTCGGCACCGGAATTACGCCGGTTCCCCTCCGCTTGCGGAGTTCGCGGGCTGTCACCGCCGGTCGGGACAACGTCCCTCCCCCGAAGAATCGGTATTGATAAGACGGTATCGAAACGCGACCGACGCGTCAATCAACCGCGGTTGACCGCCACCCGAGCGCGTGGTACAAGCGAAGCCGTGGCGTACCTGCTCACCTTCGACATCGGCACCTCCTCGGTGAAGGCCGGGCTCTTCGAGCGCGACGATGCTCGAGCTGTGTGGCTGCATCGCGAGCCGCTCGCCACCGGTGACCCGCCGGATACCTGGGTGACCGAACAGTGGGTGCGCGCGGTACAGGCGACGATGGATCGATGTCCGGATGTCGAGTCGATCGACGCCATCGTCCTCAGCGGGAACGGCCCCACGGTGATTCCCGTCGCCGAGGACGGGACGGCGATCTGCGATGCGCTGCTGTGGCTGGATACGCGCGAGACCCGCATCGCAGAGCAACCGTCGTTCTTTCTTCCCAAGATCGACTGGGTCCGCCGCGAGCGCCCGGAGGTCTACGAGCGCACGTGGCAGTTCATGACGTGTCCCGAATACCTCGCGTTCCTGATGGGGGCCGAGCGGCATTCGACCTCGCCGTCCGAGGCGTTCGACCGCTACGTCTGGGACGACGACGGGTTGCGCGCCTACGCCGTCGATCCGGCGCGCGTGCCGCCGCTGGTCCGGCCCGGCGACCGGGTGGGCGAGACTCGCGGAAGGTGCGTCGACCTCTTCGCCATTCCCCGCGGCACGCCGGTCATCGCCGGTGGCCCGGACTTCCTCATGAGCCTGCTGGGAACCGCGACCGTAGAGCCCGGAGCGACGTGCGATCGGGCCGGGACGTCCGAGGGCATCAATCACTGCAGCGGCGAGCCTTCGTCGAGCGGGGAGGCGCGGTGTCTTCCTCACGTCGTTCCCGGTCTCTGGAACATCGCCGGCGTGCTGTCGTCGACGGGCCGCATTTTCGAGTGGTTCCGCCGCGTCTCCCGTCAGCGGTCGGTCGGGTACGAGCGCATGCTCGCCGAGATCGAGGCGGCCGGGTTCGAGGAGGAACCGTTGTTCTTCCCGTCCATGCACCGCGGCGCGGCCTGGGAGTTCTCGCGGGGGATGTTCGTCGGGCTGCGAAGCGACCACGCCACCGCGGAGATGGGGCGCGGTGTCGTCCATTCCATCGGGTACGCGGTGCGCCAGTCGATCGAGTCGCTGCGAGCCGCCGGCTGTGAGGTCGGCGAGCTCCGCGCGTGCGGCGGTCAGGCCAAGAACGCCGTGTGGAACCAGATGAAGGCGGATATCACCGGCGTCCCCGTGACGACCCCGGACGTACTCGACGCGGAGCTCGTCGGAGACGTCTGCTGCGCCCTGTCAGGGCTCGGGGATTTCGCCGTGCCTTGGGAGGCGGCGGGCAAGGTCGTGCGCTTCACGCACCGCTACGAACCGCAGCCGTCGCGGCACGCGGAGTTTTCCGACGGCTACGAGAACTACCTGCGCACCTACGACCGGTTCCTCGCGGCGCTCCACCCGGACGGCGAAGCGGGGCTTTGAATACACGGGTCCTCAGGCGGTATATTGTGCGTGAGGACAGTATGATCAGCTTCGGATTCTTTCCGTTCGGATTCCTTCTTCCGCTCATCTTCTTCGTGATCATCGCGCGTGTCGCGTCGGGCTTCTTTCGAGGTCTAGACCGGCGGCGCCGCATCGCCAACGAGGACGAGCTCGCCGAGCGCCTCCGCTACGGCGGCTACCGACGTTCGGTGCCGGGGCGTCCCGAGAGCGATGAAGCGCGGATCTTCAAGCTCGCCTATCGGCTGAAAGGCAGGCTCACCGTCTCCGACATCGTCGTGGAGACCGGCCTGGGGGTGCATGAAGCCGAAGGGCTCATCGAGTCGATGGTCGACCATTCGCGCGTGCGCATGGAGGTCGACGACCGCGGAGTGGTGACCTACGAGTTCCCGGAGATCATCCGTCGGTTCGAGGGAGACGCGTAGTTCCGGCTTCGTCGATAAAGCGCTGAAACCGGGCGTGAATCCGGTCGCGTCGACGGAGGAGGTCCGCACTGAGCGACGCCCCGTCGGCCCCCGGTCCGTCGAGCCTGCGCGCAATCGCCGCCCGGTCCGACTCGTCGCCCGGAAGCGCGTGCACCTGCCGATCCTCGTGAACCTGCAATACGTGCTCGATCCGGCGCAGCCGCGTGTAGTCGTCGGAGAGCTCCGACCTCGTCGCCTCGTCGATGACCCGCGCCGCCGCGAGGTGCTCGAGCGCGGCGAGCGTGTTCCCGGTCAGAACCTCGGGATGGTCGGCCGCGTGGATCATCTGCAGACCCTGCACCAGAAACTCGATGTCGCGGATCCCGCCTTCTCCGCTCTTGATGTCCTCGTCCGCGCGTGTCTGCCGGACCGCGAGCGCGCGCAGCCGACCGATCGTCCGGCGGATCGTCTGCGACTCGAACCGACTGATCGAGATCGGCTTCACCTCCTCGAGGAACGCACGTCCTAGCTCGACGTTCCCGGCGATCGGCGCGAGCTTGATGAGCGCCTGGTGCTCCCACGCCGACGCTCGCAGCTCGTAGTACTTCGTCGCCGCTGAGACCGACTGCACGAGCGGACCGGCGCTCCCGTACGGGCGCAGCCGGAAGTCGACGCGAAACGCGTACCCGTCGGGCGTGTGGTCCGACAAGTCACCGCGCAGTCGCGTGAGGACATCCGAGAACAGGCGTGTATCGCGCTCGCGCTGCTCGGTCGGGCCGTCGGCGTAGACCGCGAGGAGGTCGATGTCGGAGCTGTAGTTGAGCTCGTTGCCGCCGAGCTTGCCGAACGCGAGGATCACCAGACGCTCGCGCGTCGGCGAGTCCACGTCGAGATCGTTCCAGATCGCCTCGAGGTCGGCCGCGACGATTGCGCGAGCGAGCGCGGAGAGCTCGGCGGTGATCTCCGGCAGCGCGACATGCAGGCAGATGTCGCGCGTTCCTATACGAAGCAGCTCGCGCTTTCGTCGGTGGCGGACGAACGCACGACGCTCGGAGACCGTGAGCGAGGTGATGCCGGCTTCGCAGAGGTCGGCGAGCATCTCCTCGTCGCCCCGCGCGCGAGAGACGGTTCGCTGGTCGAGCGCCCAGTCGAGGAAGGGTGGGTTCGCGATGAGTGTTTCGGAGAGGAAGGTGCTCGAGGCAAAGACCTGGAGCATGAGGTCGAGCATGCGCGGCTGACGCAGCAACCTGCGGTAGTGCTCTTCGCGGTCGCGGAGGTTGCGCACGTAGCGTTCCCAGTTGTTCAACGCCATACCCGGGTCGATGTTCGAGCGCAGCGCCTGCCAGACGAGGATGATGAGCTCGGCGAACAGCTCGCGCTGCGAACCGGTGCCGGCGAGCGAAGCGACGTTGCGCGACGCGCGGCCGTGATTCACGAAACCCGCGTCGTCGAGGACCCGTTCGGTGAGCTCGCTCGGTGGCTCGGCGGCGAGCACGAGGTCGGCCGCGTTTCCGGGTCGCCTGCCGGGTATCGACTCGCGGCCGAGATGGCGTTCGAGGAAGGCGCGCACCGCCGCGGTCCTCGCCTCGAACTCGACGTGGAGCTGCTCTGCGGCGCTGAGGTCGCCCTCCTGCGTGTAGCCGGCGCGACGGGCGAGGTGCGCGTACTCGAGGCTGTCGACGTCGGGGAGAAAGAGGTCCTGCGCGTTGCCTCGCAGCATTCGCAGGCCGTTGATGAGGTTGCGCAGGAATCGGTACGAGCGTACCAGCCGGTGCGCCTCGTCGGCGTCCATGACGCCGGCGCGTTCGAGCTCCTCGAGCCCGGCGTGGAGGCTCGGGGTCCGCAGGCGGGGGTTGGTCCGGCCGTGCTGCACGAACAGGATCTGCAGCCCGTACTCCAGGTCGACGAGCGCCCCGGGGCTGAACTTCGCGTTGAGCTTGCCCCCCCGGGATTTTTCCTGGAACTGGCGCTCGCGAAGCGAACGAATCTCGGACAGGTCGATCGTGTCCGACGAGTAGATGAGGTCGTCGCGCAGCTCCTCGACCTGCCGGCCGAACTCCGCCGAGCCGGCGATCGCTCGCAGACGCGTGAGCGCGAGCTTCTCGTAGCTGTGCGCGTCGCCGTCACGGCCGTAGTAGCGGTTGAACGACTCGAGGCTCACCGCCTGCGGTCCGTCCTTTCCGTAGGGACGCAAACGAGGATCGACGCTGAAGATTCCCTCGCGTTTCGAATGGATCGAACCGGTTGCGTCGGTAAAGAAGCGCTCGAAGAACTCGGCGTTGGAGATGGAGGTGGCGCCGTCGGTGCTCCCGCTGTCGCGGTAGACGAAGAGCAGCTCTATATCGCTCGCGTAACCGATCGCACGGCCGCCGAGCTTCCCGAGCCCGAAGACCGCCCACTCGGTCTCGAGCCCCGCGACGGTGCGAGGTCTGCCGTAACGACCGGTCATCTCGTCCCAGGCGATCGCGAGCGCGGACCGTACGACGAGCTCGGCGAGGTCCGAAAGACGGGTGCTGAGGAAGAAAAAGTCGTGGTCGGGATGAACGATGTGATCGAGGTCGATGAGGAACGCCTCGCGGTCCTTGAGCTCGTTGAGCACGCGGCGCTTCTCATCCGGCGTCTGCGCCTCTTCGAGCGCCTCGTGCAGGCGCTCTTCGAGCGATTGCGAGGGCGAGCTCACCTCCGCGGTGTCACCGAGCATGGGGATGATGCTCTCGTACTGGAGACGGATGAAGTCCTCCCAGAGGAAGTCGCTCGCTCCGAGCAGCTGTGCGAGCTCGCGCAGGACGAGCGGGCGCGAGAGCAGCGACTCGATCCCGGAAGATCGTGCCTGCTCGACGAGATCGCGGCTCATCGTCTCGAACCGGACGAGCGCGGCGTACGGATCCGGAGCGCGGTCGAGGAAGTACGTGAACTGCTTCGTCAGCAGGACCGAAAACCGGATCCGGTCGAGCGCCGCGCGGTCGGCGATGGGTCTTCCGCTGCGGTCGACGAGCTCGAAGACGTCTCGGACGATCCGGTCGCGGGTCTCGATCGACACCGATTCGATCGAGATCTGCTGCAGGCTGAGCGCGGTCGACAGCGCGTACAGGAAGAACGGGGTGTCCTCGCCGGTGATCACCATCCGCGTCGGAGCGTCGCTCGGCTCCTCGAACGAGATATCGATCGGGTAGAGCGCGCTGCTCGCCGACGCCTCGTCGGCCCGGAGCCGGTCGGCGACAGCCTCGTTCACGAGACGGCGCGCCTCGTCGCGGTCTCCGCCGGGAAGGATCAGCGGGATGACGCGATCGAGGCTTCCGGTGAGCGAGGAGAAGAACTCATCCGGCGCGAGGTCCGACCGCAGCCGGCCCTCGAACCGGTCGACGATCCTGCGGGTCGGCAGCGCGGGACGGATGTGTGCGCGCCGCCGGAAGCCTCGGCGCGCGGCGGCCGCGGTGGAATGATCGCGCTCGAGCGTGAAGATGTCGCCGGAGACGATGTCGAAGCCCGCGGCGCCGAGCACCCCGGCGAGCACGCTGAGCATGCCCGGGTCGTCGATCGACACGATCGTGAGCTCGAAGCGGTCGCCGCCGGCTCGTTTCGCATCGAGCGCGTAGGGTTCCTCGAACGAGAGCGAGCACAAGAGCTCGACGTGACGCGCGACCGTGGGCGAATCGTAGGAGGCGAAGTATCGGTTCGGCAGCCGACGCAGCGCGTCCTCGGGCGCGAGCGTGCCCGGGTTGCTCGCCGTTCCGGCGAGGTCGCGCAGGCGAGGGGAGAGGTCGGCGAGCTCGTCGAGCGTCGGGCGGCGGACAGCGCTCATCGGTCCGAGCGAGCCATGGAGACCGGCGTGGTGCTCACGTCGTGCTCGACGCGCGCGGTGACATCAGCGTCCGTGATCATGCCTCGAGTATAGGGCGCCATACGGGCACGGTTCAATCGAGCTCACGCCCGAACCGTACGCTCCCCGCGCGGGGACGCCCGGCCGGGCCCGCGTCGCTGCTGGGGCAGACCGCTCGCCTCCGGCCGGGGAACGCGGTAGAATCCCCCCGTATGACCACCGAATTGACCCCTCGTCTTCACCTGCTCGACGCGATGACCCTCGGCGACGACGTTCCGCTCGACCCGCTCGAGGCTCTCGGCTCGCTCACGGTCCACGAGCTCACCGCGCCGGGCGAGCTCGCAGCGCGCGTCGCCGACGCGGATGTCGTCGTGACCAACAAAGTGGTGCTCACGCGGCGTACGCTCGAGGAGGCTCACGACCTGCGCCTCGTCGCGCTCACCGCGACGGGCACGAACAACGTCGACCTCGACGCGTGCCGGGAGCTCGAGATCGCGGTTGCGAACGTCTCCGGCTACTCCACCGAGAGCGTCGCCCAGCACACCCTCGCTCTCGCGCTGCAGCTCGTGGGCCGCATGCCGTACTACCAGCGCTACGTCTCCGACGGCGCCTACGGTGAGAGCCCAATCTTCACGCACTTCGGGCCGCGCTGGCACGAGCTCGCGAACAGCCGGTGGGGGATCGTGGGGATGGGGGCGATCGGCCTTCGGGTCGCCGAGCTCGCGACCGCCTTCGGCGCCCGCGTCGTCTACCACTCCACTTCCGGGCACAGCTCGCACCCGGTGCACGAGCACCTGCCGCTCGACGAGCTGCTCTCGACGAGCGACGTCGTCACGATCCATTGCCCGCTGAACGCGGCGACGCGAGCGTTGATCGGCGAGCGCGAGCTCGATCTCATGAAGCCGGAAGCGGTGCTCGTGAACGTGGCGCGAGGCGGCATCGTCGTCGAGGACGCGCTCGCGCGCGCGATCCGGGCCGAACGGATTGCCGGCGCGGCGACCGACGTCTTCGCCGAGGAGCCGCTCTCGGTCGACTCGCCGCTTTACGCCGTGCTCGGATCCGAGCGCTTGATCGCGACGCCGCACTCGGCGTGGCTGAGCGTGGAGGCGAGGACGCGGCTCGTTCACGAGGTCGCAAAGAACATCGTCGCGTTTCTTCGGGGTGAGCCGCGGAATCGGGTGGTGTAAGACCGCCGTTGACCAAACCGGACGCGTGGCGCATGCTCGTGCCATGCAGGCAACCGAAGACAGGCGCGTCGTCGACGACATCCCGTTCGACTTCGACGCTCGATCGTTCCGCTCGGAGATCCGATTCGACGCTACACCGGAGCTCGAAGGCGAGCTCGAGCGCTACCTCGAGCGCGCGCTGTCGGTCGTGCGCCCCCGCGCGCTCGTCCGCGTCGCCTTCGTGGGCGAGCGCGACGGGAATCGCGTCGAGATAAACGGACAGTGGTTCGAGAGCGAGGTGCTCGCGGAGAACCTCGCGGACATCCACCGCGTCTTCGCGTACGTGGCAACCTGCGGACGGGAGATCTACGAGCTCGACATCAGCGATCTCGACGCGTTCGCCTCATTCTGGCACGACACGCTCAAGACGCGAGTGGTTCGAGCGGCGTCGAACTACCTGTGCGAGTTCGTGAAGACGACGTACGGTATCAAGCGGATGTCGTCGATGAACCCCGGTTCCGGCGACGTGGACGTCTGGCCTATCGACCAGCAACGACCGCTGTTCGACGTCCTCGGAGACGTCGAGGGCTCCATCGGTGTGCGCCTCACCGAGAGCTTCCTCATGGTGCCCGACAAGTCGGTCTCCGGCGTCTTCTTTCCCTCCGAGCGCGCGTACATCAACTGTCAGTCGTGTACCCGGGCGATCTGCCCCGACCGCCGCGCGCCCTACCGTCCCCGGGCGTGAGCGGGCGCAGCGGAGGCGACCGGTGGAATACGTAGAGGAACCAGCCCGCAGACTCGAGGTGGCCGCGAGCTACGAGGTCGTTGTAGCCGGCGCGGGTATCGCCGGAGTCGCCGCCGCGCTCGCCGCGGCGCGCACGGGCTCTCGCGTGGCGCTCCTCGAACGCTGCTTCGCGCCGGGCGGACTCGCGACGCTCGGCAACGTGATCGTCTACCTGCCGCTGTGCGACGGCCGCGGGAGGCAGGTGATCGGCGGCATCGGCGAAGAGCTTCTGCTCCGGTCGGTCGCCGAGATCCGCTCGGATGACACGGCGGCGCAGTTCATCCGCGAGCCGGCGTGCTGGCGCGAGGGCGGCGATCCGGACGCGCGGAGCGGGCAACGGTACAAGGCTTCGTTCAACCCCGCTGCGTTCACGCTCGCGCTCGACGAGGTGCTGAAGTCTGCGGGCGTAGAGCCCTGGTACGACACGCGCGTGTGCTCGGTGATGCGCTCCGGCGACCGGATCACGCACCTCGTGGTCGAGAACAAAGACGGCCGCTCGGCGATCGCGTGCGACGTCGCCGTCGACGCTACCGGCGACGCCGACGTCTGCGCGCTTGCCGGCGAGAGCACCGAGACCCTGAGCACGAACGTTCTCGCCGGCTGGCACTATGCGATCGACGACGGACGGATCGTGCTGCGCAAGATGAGCCGACGTTTCAGCGACTCGGGTCTCGAAGAGGGGAGCGAGGGACCGTTCTTCACCGGGGTCGACGCGCGCGGGCTGACGCGGCACGCGATCGAGAGCCGGTCGCTCGTGCGCGAGCGGCTCGCCGCGTTCCGGGCCGAGCACCCCGACCGCGACGTCCAGCCGTTCGCGTTGCCGGCGATCCCGAACGTGCGCATGACGCGGAGGCTGCGCGGCGAGGCGACGCTCGAGGGCGAGGACGCGCACCGCTGGTTCGAAGACGCGATCGGTCTCACCGGCGACTGGCGTCACCCGGGCCCGGTGTGGAGCATCCCCTACCGGACGATCCGCGCGGTGGAGCATGCGAACCTCCTCGTCGCCGGGCGGTGCATCAGCAGCGCCGGACGCGCGTGGGACGTCACCCGCGCGATCCCCGCCTGCGCGGTGACCGGGGAAGCAGCCGGGATGGCGGCGGCGATGGCCGCTCGCGAGCGCGCGGACGCGCGCTCGCTGGACGTGGGCGCGCTGCAGGACCGCCTTCGTTCCCGTGGAGCGATCCTCGATCGTCGACTTGCCGAACCGGCGGAGTAGGCGTCCTCGGCGCCGTGATGCGGCGCGGGCACAAAAAGGGGGCTGCCGTGAGCGACGCGACAGCCCCCGCAGTCCGGCCGGAGGCCGGACTGTCACAATTCTATCGGCGATGCCTTACCCGATCGCCTCCTTACCGGTCTCTCCGCTTCGGATGCGGATCGCGTTCTCCATCGGGACGACGAAGATCTTCCCATCGCCGATCTCGCCGGTGCGCGCGCCGCGAATGATCGCGTCGATCGTCGGCTGGACGAACTCGTCGTTCACGCCAAGCTCCACGCGGACCTTCTTCAGCAGGTTCACCTCTATGTCGACGCCGCGGTAGCTCTCGTGGTAGCCCTTCTGCTGGCCGCACCCGAGCGAATTGGTGACCGACAGCTTGTAGATCTCGCTCTTGTAGAGCTCCTCTTTCACATCGTTCAGCTTGTGCGGCTGAATGTACGCAATGATCAATTTCATACCGGACCCCCTTACATGTTGCTGAAGACCTGGAAGCCGCTGTACGACTCCGCGCCGTGCTCACTGATATCGAGGCCCTGCAGCTCTTCCTTCTCGTCGACCCGAAGGAGCTTCGCGGCCTTCAGGATGCCGAACAGGACGAGCGCGGTGACCACGACCCACGCGAATACTGCCACGATTCCGAGCAGCTGGACACCAATCTGTCCGCCACGAGCGAGGCCCGAGCCGATCTTCTCCAGATCGCCGAAGAGTCCCACCGCGAGCGTTCCCCAGGCACCCACGACGCCGTGAACGCTGATCGCGCCGACCGGGTCGTCAATGTGGAGCACCTTGTCGAAGAACTCGACCGACAGCACGACGATCACGCCGGCGATCGCTCCCACGATGACCGCGCCAACCGGGTTGATTACCCACGTGCCGGCGGTGATGCCGACCAGACCTGCGAGCGCGCCGTTCAGCGAGAAGGACGGGTCGGGCTTCTTGAACCAGATCCACGAGGTGAACATCGCGGCGATGGCGCCTGCGCCCGCCGCGAGCGTCGTCGTCGTGGCGACCCACGCGATGTCGCTGTCGCTGCCGCTCAGGGTCGAGCCGGCGTTGAAGCCGTACCAGCCGAACCACAGGATGAAGACACCGAGCGCCGCGAGAGGCATGCTGTGGCCCTGGATCGCCTTGACCTTGACCTGGCCGTTGACCTTGACGTACTTGCCTCGTCGGGCGCCGAGCACGATCGCACCGACCATCGCTGCCCACGCACCGACCGAGTGGACGACCGTCGAGCCGGCGAAGTCGTGGAAACCGAGCTGGGCCAGCCAGCCGCCGTTCCAGATCCAGTGCCCGGAGATCGGGTAGATCAGACCCGAGACGAAGATGCTGTAGAGCAGGTAGCCGCTGAACTTGGTCCGCTCGGCCATCGCTCCGGAGACGATCGTCGCCGCCGTCGCCGCGAACACGACCTGGAAGAACCAGTCGCGATACGTGGCCGACTCGGCCCCGGCGAGGAAGAACTGATCGGTCCCGATGAACCCGCCGGCGCTCGATCCGTACATCAGCGCCCAGCCGATCGCCCAGTAGGCGAGTGCGCCGACCGAGAAGTCCATGAGGTTCTTCATCAGGATATTGCTCGCGTTCTTCGCCCGGGTGAGACCGGTCTCGACCATCGCGAAGCCGGCCTGCATGAAGAACACGAGCGCGGCTGCAACGACGAGCCAGATCATGTCGAGCGCGGCCGAGACCTCGGCCATCGTGAGCTCCTGCGCGAAGATGCTGGCCACGCCGAGCACGGTGGACAACATGAAGAACAGGAATAGTCGCTTACGCATGTAGAATCCTCCACGAAAAGTTTCTCTTCAGACTGCAGAATGCGTGCCAATCGTGGGGTTTTGGAGGATAAATGCGTATGTCTAAACGCTGCAGTGACTTATGCGACCGGTTCGCGAATGCGGCCGACACAGCGCCGCACAGAATCCTACACTAGCGTAGTTAGGAGAAGTGGGAACGACATTTATGTAGTACATCGAGGAGCGTGCTACATTCTCGTGCGGAACTGACGCGGATCTATGTCGTGTTTCTTCACGCGGAGCCCCATGATCCGCTCGGTGATACCGAGCAGCCGGGCCGCCTTGGCCATGTTCCCTCTCGTGGACTTGAGCGCGTCGAGGATGAGCTCGCGCTCGAGGTTGTGCAGGCTCTCCTCGAGCGTGCCGTGGAACTCGGTGTTCGTCGACTCGGCCGACTGCAGGCTCGGAGGGAGGTGGTGGCTGTGGATGACCTCGTCGACGCTCAGCAGGACCGCGCGCTCGACACAGTTTTCGAGCTCCCGGACGTTTCCGGGCCAGTGGTAGCTCATGAGCAGGTCGATCGCCGGGGTGCTGATCCGTCGGACCGCGACGTGGTTCTCGTTGGCGTACTTCTCGATGAAGTGATCGGCGAGCAGGAGTACGTCGCTCTTGCGATCGCGCAGCGGCGGTATGTGGATGGGAAAGACGTTGAGGCGGTAGTAGAGGTCCTCGCGGAACTCGTTGTTGGTCATCTGTTCTTCGAGGTTGCGATTGGTAGCGGTGATCACACGCACGTTGACCCGGATCGTCTCGTTGCCGCCAACCCGCTCGAACTCGCGTTCCTGCAGCACGCGCAGGAGCTTGATCTGCGTCGTCGGCGAGAGGTCGCCAATCTCGTCGAGGAAGATGGTACCGCCGTTCGCGATCTCGAATCGGCCCTTGCGGCTCTGGATCGCCCCGGTGAACGCGCCTTTCTCGTGACCGAAGAGCTCGCTTTCGATGACCGTTTCCGGAAGCGCCGCGCAGTTTACCTTCACGAACGGCTTGTCGGCGCGCTTGCTGTTATAGTGGATCGCGTGCGCGACGAGCTCCTTACCGGTTCCGCTCTCGCCGCGGATGAGCACGGTCGCCTCGCTGTGCGAGACCTGCGCGATCATGTCGAATACGTCCTGCATCGCCCGCGAGCTGCCGATGATGTTCGACGGCCGAAACCGCTCCTTGAGCTCCTCGTGCAGGCGGGTGTTCTCCTCCACGAGCGCACGCTTCTCCTCCATCACCGTCTGGCGGATCTTCACCGCCTGCGCGACGAGCGAGGCGAGGATCGACAGCACACGGACGTCTTCCTCGAGCTCTTCGCGGTCGGCGGCAGGCCGATCGACGGCGAGCGCGCCGACCGTCTCGGCGCCGAGTTTGATGGGTACGCAGATGAAGGAGATGTCGCGGCTGCCCTTCTTGTTCCGAGCGCCGGTGCGGTTGAGGAACGAGGGGTCATCGCTCACCACCGGGATCACCTCTGGATTACCGGTCTGCACCACGCGGCCGGTCACGCCCTCGCCGAGCCGATAGCGTCCACGTTCCTGTTGCGATCGCGAGAGGCCGTGCGCCGCCTCTATGAAGATCTCGCCGGTGTTGCGGTTGAGGAGCGTGATCGCGACCCGTACGAGGTCGAGTCGTTCGGTTGTCGTGCGCAGCACGGGCTGGATCACCTGGTTGAGGTCGAGGCTCTGGTCGAGGAGCTGGCTGATCTCGAAGAGCAGCGACAGTTCCTCGTACCTGGTTCCCACCCCGACTCGCTCGCGCGTATCGGCCATATCACCTCCGCAGGTGCGGAATACTACCAAATTGTAGGAAAGGACTCAACCGAGTACGACGCTTTCCCGTCGCGCCGGGCGCCGCCGATCAGAGCACGCCCTCGTAGATGATCTTCTCTTCTCCGTCGACGGTGACCGTGGTGCCGTCCTCGATCGCGAGTACCGCGTTGGGCACTTCGGAGACGACGACGAGCGCGTCGTTTGCCTCGAGGATGTGGTCGTGCGAGACCTGCGAGCGGTCTTCGATGACGACTCCGAGCAGCCCGGAGAGCATGTCGATGTGGTCCCCGGTCAGCACGGGGATGAGGAGGATCTCCGAGGAGTCGAGCCGCAACCGTCGGCGCGCCTCCTCGGCGTCGGTTGCCTTCACGACGCGCCCGGTAACCTTGCCGCCGAACCCGTCGTGACCGCGGTTCAGAACGTTTCCGAGGATGTGCACCTTAATCGTGTTCATGGGGATCGCCGAGTGCAGCGGAACGCCTGCGGTCGTCACAACTCGGTCGGAACGCGCGATCAGACCCCGGTCGAGCGCGTTGCGGATGGCGTTCTGCACCATCTGTTCCGAGTCTACGACCTGCTCGGCGACCAGCGGCACGATACCCCAGTAGAGCAGTAGCTGCCGCTGCACCTCCTCGGTCGTGGTCACCGCGATGATCGCCTGAGACGGTCGGTGCTTGCTCAGAAGCCGCGGGCTGTTCCCGCGCAGCGACGGCGCGATGATCGCAGCTGCCTCGACGTCGGTCGCCACGACGAAGGTCGCCTTCGCGATCGCGTTTCCAATGTCGGTGCTCTCTTCCCGGAGGGGAATCCGGCCGACGGCGCGGTCCTGGTACTCCAGGCTCGCCTCGACCGCGCGAGCGATGCGGTCGAGCGTCGCGCACGACTCTGTGGGGTAGCGCCCGGTCGCGGTCTCTCCGCTCAGCATGACCGCGTCGGTGCCGTCGAAGATCGCGTTCGCCACGTCGGTGAGCTCCGCGCGGGTGGGGCGCGGGTTCTCGATCATCGAGTCGAGCATCTGTGTCGCCGTGATCACCGGCTTGTTCTGGTCGTTGCACAGCGAGATGATTCGCTTCTGCGCGAGCGGAATCTCTTCGATCGCGAGCTGTACGCCCAGATCGCCGCGCGCCACCATGACGCCGTCGCTGATCCGTGTGATCTCAGCTATGTTCTCGAGCCCCTCGTGGTCTTCGATCTTCGCGATCACCCGGATGCCGCTTTCGTGCTCGCGCAGGATCTGCTGGATCTGGTCCACGTCGCCGGGCTTGCGGATGAAGCTTGCCGCGATGAAGTCCATCTTCTCTTCGATCGCGAAGAGGATGTCGGCGCGGTCCTTTTCGGTGATCGCCGGCAGCTGGACCCGAATGCCCGGGATATTGACGTTCTTCCGGCTGCCGAGCGTTCCTCCGCTGCGCACGACGCAGCTCACGTCGTTGCCCTCGACCGCCTCGACCTCCAGGTCGATCAGTCCGTCGGCGACGTACAGGTGATGCCCGACGGGAATCTCCTCCGGCAGCTGCTTGTAGCTGATGCTGATGCGCTCGCGCGTTCCCGGAACGTCGTCGGTCGTGATCGTGATGCGATCGCCGGCCGAAAGCTCTGCCTTCGCGTCGTCGCGGATTCGACCCGTGCGAATCTCCGGCCCCTTTGTGTCGAGCAGCAGCGCCACCGGGATGCCGGTCTCGCGGCCTATCTTCCGCGTTCGCGCGATTCGCTCGCGGTGCTCTTCGTGCGTCCCGTGCGAGAAGTTGAACCTCGCCACGTTCATGCCCGCCTCGAGCAGCTCTCGCACCGCGGGCTCGTTGTCTACCGCGGGCCCGAGCGTGCATACGATCTTCGTCCGTCGAATCGCCTTCATGAACTCTCCCCCTCGTCCAGTATAGGGAATGAGAGCCCGGCTCGTCTCACCGCGCGACGGAGCGCGCGAGCGCGCACCGATCGATCGGCGAGCACGGTCTGCAGGTCGGTCGCGGTATCGACGTCCCGCGCACGGGGTAGCGTCGCGACGCGATGCCCGGCGCGCTCTGCCCAGCGGAGGATCGCCGAACCGGAGCGCTCGGCGTCGCGCGAAGCCCCCGCGAAGAGCGCTTCGTCGAACGCGCCGGCGACGCAGCCGACGAGGTAGAACCCTCCGTCCTCGCTCGGACCGACGACCACCTCGTGCGTTCGAAGCGCTTCGAACGCGCGGCGCAGGACCGCGCGGTCGAGCGCCGGGATGTCGGATCCCACGAGCACGACTCGTCGCGCACCGGCGGCGAAGGCGCGCCTCATCGCGTCGTGCATGCGCTGCCAGAGATCGTGGCCGATCTGCGGGTACGATCCGCCGGCGGCGTCGTATCCGGCCGCAGGATCGTCGATGAACCAGAGCGTGCGCACGCTGCGCATCGCGGCGACCGCTCCGCGCGTCTCGAGCGCGAGATCGTCGAGCATCGCGCGGTACAGCTGCAACGCAATGTCTTCGCCCACCGACGCGGCGAGCCGGGTCTTCACGCGGCCCGGCCGCAGCGCCCGGTGAAACGCGACGAGTCCATCGGCATCCGGCTCAATGTCCGACTGCGCTCGATAGCGCGCGCGCAGCGTCTGCGGTGACACGCCGGAGCGATAGGCGAGCATGATTCGCCAGTTCCGCAGCGTGGTTCGAACCGGGCCCTCGGTCTCCCACCGCCGCGCCGAGGTTCGCGCCGGCGGACGCAGCAGCACGATGCGCCGACCGGCGCGCGCGAGCCGATCCATGAGCGCGACGTCCTCCATAATGGGAACGTGGGGATACCCCCCTACCGCCTCGTAGGCCTCGCGGGTGGCGAACTGGATCTGGTCTCCGTAGGGAAGCGCGGTCATTCGCGACCGCAGGAGACCCATCATGCTGACCGCCCGGATGACGGGGTGCGATGTGTCGATGTGCAGATCGAAGGCGCCGGCGTCGGCGGGCCGCCGTCGGCGACCGGGCGCGTCACCCGAGGCGCGTCCGGTCGCCTCGAGCACGAGGCGCACGAAGCCCCCCGGCGGTGAGGTGTCGACGTGCAGAAAGACGAGTACGTCGGAGCGTGCCGCGCGCGCCCCGGCGTCGAGCTGGCGGCCTCTCCCTGCCTGCGACCGCACGGTGCGCACGGGCAGGATGCCGGCAGGCACGATACTCGCTCCCTCGTCGGCCTCGCTCACGATGACCTCGCACGAGCCGATCTGCGCGCACGCGGCCAGGCGGGCGAGGCAGCGCGGGAGCGCGAGCGGTTCGCGATACACGGGAATGACGATGGAGAGCCGTGGTACCACCGCTACCTTCCTGCTACCGTCTACCCGACGTCGAGGAGCTGGTCGATGTTCTCCAGGTACGAGCGCATCGTGGCGAACGTGTCCTCGTTGGTGATGGGCCTCGTGCCGCTGGTGTACTCCGCCCACGCCATGTAGACCCAGCTGAACGCGCGGAGCAGGATCGTTCGTTCGAGCAGCTCGGTCCGCTCGTCGATCGCGTCGAGCGGCTCCGACAGCCCCGCCGCGTCGCGGTAGAGCTCGAGGAAGCGACGACGCGTCGCCGGGTCGAAGCGGTAGTCGGTCTTCCAGAGCGTGGTCGTGGGTACGAGGAAGTGGCCCAGATCCTGGTAGCGGTAGCTCGCCACCGCCTTCTCCCAGTCGACGAGGCGGACTCGATGCCGGTCGGGCCCGTCCTGGACGAGGAAATTGCCCGAGTTGACCTCCGTATTCACGACGCACAGCTCCTCGTCGCCGAACGATGCCGATCCGGCGAGCTCGACGACGCGCTCCATGTAGCGCGCGATCGCGTCTCCCTGCTCGGGAAGCGGGTGATCGGGGTGTCGGGCGAGGAGCTCACGACACTCGGCGACGATGTCGTCGACCGGAGAGGCTTGTACGAGCAGCGAGCCGCTTCCAGCATCGTAGGGAACGGTGTGGATGCGCGCGAAGCACTCGGCGGCTCCGGGAAGGTCGTGCTCGTAGTCGAGGTGACGGCCGGGCAGATAATCCATGAGCAGCGCCCCGCGTGGGAAATCGCGGTGCCGCCTGCAGAGACGGAACGGCTTCGGGGTGACGCCGCTGGAAGCGACGATTCCGAGTACCGTGTACTCGTAGGCGATCTGGTCGTCGAGCTGGAGTTGGGTTCCGTGGTTGATGCGGAACACGAACCGTCCGGCGTTCGTCTCGACGCGGTAGTTCTCGTTGTACTCGCCCGCCGCGAGGAACGCCACGGTGAACGGGCCGTCGACCCAGCGCTCCGAGCGCAGGAAGCGCTCGATCAGATCGTGTCGCTGTCCGTGGTTACTCACGCGAAGAAGCTACCGCCGCAGTGCGATAGGGGCAAAGCCGCGCGCCGCGACGCGCGGTCACGCGTCGCTGTCCTCGTCGCTCTGGAGTAAGAACCGGTACTCGTCCTGGCTGATGATGCTTTCCTGGTCCGCTTCCTGCGCCCCGTTCTCAATCAAGCCCTGTATGTCGGATATGTCGCGAACATGCTGTTCCCGGGCCCCTGCGAGCTTCGCCCGGAACGGCTCGAGGTGCTCTGCGAACGCGCATCGCGACTCCAGTACCTCGTCCAGGGTGTCTGCAAAGGTGCGTTTGGCCCGCATGAGCGCGCGGAGGTGGTCGCGTCGATTGATGAGGAAGGTGTTCGTTCGAAGCGCCTCGTAGATCTGTTCGAGCGTACGATCGATGAAGAAGATGTCCTCAACGACCTTGTCGCGAAAGTAGTCGGGATCGATGTCGAGCTGCAATCCGGAGCGGAGCGCCCGCGTCAGCGTCATCGCGTAGAACAGATTGTCGTCGTAGTTGACTCGCCTGGCCATCCCCTTTCATTGTCGGCGTGCTCGCCAGCTCCCTTGACAGTGGCAGCGGCGGTTCCTATATTCACGAGAACCTCTTTACTATCGGCGAGCACTGGGCGCAGTTCGAGCGTTCCGACCGATGGTCACGAGTCCACGAGGAGGAGACATGCGCACCTACGAGGCGATGTGCGTCCTGCGCGTTGAGGAACAGGTGTTCCAGCGCGGCAAGGACGCCGTCCGCGAAGAGCTGAAGAAGCTCGACGCCAACATTCTGAAGGAGGAGGACATGGGTCAGCGGACCCTTGCGTACCCGATTCAGAACGTCAATCAGGCACATTACTACTACTTCGTCGTCGAAATGGAGCCCGAGAAGGCTCACCAGGCCGAGCAATCGGTGCGGCTCTTCGAGGAGCTGCTGCGATTCATGATGGTACGCCAGGAGCAATAGATGGCCACCGATATCAACAGTGTCGTTCTGATTGGGCGACTGACTCGCGATGCGGAACTACGCTACTCGAACTCGGGCACCGCCATCTGCAAGTTCTCGATTGCCAACTCGTATTCCCGCAAAACGGGGGATACCTGGAGCGAAGAGACGAACTTCTTCGACGCCGTCCTGATGGGACGACGGGCAGAGGCGCTGCACAAATACCTCGTCAAGGGGAAGCAGGTCGGGATCAAGGGCGAGCTCCGCCAGGACCGGTGGGAGCAGGACGGCCAGCGACGCAGTCGCGTCGAGATCTTCGTGAACGACGTGAACCTGCTCGGGGGCGGCCAGGGTGGCGGCGGCGGCGATTACAACCGCGGCGCCCAGAGCTCGTCGCCCCAGAGCTCGTCGCCCCAGGGATCCGGCCAGGGCGGTGGCGACAACGATTTCGGTTCGGGAAACGATTTTGAGGATGACGTGCCCTTCTAGGGCAGGAGGCAGAGATGTCTGACGGACCACGACCAAGAGAAAACAGGGGCGGATACGATCGGGGCGGCGGTGACCGTGGCGGTGACCGCGGAGATCGCGGCGGTGACCGCGGCGGTCGCGGCAGGGGCCGCGTCTACTTCCGCCGGAAGATTGACAAGATCAAGGCGCAGAACCTCACGATCGACTACAAGCGACCCGACGTGCTACGCCGCTTTGTGACGGAAAAGGGCAAGATCCTGCCCCGTCGCATTACAGGCACATCCGCGAAGAATCAGCGTCGGCTGATCCGCGAGATCAAGCGAGCGCGCGCACTCGGTCTGCTTCCCATGGGTTGATATGCGCTTTGACGAGCCGCGGGCCTACTGGCTGGAAGTGGGCGGGCTCGCGCTGGCTTCGCTGCTGCTGTTCCGTTTCGGGCTGCTGGCGCTGGTGTTTCTCGTGCCGGTCCAACTCGCGTGGGTTCGGCGCGGCGAAGAGGGTGGATTGATCGCCTCCGGAGGCGTGCTCGCGGGTATCGCCCTGATGAAGGTGGTCGACCTCGTCCGCATACGGCGATCGATGGGCGGCGCCGACATCCCGGAGGGCCTGCTGCTGCTCGATCTCGTGTTTGCGGCCGGCCTGCTTGCCGGGCTGTTCATTCTGAACAGCGATCGAATGACGGTCGGCACCGACGAGCACGATCAGCGTGAGCTGACGGTTGCAGAGCGAATGCTTGCCGCGATCGGTGTAGGAGCCGTCGTATACGGCCCTACGGTCGCAATGATCGCGGTCGGCGATGCGGGGGCATCGGTCATTGCCGCGCAGATAGAGGTATTCCGGCCGCTGTTCGAAACGGCCGGGGCGACGACCGAAGAGATCAGGGTCCTCGTGGAGATCGTCGTCGGCGCGCTGTTGAGCGGGCTGCTCTTCGGGTACTTCCTGATGCTCGTGGGAAACTGGTGGTTCGGGGTGCTGCTCGCGTTTCGAAGCAGATTCACGTTGCCCGCCGGCAACCCGATCATGGCGCGGTTGGCCGGGTACGAGCTGACCGAGTTCCGGTTGCCCGTATATCTGGTATGGGCGCTGATCGGCGCGTGGGGCGGGGTGCTGCTCACCGAGCTCGTCGAGGTTGGCTGGCTGTCCTACGTGTTCTGGAACGCCGCTTTCACGATGCTCGCGCTCTACGCGATACAGGGCGTGGCGATCGTGTGGTACTATCTGGATCGACGAGGCGTCGGTCGTGGAGCGCGGATCGGATTGGCGATCGGAATGGTGTTCGGGCTCTTGATTCCGGGAGTGCAACTCGCCATAGGCCTGGGGCTCCCGGGGCTCGGTGTCTCGGAGATCTGGATCGATTATCATCGCTTTCAAGGGAGCGAAGAGGGACAATGAAGGTAATACTGAATCAGGACATCGCGAACCTGGGAGAAGAGGGCGACATCAAGGATGTCGCGCGCGGCTACGCCCGCAACTATCTTATCCCCAAGCGCATGGTCATGCCGTACACGAGCGAAGCGCTCGCGATGCTCGAAAGTCGACGCGAGTCGATCGAGCAGCGACGCGAAGAGAAGCGCACGGCCGCCATGGACGTCAAGACACGGCTCGAGAGCGAGCCGCTCGAGATCGAGATGCCGGCCGGTGATCGCGGACGCCTCTTCGGTTCGGTGACGAGCGCCACCATCGCAGATACGCTCGCCGCACACGGCATCGACATCGAGCGGCGCCGCATCGACATTCCCGACAAGACCATCAAGAACGTCGGGACGACCTACGTTCGCGTCCGGCTGTACGGCGACCAGGAAGCCGAGTTGCGCGTGGACGTCAAGCCGACCGGCGGCGTCTCCGCAGGAGGCGCGGCTACCGAAGCACCTGCTCCGCAAGCGGCCGCGGAGGCCGAGACCACCGGTGCGTCGGTCTCGGCTGCCCCCCCCGAGACCGACGTCGCGGTCGAGAGCGCCGCGAGCGAAGGTGAGTCCGGCGGCGACGAAGAAGAGTAGTCCGTCGAGCCGATGTCGGACGGTAGCCTGAGGGACAAGGTTCCTCCCCACAACGCGGAGGCGGAGGTCGCCACCCTCGGGGCGATCCTGCTCGATTCCGAGGCGGTCGGGCGCGTTCTCTCGTTTCTCAGGGCCGACGACTTCTATCGCGCGGCCAACGGCCGCATCTTCTCTGCGATTATCTCGCTCTGGGAGCAGAACGAGCCGATCGACCTCATCACGCTCACCGACGCGCTGAGGAACGCCGGCGATATCGACGTCGTCGGCGGACCGGCGTACATCTCGTCGCTGACCTCGAGCGTACCCACGAGCGCAAACGTCGAATACTACGCGCGGATCGTCCGGGAAACGAGCGTGCGCCGCAGGCTGCTGCGCGCGGCGCACGAGATGATCGCCGACGCAACGCGCGAGGGTGTCGAGAGCCGTGAGATCGTCGAGGAGGCCGAACGGCGCATCTTCGAGATCTCAGAGGGCCAGCAGACCGGCGGCTACAAGCAGGCGCGCGAGATCGTCAAACAGACGGTGGAGGCGATCGAGAAGCTCTACCGCACGCGCGAGGACTACACCGGTATCCCGTCCGGATTCCCCGCGGTCGACAAGATGCTCTCCGGGTTCCAGAACTCCGAGTTCATCGTCATCGGGGCGCGTCCGTCGGTCGGGAAGACCGCGCTCGCGCTGACGATGGCGGCGAACATCTCCATCCGCCGGGGCGTCAAGACCGGCTTCTTCTCGCTCGAGATGTCCGACATGGCCCTCATGCAGCGGCTGATCGCGAGCGAGGCGCGTATTGGAAGCCAGAAGATTCGCACCGGGATGCTGCGGCCGGCGGACTTCAAGAACCTGACCGATGCGGCCGGCTCGATCTACGACGCGCCCCTGTGGATTAGCGATACGCCGGGGATGCGCCTGCTCGATCTGCGCGCGCAAGCGCGCCGGATGAAGAGCCAGCTCGACGTTCAAATCATCTTCGTGGACTACATCAGCCTCATCAACAACGAGCACGCGGATCTGCCGCGGCACGAGCAGATCGCCGAGATCTCTCGCTCGCTCAAGGGCCTCGCGCGGGAGCTCGACATTCCGGTCGTGGCGCTCAGTCAGGTCACGCGCGACGCAGAGGGCAAGCGCCCCACGCTGGCCAGTATCCGCGAGTCCGGATCGATCGAGCAGGACGCCGACGTGGTGATCTTCCTCCACCGCAATCGAGGCGAAGCCAGCGAAGACCCGGAGCATGCGGACAACGTCGAGACCGAGCTGATCGTGGCGAAGCAGCGCAACGGCCCGGTGGGTACCGTGCGCATCGCCTTCGTTCCCAAGTACACTCGGTTCGAGTCGCTCGAAGAGCACGCGACCTAGGAGGGGCATATGGCGCTGACGGACCGGTACAACTTTGAGGATCTCGTGAACGAGGCCGAACGGCTCGTCCTGGACGAGCTCGAGCGGCAGCTCGGTGAACGCGGTGCGCTCGAGGGCCTGGAGGAGGATCTCGTTCTCGACATGGCCGCTTACGCGCTGAACCACGTACACCCTGTCTACCGCGTGAACCTCCTCGGGCGTCTGTACGCGCGCAACGTGAGCGAAGAGTACCGCGCCGAGCTCTCGTCCGCGGTGAGCGAGGCGATCGACAAGGTTCTCGGGTGACCGCGTAACCGGCTGCGGCGCGCGCCTTAGCGTGCGGTAGTCACTCGGCGAAGGGGAGCGAGACCCGGAAGTCGTCGAGGCCGAGGCGTGTTCGCGATGCCGGCAGGAACGTCAGGTAGCGTTCGGCGGCGCGCGAGCTCGTGAGATAGTCACCGCGCCGGGTGATCGCGATCCATTCCGATCCGACGACGACAAAGTCTGCTACGTGCTCGCCGCTCTCGCGGCTCCAGAACGACACGCTGCCGTCGAGGTTGACCGCTGCGATCAGGCTGCCGCCGAGGGCGAGCGCTCCGTGCAGACGCTCCACCGGCTCGAGCGTCCCGTCGCCCCGGCCGAAGCGGTAGCGTCGGACTTCGCCGTAGGTCATGGAGGAGAGAAGCACGCCCTCGCGCGAGTCCCACAGGAGATCGCCCCCCGACAGCTCGTGCGATGAATCGTCGAGAACGGTGCTCTGCGAGAAACCGCTTCCCGTGAGCCCGAGGAGTCGGGTCGTCGGGTCGGACTGACGACCGTGCAGGCCGATCGCGTACAACGTCCTCGAGCGTGGGTCGAGCTCGAGCTCAGTGGTGAGAAAGGCGTCGGTACGCGCGGCGACGGTTTCCTCGGTCAGTGGATCGACGACGATGAGCGAGGAGTCGAACGAAGACGTCCGCGTCTTCGCCGTGATCAGGCCGAGTTGCGGGTCCCACAACGCGTCCTGGGCGCCCACAGCCGTGTAGCGAAACCGCTCGACCTCCGCCTCGCGCGAGAGGAGAACGATCCGACCGTCCCGGTGTACCACAAGCGGACCTGCCTCGGTGGCGCGGACCGTGCGGACGGGCACGTCGGTCTCGTCGTCGTAGATGCGTTCCGGGGAGGCGCTCGGCGTGAGAAGCTCCCACATCGATCCCGCCTCCTCGCCGCCCCAGAGGAGCAGGCGGTCTTCGTCTGCGGTGAACCGTAGCTGGTCCATGTCGTCGAGCCTGGTCCTCGTGTCGCGGACGAAGCTCGCCGAGATGTCGCGGCGATCCTCGCCGAAGAGGTCGCTCACGATCGACAGAAGCTCGTCTGCTCGCGATTCGGTCGAGAGCGCCAGGTTGAGCCTGCCGGGGGTAAAGGCGAGGTCGACCACGCGTGTATCGGGGGCGGGACCCACGACCGTACGGCGTCCGTTCGTGTCGTCGAACCATGAGATCCCGCCGTTCGTGTCGCCGGTGAGAAAGCCGCGCGTGGCCCCCGAGCCCACCACCGCGAGCGCGGCCGTGTCAGGCGAGAGGTTCTGGAGACTGTAGAAATTGCGGCGCAATCGTCCCGAGCGATAGGTGAACGCGAGGGAGGTTCGACGTCCGGCTTGCTCGGTGAGCACGAGGAACCGCTCGGTCTGCGGATCGTAGGAGATCCCGTGGATGGGCGAGACCGGGTAGGTCGCCATCGTCGCCCCGGTGAGGTTGTCGACCACGACGAGCTCGTCGCCGGAGGCTGCGGCGAGGAAACGCTGCGTGTCCTCGTCGACGAGCGTGAGATGACGGAGGCGTTCGCGCGTATCGACCGTCTGGAGCTCGCTGCCGTCGCTGAGCTGCCAGTAGATGAACTCGCCGCGCGAGGGCACGTAGCTCATGAGGTTTCGTTCGCTACGGGCGATCTGGACGAACGAGACGACGCCGAACTCCTCGTCGATGTACGAGCGACGGCGACCGGTTTCGGCGTCGACGGTGAACAAGCTGTCGAAGCTGTCCACCGAATACACGATGAAAGAACCCTGCGGCGAGTATTCGAGGAAGTTCGGGGTGCCGTCGACCTCCGTCTCGAACAGACGCTCGCCGGTTTCCCAGTCCATGCCGATCAGTCGGCCCCTCGATAGCCCATCCTGCGCGAAGACGACGACCTCGGGCCGGTCGGGGTGCACCGCGAGGCGCGTGAGCGGGACGTGGGCGACCTGCCACGAGGTCCACAGCCCGTCGTGCAGCAGGTCCCACGCGAGAAGCTTGCCGTCGTCGCCGACGCTCACGGCGAGGTCGAGACCGTTTCTTCCTGCGATCGCTCGAACCGCTCCGGAGTGTCCAAGACTGAGCGTTACGCGCGATTGCGCCCACGCGCCTGCGGTGGCGAAAACCAGGAGAAACAGCGCAGCGAGGCAACGTCTGGCGGTAGTCACAGGTCCTCCCTTAGCGGCCGGCGAGGAAGAGCACATCGCCGAAGAGCGCGAAGAACAGCAGCCCGAAGACGATCACCGTTCCAACGAGCTGGTACCGGTAGATCGTCTTCGGGTGCGGCGACCTGCCCCTGATCCATTCTACCACCGCGAGCACGATCTGCCCCCCGTCGAGTACGGGTATCGGCAGCAGGTTCATGAAGAAGAGCACGACCGAAAGGAGCGCGAGGAAGTTGAACAGCGAACGCAGCCCCGCGCCGAACCCGACCTGGAAGCCGGAGGTGGCGACGTCGCCGATGAAGTAGCTGATGCGCACGGGACCCGCGACCGCGTCGGTGAGGTTCACCCCCTGGAAGAGCAGGCGGAGGCTACGCACCGAGACGGTGAGGATCCGAACGGTCTCGGCGGCGCCGCGTGCGACCGCCTCGAAGACGTTGTAGTCCGGCGTGGGCATCGTGACCGTCTCGAAGTTCAAACCCTCGTCGAGCGACTGGAGGTCGGGCTCCACGGCGAGGCGAACCTGCGTCCCGTCGCGCGAGACGACCACATCGGCCTCTCCCTCGGTTTCGCGCAGAAGCCGGCGGAACTCCCAGACGTGGGGCACCTCGTCTCCGTCGATGGAGATGACTCGATCGCCTTCCTGGAAGCCCGCCTGCGCGGCAGCGGAACCGGCGAAGACGCGCCCAATGACCGGCTCCACCCAGGGGTAGACGCCGACGTACCCGGCTCCGGTGTCCGTCTGGAGCTCCGGGGTCACCGGTACCTCGAGCGTTCGTCCGTCGCGGACGACGGTGAACGTCAGCTCGGTCAGCGCGTTCTGCGCGACGATCTGCTGGAGATCGCTGTACGACCGGACCGGTCCGCCGTCGATCGCCGTGATCCGGTCGCCGGTCTGCAGGCCGGCCGCCTCGGCGGGGCTGCGGCCCTGCGCATCGACCGCCGGGGCGTTCGCACCGTACTCGGCGGCCAGAACGATGCGGTTTTCGTAGGTTTCGATGGAGAAGCCGATCCACCACACAATCGACAGAATCAGTACCGCGAGCAACGCGTTCGCCATCGGCCCGGCGAGCAACGTCACGATCCGCCTCCAGGGGGAGGCGGCGAAGAAGCCGCCCGACTCGTGCGGGATCTGGTCCTCGTCGTTGTCGAGCGCCTCGGCGTAGCTGCGCTCGCCCTTCATCTTGCAGTAGCCGCCGACGGGGAAGACGGATATGCGGTACTCGGTCCCGCGCCAGGTGTAGCCTACGAGCTTGCGACCCCATCCCACCGAGAACGCCTCTACCTCGATGCCGACCGCCTTGGCGGCGAGCATGTGTCCGAGCTCGTGGACGAAGACGACGAAACCAAGGCCTACGAGGCCGATCAGAATATTGACTATCATCATAGCGCGTAGCGGAAAAGGTAGTAGAACACCGGTGCGGCGTAAAGCACCGAATCGATCGAGTCGAGTACGCCGCCGCGTCCCGGTATGATCGAGCCCGAGTCCTTGCGGGTCGCGCTGCGCTTGAGCGCGCTCTCGATGAGGTCCCCCATGATCGTCGCAAGGCCAACGGCGAGCCCGATCAGAACGAGCGTCCCCATTTCGCCCGGAATCGTCGACGGGAAGAGCAGGTGCGCGGCCACGAGTGTGACCGGGGCCGTCGCCAATCCCCCCGCGAACCCGACCATCGTTTTCTTGGGGCTTACCTTCAGGACGACCTTCGGCTCCCAGACGCGTCCCGAGCGCCGTGCGAGGCGCTCGCGGATCGAGCGGTAGAGCATGCCCGCGACGTAGGCCATCGTGTCGTTGAAGAACACCATGCACAGGAAAGTGAGGATAACCGGACCGGCGTGCGGGAACTCGCTCAGGCGGACGACGTACGAGAGGAAGAGCCCGGGGTAGACGAGCAGCGTGATGTTCGCGGCGGTGTTGGTCAGGGTGAACGCAAAGCCCTCGTCCTCCCGGCGGAAGATCTGCAGGAGGAGGATGATCCCCACGACCGCATAGATGACGACCTGGACGCCGTGCTGCGGCGCCAACCCGTTGACCACGGCAACCTGCGTCAGCGGTACCGCCGCGCCGAGCAGCGGGATCGTGATGAAGCTCGCGCGGTAGCCGGCGTCACGACGTTCGAAGAGACCGGCAAGCTCCGAAGCTCCGATCGCGGAGGCGGCCACGGCGATCGCGTTCAACGCGAGGTGGTTCTGGTGGGGTAGCAGGAGGATGATCGCGACGAGGGCCGGCACGGCGACGAGCCAGAGGATCGTGCGCTTGATCAGATTCTGCATGCGACGACTCCGAAACGTCGTTGACGGCCCTCGTCAGGCATCAGACTTCCAGGATCTCGGTCTCTTTCTCTTCGAGCATCGAGTTGACCTTCTCGATGTAGGTATCGGTGAGCTTCTGGACCTCGTCTTCGGCGCGCTTGAGCTCGTCTTCGCTGAGCTCGCCGTCCTTCTCGGACTTCTTCAGCTCGTCGTTCGCGTCTCGGCGGACGTTCCGGATCGATACCCGGGTCTGCTCCGCCATGTTCTTGGCAACCTTGACGAACTCCTTGCGTCGCTCTTCGGTCAGCGGGGGAATGGCGATCCGGATTACCTTGCCGTCGTTGGACGGATTCACCGACAGCTCAGACTTCTGAATCGCCTTCTCGATGTCGCCGATGATCGACTTGTCCCACGGTTGGATCACGACGAGCCGTGCCTCCGGAACCGAGATCGTCGCGACCTGGTTGATCGGCGTTGGGTTGCCGTAGTACTCGACGCGCACCTTGTCGAAGAGGGCGGGTGATGCCCGTCCGGTGCGAAGCGTGTTGAACTCGTCTTCGAGCGCCGACAGACTCTTCTTCATCTTGTCTTCGGTCTGCTTGATGATACTGCTCATGCGTTCCTCCTCGGACGGGCCTGCCTCGGGATAAGAGGCCGCAGAAGGGCCCTGCTCAGGCTTCTTCCCCGACCATATAGTACACGAAACCGCTGACCTCGACGTTGCCGCCGGCTTCCTTGCCCACGTCCTTGGCGACCTGCGCGACAGACTTCTTCTCGTCCTTGACGAAGCCCCGTTCGACGAGACATATCTCGGCGAGGTGCTTCTTCAGCTTCCCGGTGGCGATGCCCTTCGTGACGTTTTCCGGCTTGCCGAGCGCCTTTGCCTGGGCGGCGAAGATCTCCTCCTGCTCGCTGACGTACGTCGGGTCGGCGGCATCGACGGACAGGAAGGTGGGTCGGAACGCTGCGACGTGGAGCGCCACGTCGAAGGCGAACTGCTTCACGCTCTCGTTGGTCCGGAGATCGGCGTCGTCTACTTTGACTTTGACGAGGACGCCGATACGCCCGCTCTCGCCGTGGATGTAGTCCGAGACGAGCTCGGTCGGCCCGATCTCCATGACCTCGCCCCGACGGATGGCCATGTTTTCCTTGATCGTCGTTATCGCCTCGTTCACCTTCTCGGCGAACGACGGGTCGGTGGCGGGTTTCCCGGTATCGACCATTTCAGAGACGATTGACTGACCGAGGTCGACGAAGTCCTGATTGCGGGCGACGAAGTCGGTCTCGCAGGACAGCTCGAGGATGCCCGCCTTCCGCTCGGTTACCCTCGTGAAGACGCGGCCCTCGTTCGTCGCCCGGCCGCCACGCTTGGCCGCCGCCGCGAGGCCGAGCTCCTTGAGGATCTTCTCTGCCTTCGGGAAGTCGCCCTCCGCCTCGGCGAGCGCCTTCTTGCAGTCCATCATGCCGGCTCCGGTCCTCTCCCGGAGCTTCTTCACATCGCTTGCCTGTATCTGCACCTACTCCTCCTGGATCTCGTCCTCGTCGATACCGGCGCGGTCGACGATCTGGTCCTCGACGTCGAGCTCCGGCTGATTATCCTTCGTCTCATCCTCGTCGGGCTCGAAGTCCGAGTAGTCCTCCGCGGTGAAAGCCTCGGCGTCTTCAGCCGGCGCTTCGGCCGGCTCTTCGGCCGCGGCGGCTGCCGCGAGGGGCACCGTCTCGACCGCTTCACCGGTCGCGGCCACGGGTGCCTCTTCGGCGGGCTCCTGCGCGGGCTCCGCGGCAGCGGGCTCCTCGGTCTCGTCTGCAGCGGGAGCAGCCTCGGCGGTCTCTGCTTCACCCTCAACCGCCGGCGCTGCTTCCTCTTCCTCGCTCAGACTCTCGATGACCTCGAGACCTATCTCGTTGTCCGCCTCGATGACGGCGTTCGCGACGATCTGCGTGAAGAGCGTGATCGCGCGGATCGCGTCGTCGTTGCCCGGGATGGGGTAGTCGATGCCCTCCGGATTACAGTTCGTGTCGACGACCGCGACGATGGGGATGCCCATCCGCTGCGCCTCGGCGACCGCGATCGCCTCCTTGCGCGTGTCGATGATGAAGACGATGCCCGGGAGCTCCTTGAGCTCCTTGATGCCGCCCAGGTTCTTCTCGAGCCGCGCGCGCTCCTTGTTGATCCGGGCGACTTCCTTCTTGGTGAGGCTCTCGAAGGTACCGTCGATCTCCATCTTGTCGATCTTCTTCAGACGGAGCAGCGACTTCTTGATGGTCGTGAAATTCGTGAGCATGCCGCCGAGCCAGCGGTTGTTGACGTAGAACATACCGCAGCGTTCGGCTTCGCTCTGGATAGCCTGTTGGGCCTGTTTCTTCGTGCCGACGAAGAGCACCGGCTTGTTAGCGATGACCGTGCGACGGACCGCATCGTAGGCTTCCCTGATGCAGGCGATCGTCTTCTGCAGGTCGATGATGTGGATCCCGTTGCGTTCGGCGAAGATGAACTTCTTCATCCGCGGGTCCCACCGCTTGGTCTGATGACCGAAATGCACACCTGACTCAAGCAGGTTCTTCATGGTGACAACTGCCACAATTCCTCCTCATGCGCCGTTACCGGCGCCCCATCTCTGTTTCTCGTGCAGCGGACCATCCGCTGCCGGAGTCTCCGCGGGCCGCTCGAAGCGCCCTACGGGTGATTATCCGCACCTTTGGTGCGGTTCGTACCGTCGATACGGGTTCCGGTAAGGATAGCGTAGAGCAGGTGCAGAGGCAACCCTACGACGTTGCTGTAGCTTCCCGAGAGGTCCGTCACGTAGCGCGCGGCGAGTCCCTGGACACGGTAGCCGCCGGCGACGTCGCACCATTCGTCGGAGTCGAGGTAGTCGTCGATCTCGCGCTCCGAGAGCGTGGCGAAGGTCACGTCGGTCTCGCACGAGCGCGCGAGGACGGGCGGCGTGTCGATGCGATCCTCGGGCGGGGAGGCTGAGGAGCCGGCGCGCGCGACCGCTGCGACGGCCGGCGGCAGCCACGCCACCGCCACCCCGGTGACCACCCGGTGCGTGCGGCCCGACAGCAGCTCGAGCATCCGGCGAGCATCTGCGCGATCGGCCGGCTTCTCGAGGATCTCACCGGCCGCCGCGACGACCGTGTCGGCGGCGAGCAGCGCCGGCGCCGTCGGTTGCCGTGCGTTCGCCCGGCCGGAGGCCGCGAACGCCCCGGGCTCGCCGGAGAGCCGCTCGAGCACCGCCCGAGCCTTCGCGCGCGCGAGCTCGACGGCGAGCGTCACGGGGTCGTCGTGGCGGATCGCCTCCTCGTCGATCTGCGCCGGGATGACATCGGCCTCGATCCCGATCTGCGCGAGCAGCTCGCGCCGGCGCGGTGAAGCCGAGGCGAGGATGATTCTGCGGGGCAGGGGGCCGGCGGCGGGGCTCGTTGAAGACGGCATCCGCGTCCTCACAGTCTGCGAAACAGCGCGACGGCCGGCACGAGCGCGACGAGCGTGCCCGGGTTCGCCATCACCGACAGCGCAACCACCTCGATGTCGAAACCGATCGGTCCCACCGACAGGTCAACCGCTACACCGGCGAGCTCGAGCAGCCGCTCGACGAGCTCCCAGGCAAGCGTACCGATGACGAGACACAACAGGAGGATGCGCAGAAAGACGGGCAGGTTCTTGGCGGTGAGCTTCATTCGCCGCGATTGTAGCCGCCGCGGGATGGATGTCAAGGCTGCGCGCGGCGAACGCAGCTTGACAGCGGACGAGAGAAGCGCTTAGATTGTCGCGTCGGGCACGTAGCTCAGCTGGATAGAGCGCCACCCTCCGGAGGTGGAAGTCGTGGGTTCGAATCCCGCCGTGCTCATTCGACAGGCCCTTCCGGGCCCGTGGTCATCAGGGCAGGACGCGACGCTTCTTCAGCGTCGCGAGCAGATCGGGCATCGCCGCCCGCATCGCATCCTCGCCGCGCTGCATCAGCTCGTCGAGTCGCTTGAGATTGTAGTAGTTGAAATCCGCGAGGTTGGGCGCGATGACGCGCACGTTCCCCTTGTTCTCCACCTGGCGGTCGTGCCGGCACCCGCGCGCCATGACCGCGAAGGAGAACATGAGGACGTTGAAGATGTTGTCGGGTGCCTTTTCCTGCACGATGTCGCTGTTGAGGTCGACGGCGACGACGTAGTCGGCACCCATGTCGAGGCACACGTCGACGGGCACGTCGTTGAGTACGCCACCGTCGACCAGCACGCGACCGTCGACCTCGAGCGGCTCGAAGATACCGGGAATGCTGCAGCTCGCCCGGACCGCGGGGGCGACCGGCCCCGAATCGATGACGAACTGCTCGCCCTTCACCAGATCTACCGTCACCGCACGAAACGGGATGTCGAGCTCCTCGATCTTCCGGTCTCCCAGCAGGTTCTCGAGCCGCTTCTCCAGCTTGTCGGCCCGCACGAGGCCCATCCTCGGAAAGACGGGCTGGACGAAGTCTCCCCAGTCGAGCGCGCCTTGAACGGTGCTGATCTCGTCCCACGTGTAGCCGCCGGCGTAGAGCGAGGCTACGATACTGCCGGCGCTCGTTCCGCACACGTAGTCGGCGCGCACGCCGGCGTCCTCGAGCGCCTTGAGCACGCCCAGGTGCGCGAGCCCGCGAGCGGCGCCGCCGCCGAGCGCGAGCCCGAGTTTCCGCTGATGGCCGATCATCTACGCTTCGTCCTCCCAATAGGGGTGCGTGGTGTAGTGGCTGAACAGCGCCTCCTCGAAGGCTCGATCGATCGCCATATCAGCCGTGTAGGCGGGGGCGCTTTCCATCAGCTCGCGCGACGCGTTGACGTTCACCGTCGCTTCCGCCCAGATGACGCGGTCGACCAGCTTGGGCGTGAAGAGCACCTCGTGCTTCTTCAGCCAGCCGCCGGTGTTGATGACCAGGTACTGAATCGCCCACGTGGCGGGGTCGAAGAGAAAGTTGTCGAGGTGCCCGACCTTTCCGTCGATCGCGACCACGTGGTACCCGCGGACCTCGCGCGCGCTGCGCAGGTGGCTGTCCCAGTGCGCGCCGTACTTCTCGTCCTGCCGGGTCGCTTCCGACTCGGCTTCGGTCGTCTCGCCGCCGGGCTCATCGTAGCGCCCCCACAGCGCGACGCCGCCCCAGTACGGCGGGAAGTTGTAGTAGAGGTGGTACTCCGCCTCCTGCTGCCGGGATATGGGACGGTCGGTGTCTATGTCGGGGCTGTTGCGAACCTGCTCCATCGTGAGGTTGACCTTGATGCACTCCTCGTCCCAGTTGACCTTCTCGACCGCGTTCGGCGAGATGAGGACTTTCTTGCCGAAGAGCCAGGATCCGGTGGCCACCACGAGGTAGCGGACCGCCCAGGCGGCGTCCTGGAAGTAGAGGTCCGTGACGTGCCCGATCTCGCCGTCCTCGGCGGCGAGTCGAAATCCCTCCAAATCTCGCAGGTGCTTGAACATAGGCCCTCCTCGCAGACGATCGTCTGCTCACGTCTATTGAACTACCTGTTGATCCTCGCGTCAAGCTCGGTTCTTGGCCATGGTGCCCACCGTTGGTACACTGTGCTGGTATGGTAAATCTCCCCACGACGATGGACGTCGCGGCCATCAGCGATACCGGACGAGTACGCGAGCACAACGAGGACGCCGTCTGGATCGGAGACTCCTTTTTTCGGTCCGGCTGCCGGTCGCGGCGGATCGGGCCTCACCAGACCGACGGTGTGGTTCTCGCGGTCGCAGACGGGGTCGGGGGGGCCGCCGCGGGAGAAGTCGCGAGCCAGTGGGTCGCCGAGCAGATGGCCCGGCGCCTCGGCGCGGTCGTGCGCCGGGCCGACTCCGATACGTCTCGCGGTGCGGCGGACGTCGAAGCGGAGGCAAAGCGCATCGCGTCTCAGGTCAACGAGGAGCTCGTCGGCGAGGGAAATCGGCGTTCGGGCCGGCACGGCATGGCGACGACGTGGACCGGGATCGTCGTCTCATCCGTGTTCACCGGCTGGATGAACGCAGGAGACAGTCGGCTCTACTGCTCGCGCGGCGGTCGGCTGGAGCAGATCAGCCGTGACCATACGCTGCGCGAGGAGCGCGGCGATCCGTCAATCCCCGGAAACATCATCACGAACTGCTTCGGTATGCCGGACGACTTTCGCCTCGACGTGGGCGTGCTCGATCCCGGCGGCTGCGACGCGATGCTATTGTGCAGCGACGGACTCTCCGACTACGCCGACATGTCCCGGGTGGGCGAGCTCCTGCGGGACCTTCCCGAACGGGGCCCCGACGACGAGGACGCGCGCTACCTCGAACCCGTCGCACGCGCCATGCTCGACGCGGCGCTCGCCGGTGGCGGCGGGGACAACGTGACCCTCCTGATCGTGCGGCCGTACGATGCATAGCCCCAACGATCGACGCCTCGATCTCGTCGCGTTCATGGGGGCGCTCTGCCTCTTCTTTTCGACGATCGAATACCTGTTCCCGAAGCCGTTCCCGTTCTTCAGGCTCGGGCTCGCAAACCTGCCCGTGCTGCTCTCGTTGGATCTGTTCGCGCCGGGGTACGTGCTGCTGCTCGTCGCGCTGAAGGTGATCGGGCAGGGGCTTGTGAACGGGACGCTCGCGAGCTACGTCTTTCTCTTCTCGGTCGCCGGAAGCCTCGCGAGCGCGCTCGTGATGCTCGCCGTCCACCGCGCCGGCCGCCGCTGGATCACCCTGATCGGCGTGAGCCTCTTCGGTTCGCTCGCGAGCAACGTCGTGCAGGTGTCGCTGTCGGTGACCTTCATCTTCGGCCGGAGCGCCTGGGTGATCGCACCGGCCTTCCTCGCGCTCGGCGTGGCGAGCGGGCTGGCCGTCGGTCTGTTCGCCCAGCGGTTCAGGATGCGCTCGCGCTGGTTCGCGTCGATGCAGGAGCAGTTGGATGGCTCGCAGGCGTAGGCCGCCCAACCGGCTCGCGCGGCACACCGCGCCCATGCATATCTTCCTCGCCGGTGCGCTCGTCATCGTCGCGTTCCTCTTTCAGGAGAATCTCCTCGTGCGCGCCGTCCAGGTCGTGCTCTTCGCCGGGCTCGCGACGCTGGCCGGTAAGCGGATTCGGTGGGGTTACTTCGTCATCATGGTGAGCTCGATCACCTTCTTCAACCTGCTCACGCCGGTCGGTCGAGTCCTCTTCGAAATAGGGCCGATGCGCGTTACCGCGGGCGCGCTCGAGCAGGGGCTGCTGAAGGGGCTGGCGATCGTGGGGCTCGTGTTCATATCGCTGTTCGCCGTGCGGCCCGACCTGCGGCTGCCGGGTACGCTCGGCGGGGTGCTCGGAAGGCTCTTCTTTTACTTCGAACGCGTGCTCGACACTCGGCGCCGCGTTTCGGCGAAGCGGCTCGTCGCGAGCGTAGACGAGATTCTGCTCGAGCTGTACCCACCGCATGCGGGCGGCGCCGCGCACGCTGAGGCCGGCGATACCGCGACACGTGTCGATTCGAGCGCGAGCCTTGTCGCGAAGCCCGCCGCGCGAACCGACGCGACGGGCGCCACGCTCATGGTGGTCCTCGTCCTCGCGAACTGGGCGCTCGCGATTGTGTATTGATCCCACGCCCCGTAGAATGGGGGAGACCGCGAACGGAGGAGCTATGTACGGACGGGCCAGAGACGCATTTGCGCAGACGATCGAGGAGATCCGCGAGGCGGGCCTCTACAAGGAGGAGCGGGTACTGACGAGCGCGCAGAGCTCGAAGATCGGCGTTGCAGGCGGCGATCGCGTGATCAACTTCTGCGCGAACAACTATCTGGGACTCTCCAACCATCCCGATGTCGTGGAGGCCGCCCGGCGCAGCCTCGACCGCTGGGGCTTCGGGCTCTCGTCGGTCCGCTTCATCTGCGGTACGCAGGAGATCCACAAGGAGCTCGAGAATCGGCTCTCCGGCTTCCTGGGCTTCGACGATACGATTCTCTACGCGTCGTGCTTCGACGCGAACGGCGGGCTCTTCGAGACCCTGCTGGGTCCCGAGGACGCGATCATCTCGGACGCGCTCAACCACGCGAGCATCATCGACGGCGTGCGCCTGTGCAAGGCGAAGCGGTACGTCTACAAGGCCTCCGATATGAGCGACCTCGAGGAACGCCTGAAGGAGGCCGAAGGGGCGCGCACGAAGGTCATCGCGACCGACGGGGTGTTCAGCATGGACGGCACGATCGCGAACCTGCCGGGTATCTGCGACCTCGCCGAGCGCTACGAGGCGCTCGTCATGGTCGATGACTGCCACGCGGTCGGTTTCCTCGGAGAGAACGGGCGCGGAACGCACGAGTACCACGACGTGATGGGCCGCGTTGATATCATGACGGGTACGCTGGGCAAGGCGCTCGGCGGCGCGACCGGCGGCTATACCGCGTCGCACGGCGAAGTAGTCGAGCTGCTGCGCCAGCGCTCGCGGCCGTACCTTTTCTCGAACAGCGTCGCGCCGAACATCGTCGCCGCGAGCATCGCCGTGCTCGACCTGCTCGAGGCGAGCCCCACGCTCCGCGACACGCTCAAGGAGAACACGGCGTACTTCCGGAAGAAGATCGGCGCGATCGGCCTCGACGTGCCGCCGGGCGAGCACCCGATCGTGCCCATCATGCTCGGCGAGGCGAAGCTTGCGCAGGAGATGGCCGACCGGCTCCTCGACCGCGGCGTCTACGTGATCGGATTCTCGTACCCCGTCGTACCGAAGGGTACGGCGCGCATCCGCTGCCAGGTGAGCGCGGCGCACACGAAGGACGAGCTCGATTACACCGTCGAGCAGTTCGCCGCGGTGAAGAAGGAACTGAACGTATGAGCTACGTCATCAGCGGGATCCAGCAGCTCGGCGTGGGCGTGACCGACGTCGAGACGGCGTGGGAGTGGTACCGTCGGGCATTCGGGATGGACGTCCCGGTGTTCAAGGAAGCCGCCGAGGCGCCGTTCATGACGCGCTACACCGGCGGGAAGGTGCAGAGCCGAAATGCCGTGCTCGCGATCAACCTCTCCGGCGGGGGCGGGTTCGAGATCTGGCAGTACACGAGTCGCACACCCGAGGGTTCGGCGACAGAACCCCGGCTCGGCGACACCGGCATATTCGCCGGCGTGTTGAAGAGCCGAGACGTTGGCGAGGCCTACCGACGGCTCTCCGGCTTCGGCGTCGCGGTCGACCGCCCGACACCCGGCCCCGACGGCGTGAGCCGGTTCTTCGTCCGCGACCCCGGCGGCAACCTCTTCCGCATCACACCGGCCGAAGAGTGGTTTACCGAACCCGACGTCGTCGGCGGGGGTGCGGGGGCGATCGTCGGCAGCTCGGACATCGACCGCGCGCTGCCGCTCTACCGCGACGTGCTCGGTTACGACGACGTGCGCTACGACACGAGCGGCACCTTCGACGACCTGCGCTCGCTGCCCGGAGGCGGCGCGGCTGTCCGCCGCGTCCTTCTCGGGCACTCGCAGCCGCGCCGCGGCCCGTTCGCCGAGCTATTGGGCTCGAGCACCGTTGAGCTGATCCAGCTGGAGGAGGGTAGCGGACGGAAGATTTTTGCCGACCGCTTCTGGGGCGATCTGGGCTTCATCCACCTCTGCTTCGACGTGCGGGGGATGGACGCGCTCGCCTCGCGCTGCGCCGAGGTGGGACACGCGTTCACCGTCGACAGCGCGAGCTCGTTCGACATGGGCGAGGCAGCCGGGAGATTCAGCTATATCGAGGACCCGGACGGGACGCTCATCGAATTCGTGGAGACGCACAAGCTGCCTATCGTGAAGAAGCTGGGGCTGAGCCTCAACCTCGCTCGTCGGTCGGCGAACAAGCCGCTTCCGAAGTGGATGGTCAGGCTGCTCGGTCTCGCGCGCGTGAAGTGACGAAACTGTCATCGACCTTGCAGGTCGCTCGCGGCTAACTCGTTTCGCCCGCGTGCGACGCGGCCTGCACGTATGGCGCGGACGCTTGCGATTGTGCAACGCCCTGCAATGGCACAAGCTGTGACGTTTCGACCTGCAAGGTCGATGACAGGCTAAGGCGCCGGGTGAGGCGCTCTTCAGTCGAGCCTGACCGCGCTCACGCGCACCTTCGCGTCCGCCGGGCGCGCGGCCTCTTCGCGCACGTGGAGCCCGCACTCGCGGTGTTCGGGACGCTCCCACCACCAGCGACCCGACCGCGGGTCGTCACCGGGGGCGATCGCTCGCGTGCAGGGAGCGCAGCCGATGGATGGGAATCCCCGATCGTGCAGCGCGTTGTACGGCACGCCGTTTTCGTGGATATACGCCCAGACGTCCTCCTCGCTCCAGTCGGCGAGTGGACTGATCTTGTAGAGCTCGTTCTGCTCGTCCCATTCGACGACTTCGAGCTGTGCGCGCGTCACCGACTGCGCGCGCCGCAGACCGGTGATCCACGCGCGCCTGCCAGCGAGCGCGCGGCGAAGCGGTTCGACCTTGCGGACGTGGCAGCAGCGCTTGCGCAGCTCGACCGAGCGGTAGAAGAGGTTCGGCCCATCTTCGCCGATCATCCGCTCGACGGCGCCTGCGTCGGGGAAGTACGGCCGGATCGTGACGCCCAGCTCGGCTCGGGTACGTTCCATCAGATCGTACGACTCGGCGAACATACGGCCGGTGTCGAGCGTGAACACCGGCACGGCGAGGCGAGCGGAGGCGATCATGTGCGCGAGCACCTGGTCCTCCGCGCCCAAACTCGAGGCGAGCGTTACCAGCGGCTCGTCGCCCGGCGCCTCGCCCGCGAAGGTGGACGCGGCCCAGCGCAGCAGCGCCGGCGCGTCGAGGTCTTTCGTCTCGCTGCGGTAGTCGTTCAGCTTGTTCACCCGCCGAATACTTTCCTGACCTTGACGAGATCCTCGCCTTCGATCGTAGGGTCGATACCGAACTCGTCGCGCATCTGCTTGAACGCCGCGACCGTTCTCTCGATGTCGGACTGTTCGTGGCTCGTCGTGGGAATCATGCGGAACATGCACAGCCCGAGCGGGATGACCGGGTAGACGACCGCGGTCACAAAGATACCGCGCTCGCGGAGGTAGCCGACCGTTCGCACACCGACGGTTTCGACGGTCTCGTCCCGCGTGGGGACGAAGACCGAGCAGATGGGCGAGTCCCCGGGGCCAATATAGTAACCGAGCTCCCGCAGCCCGTCTTTCAGCGCCTTCGAGTTCTGCCACATCCGCTCGCGACGGTCGTCGCCGGCCTTTACCAGCTCGAGCGCCTTGCGCAGGCTCTGCACGTAGACCATGGGCAGGCTTTTCGCGAAGACCTGGGTGCGGGCATTGTACGTGATCCATTCAACGACATCCTTCGACGAGGCCGAAAACCCGCCGATCGAGGCGAACGCCTTCGCGAAGGTGCCGAAGTAGACGTCCACGCCGTCCTGGACGCCCAGATAGTCCGCGGTGCCGCGGCCGCGCTCGCCCATGACGCCCCAGCCGTGCGCGTCGTCGACGAAGAGCCGGGCGTCGTACTTCCGCGCCAGCTCGATGATCTCGGGCAGGATCGCCAGGTCTCCGGTCATGCCGTAGACGCCCTCGGTAAGGATCAGCACGCCGCCCTTGCGGTCCCGGTTCACGCGCTTGAGCACCGCTTCGAGGCTGTCGGCGCTATTGTGCTTGAACACGCGCAGCTGGCCTCGCGAGAGGAAGGCGCCGTCGACGATGCACGCGTGCGCGAGCTTGTCCATGACGATCGTGTCCTCGGGTGAGACGAGCGCCTGGATCGTCCCCAGAACGCCCAGGTATCCGTAGTTGAACAGGAAGGCGGCTTCCTTCTGCGCAAAGTCGGCGAGCTCGGACTCGAACGACTGGTGGAAGGCGGTATTGCCGGTCATCATCCGTGAGCCCATGGGCGCGCTCACGCCGTACTCCTGCACGGCCTCGATCGCGGCCTGCTTTACCTCCTCGCTGTCGGCGAGACCGAGATAGTTGTTGACGCTCCACATCACCGTCTCGGAGCCGTCGAAGTCCATGCGGCGGCCCGGGATGGGTGGCAGGGTGGGGCGCGTGAAGTAGTGGTCGCCGCGCGCGCGCAGGATGCCAAAGTTGCCCTCGTCGGTGCGGCACTTCGCGAAGATGTCCCGTCGTGCTGTTTCTTCTCCGTCGCTCGGGTGATCGGCCTGCGCCGCGGTCTTCGTCTCGTCGTACATCGTATCCTCCTAAAAGAGCTCGGCCATGATCCGGCTCACCGAATCGGGCGTGAAGTCGTTCGTGTCGATGACACGCGTCGGAGCAGCCGGCTGCGGGACGAAGTCCTCGCAGACGCGCCGGTACCCGCCGCCGGTCACGTTGAGCATGATCGGGTCGTCCTGTCCCACCACGCCGGCTCTCACCGCGGCGACCAGGTGCGCGACGGCCACCGAGGCCGCCGGAGCGAGATCGACGCCCTCGAGCCGCTCGAAGAGCGCACCGGCCTCGGACGCCGTCTCATTGTCCACCGCGCCGGTCGTCCCGTCGGTGTCGGCGAGCGCGTCGAACAGCCCGCCGCGCAGCCCGTAGGGCGGCTGCCGGTTCGCGAGCACCTTCGCACCGATCGCGGCGATCTTGCGCTTCGCTTCCTGCTCTTCGAGCGGAACGAGATTCCGCGAGCGCAGCTGCCACGAGTCGTGTATGGGCGTGAAAGGTGCGTTCTGGCTCACGTGCAGTCGCATCTTCCGGTCGCCGAACTCACCGCTGTCGATGAGCCGGAGGTTCGCTTCCCAGGCGGCGATGGCGCCGGTTCCGCTGCCGACGGCTTGGAAATAGTGCGCGGGGATCTCTCCCATCGCGTCCACGGCGGAGAGCACGGTGGTCGCCATGCCGTCGCGACGGGCAACGTTCTTCGCACCGCCTTCGGCGGCGAAGCCGGGTTGCGACGCGATCAGACCCGAGAGCGCGATCGCGTCGTAGTAGTCGGAGTCACCTCCGGCCGCGATGACGCGCACGCTCTCCCCCAGCGGGCCGATCGACCAGAGGGCCGGCAGGTTGTGCTCGGGGATCACCACGACGAGCGGGATGTCGTTGTCGTTCGCCACGCGCGCGAAGGCTCGTGCGGTGTTTCCCGCAGAGGCCACGACGAGGACCTTGGAGTAGTCATCCGGCAGCCGGCCGCAGACGCTGTACGCCTCGCACTCCTTGAAGGTGCCGGTGAGCATCCGCGCACCGCGCTCGGGCCAGTAGCCGGAAAACGTGATGAACAGGCGGGAGAGGCCCAACTGCCCGGCGAGCGCCTCGCTTCGGTAGGTCACGGGGGCAGAGGACCCCTCGAGCGTTCGCCGGATGGGGAGCCAGTCGGCGAACCGATAGATCCCGTGGTCAGCCGGACCGGGCGCGAATCGAGTGCGCGTGTACCTCGTTCTCAGGAAGGCCGGCTCGGGTGAGTCGGGGTTGGAGAGCGGGAGGTCGTCGTCGGGGAACTCGGTTCCCGTCTGCAGGCATGTCAACGAGTAGTGTGTGCTCATACGTGCTCCTAATAGGGGCTGTAGATCGCCCCCATTCGGCGCAGTGCCGATTTGATCTGTTCGACCGCCCCGGAGAAGTCGGTGGGGTCGGGTATATGAACGGAGACGTCTATGTCGGTCGTCACCTCCGGACCGGCCCAGACCGTCAGGATGGCTTCGGGGTTGACGGGCACGCGGATGAGATCGAGGTCGTCCTGATCGAGCTGAACGCCGGTCACGATGAGGATCGCGCCTGCGTCGAGGAAGAGATGCGATACCTCCGCGAGCCGCCGGATGTGCTCGTCCGGGCTCACGGGGACTTCTTGGATATCAGCGGACAGACCCCGCTTGATATTGCCGACACCGAGGAAGTAGACGAACTTGCCGTCAAGGAACAGTCGCTCTTCGAGCCGGTTCGCGAGCTCGTGCTTGCCCGAGTTCTCGGGCCCGGTGATGAGCACGAGCGTCGAGCGCTGGTTGTACCGCTCCGCGCGACGGATGGGCGAGATCGTGCTGCGGTCCCAGTTGAAGTTGCGCAGGCGCACGTTTTCGCGGATCCAGCCGTTCTCATCGTCGGTCGTCCCGCGCACGATGCCGCCGCCGCGTATTTCGTAGTCATCGACGATGACGAACCGCGACGTATACGGAATCTTGTCGACTGGGTCGAACGCCATATCCGAGTCGAAGGCGAGCTCGACTTCTGCAACGTCGTGACGTTCGATCACCTCTTTCCTGCGGCTCGCCCTGAGGCTCGACGCGTCGAGCACGCGGACTACGCGGTGCAGGCGCACCGGATGGCGCGAGGCGCCCATCTTGAACACGTACTCCTTGTCGCGTCGCATTGCCTCGTGCCCGAGCCAGAAAAGGTTGACCCGGACTCGGTTGGAGACCACCGGCGGCGCCTCGTCGGCGCGCGCGGCGATCTCCCCCCGCGTGACGTAGATCTGCTCTTCGAGGGTGAACCCCGTCGTCCCCGGTGCGCCCATCTCGTGCGTCGGTGGCGCGGCGAAGCGCTCGAAGCCCTTGATCCTGCTGCGCTTGCCGGACGGGTAGAAGACGATCTCGTCGCCCACGCGAATCGCGCCGGTGTTGATCGTCCCGGCGATGATCCGTCTGGCGTCGGCGTACTTCGTGAACTTGTAGACGCCCTGGACCGGCATGCGGAACGGCAGCTCGACGACATCGGCCTCCTTTCGGAAGCTGTCGAGCTGCTTGACGACGGTAGGCCCCTCGTACCACTCCATCTTCGGTGACCGGACGACGACGTTGTCGCCGTTCATGCCGCTGACCGGGATGAACTCGACGTGCTCGGCCTCGATGTCGATCGAGCGGAGGAACCGACGATAGCGACGAACGATCCGCCGGAAGACCTTCTGGTCGTAGTCGACGAGATCCATCTTGTTCACGATCACGGCGAGCTGCCGCACGCCGAGCATCGAGAGCAGGTAGCCGTGTCGGCGGCTGTTCTCCTGGATGCCCTCGTAGGCGTCGATCACGAGGAACGCGACCTCGGCGCGGCTCGCCCCGGTGACCATGTTCTTGAGAAATTCGATGTGTCCCGGCGCGTCGATGATGATGTAGTCACGCGCCGGCGTCTTGAAGAAGACCCGGGCGGAATCGATCGTGATGCCCTGTGACTGCTCTTCCTTGAGCGCGTCGATGAGGAAGGCGTACTCGAACGGTTTCGAGTTACGCTCGCACGAGGCGCGCACCGCCTCGAGCTTGCCGTCGGGGAGCGTTCCGGTATCGGCCAGCAGGCGCCCGACGATCGTGCTCTTCCCGTGGTCGACGTGCCCCACGATCACCATCTGCATCTGTGGCCGATCGTGGGCGGGCGCGTCGGTCCGGCTGACCTTCTGCGAAGCAGGGGAGCTCTGCGAACCAAGGGACGTCTGCAATTCCGACACGAGACCCTCCTACATGTACCCGCTCTTGCGCAGCGTCTCGAGCCCGCCGTCCTCGGCGTCCTGGGCTCTTCCGCTGCGCTCGGCGACGTTCTTCAGCTGGCCGCTGCGCAGCTCTTCGATGATCTCTCGCGGGTTGCGCGCGGTGGACTGGATGGGAAAGGTGCACGGAGCGCAGCCGAGCGAGCGGTACCGCGTTCCGTCACCGCGATCGTAATAGAGCGAAACGGTGGGGATCTGCTCCCGTTCGATGTATTCCCAGATGTTGAGCTCGGTCCAGTCGAGCAGAGGGTGGATGCGCAGATGCGTACCCGGCGCGAATTCGGTCTTGTACTGGTTCCAGAACTCCGGTGGCTGGTCTCCGATGTTCCAGTCGTTGCGCTGGTCGCGGGGGGAGAAGTAGCGCTCCTTGCTACGTGAGCCTTCCTCGTCCGCTCGCACCCCCACGATCACACCGGTGAACGGGGTCCCCGAGGTGTCGCGCTCGTAACGGTCGTTGGCGTGGTTGAAGCGGTAGCGGGTGCCGGTGCCGCTGAGCGTGGCGCGCAGCGCCTCGGTCTTCAGCGCGGCGCAGCACTGCGTGCGCGTGAGCGCGCCGTCCGGGAAGGTCTGCTTCGTGCGCAGCGCTTCCTCGTTCTGACCGACGACCATGGTCAGGCCCCACTCCCGGGTCAGGTGATCGCGGTACTCGATCATCTCCGGGATCTTGTAATTCGTGTCGATGTGCACGAGCGGGAAGGGAACGTGTCCGAAGAAAGCTTTGCGGGCGAGCCACAGAAGGACGGTCGAGTCCTTGCCGATCGACCACAACATGCCCAGGTCCTTGAAGTTCGCGTACGCCTCGCGAAGGATGTACACGCTTGTGTTTTCCAGCAGATCCAGATGGTCCATCTCGCCCCCGGGCCAGATCATATCGATCCGGCGGTATCAAGTCAGGGAATTCGGTCGGTGGCCGACCGAATTTAACACACTTCTCATATTCGCGTCCAACCGATGCGGTCGTCGATCGTGTCAGTCGTTCTGCGGTGGTCCCTGTTGTTCCCGCATGTCGTCGAGAAGCTCGACGATCCGGTCGTGATGGCGGGGGTCGGCCTCGACGTGTCCCCAGCCGAGCTGCGCCTGGAAGATGCCGTCGTAGGCCGAGTCGTGGTAGCTCCGCAGGAAGTGCGGGATTCCCTCCTCGTCGAGGAGCGACGAGAGGAGTCTCGCTTCGATTTCGTTGTTGAGGACCGCGGCCTTGACGTAGTTGCGCACACCGCATGCTACCGCTCTCCCCCTCGGTCGTGCAACCGAGGGAAATCGGGCGCTCGGCACCGAGCGAATCGCGTCGGCACGCGCCTGCTGATCTTCTGCGTCGATTGGTGTATGCTCCACAGAGGTAGGAGGTGCGGTGCGGGCGGGACGCAGATCCATCGTCGCGATACTGCTGCTGCTCGTGGTCGCAGTCGCGGTATCCGGCCAGACAACCGAGTTCTCGGTGGTCAACCGGACGGGGGCCACGGTCTACTTCCTCTACGCCTCTCCGTCGAGCGCGGATAGCTGGGGTGAGGACCTGCTCGGCCGTTCGGTTTTGCCGCACGAGGGCGCGCTGCGCGTGCGGCTGCGCTCCGTCGCGGCGAGCTACGACGTTCGGGCGGTGGATGCGAACGATAACGAGTACATCGTCTGGAGATGGACGCCCAACGATGGGGGGCGCGTCGTGCTGACGACCGATGCGTTCGTCGGTTCGCGCGCGAACGTGGCGTCCGCCGCCGCATCGGCCTCGGCGCTCTCCTGGATCACGATCGTGAACGACACGGGCTACGATGTGTCGCAGGTGCACATCGCGCCTGCCGACGCGGCACGGTGGGACGAAGGCGAACAGATCCTCGAGGGGGATGAGCTCCTCCACTTCGGAGAGGACTACCGGATCGATCTCGATACCGAGCGCTACGGGACCTACGTCTACGACATCATGCTCGTCGACGTCGACGGCGACCGCTACGTGAAGGGGGCCATTAATCTCGAGCTCACTACCCAGGTGGTGTACACGCTCGACGATCTCGAGTGGCAGTAGGC
>CAYWJH010000016.1:0-50387 GCA_964458555.1 uncultured Spirochaetaceae bacterium | reverse complement strand
ACGGGCGAAACCTTCTCGGTGCTTCATTACTCTCAACAATTCTGGCACCAGTCTCCACCGCTTTCTCCGCCGCCGTCCACCCGGGGTGCCTCGAGCCGCCGACTGTGGTACCTTGAGGCCGTGCCTGGCCGTTCCGCCGTCGACCGCGCCGTCGTCGATTCGACGCTGCTCGAGACCTTTGGATTCTCCTCGTTCCGTCCCCATCAGCGCGAGATCGTCGAAGCGGTCCTTTCGGGGCGCGACGTTTTCGCGGCGCTTCCCACCGGCGGCGGAAAGTCGCTGTGCTACCAGCTTCCCGCGCTCCTCATCCCCGGCCTCACGGTCGTCGTGAGCCCGCTCATCGCGCTTATGGAGGACCAAGTCCAGGGGGCGTTGCTGAACGGCCTTCCGGCCGCCTACCTCAACAGCTCGCTCGATGCCGATGCCGCTCGCGCGGCCTGGCGCGCCGTACACTCCGGCGAGGTGCGGATCCTCTACGTCGCTCCCGAGCGTCTCTCGCTCGACAGCTTCCGAGGCCGCCTGCGCGAGCTCGACCTCGCCCTCGTCGCCGTCGACGAGGCGCACTGCATCTCCGAGTGGGGTCACGAGTTCCGCCCCGACTACCGTACGCTCGCGGTGCTGCGCGACGAGTTCCCGGACGTTCCTATCGCCGCGTTCACCGCGACCGCAACGCGTCACGTCCAGGACGACGTGATCCGGCTGCTCGGTCTGCGCGATCCGCTCGTCGTGCGCGGCGACTTCGACCGGAAGGAGATCTTCTACACGGTCGAGCGCAAGGACAAGCCGTCCGAACAGATCCGCCGCTTCGTCGTCGCGCACCGCGGCGAGCCGGGGATCGTGTACCGCGCGACGCGCAAGTCGGTCGAGCAGACCGCGCAGATGCTGCGTCGCGCGCGGATCCGCGCGGTGGCCTACCACGCCGGGCTCTCCGACGAGGAGCGGCGCGAGAACCAGGCGGCCTTCGTGCGCGACGAGGTCGAGGTGGTCGTGGCGACCATCGCCTTCGGCATGGGGATCGACAAGTCGAACGTGCGCTGGGTCCTGCACGGCGACCTGCCGAAGAGCCTCGAAGCGTACTACCAGGAGACCGGCCGCGCGGGGCGCGACGGCGAACCCGCGGAGGCGTTCCTGCTGTACGGCCCTCAGGACCTCGCGACGATCGAGTACCACATCGACCGCATGGAGGTCGATCAGGAACGCGAGCGCGCGCGAGAGAGCCTGCGCGGGATGACCCGCTACGTCAACGCGGGCGTCTGCCGCCGGATCGGGCTCCTCGCGCACTTCGACCAGGAACACGCCGGCGATTGCGGCGGGTGCGACGTCTGCACGAGCGAGTCAGCCTACGTCGACCGCACGGTGGACGCGCAGAAGGCGATGTCGGCGATGGTGCGCACCGGCGAGCGCTTCGGCGCGCACCACGTCGTGGACATCGTCGCCGGTGTGGAGACCGATCGCGTGCGCGGCTTCGGGCACGACCGGCTGCCCACCTTCGGCGTGGGTGCCGACCGCTCGCGCGAGTGGTGGCTCGCGCTCGTCGGCGACCTCGAGGCGGGCGGCCTCGTTCGGCGGCGCGACGGAGCGAAGAGCGGGCTCTGCCTCACGCACAAGGGCCGTTCGGTGCTGAAGGGAAAGGAGACCTTTCTTGCCGTCGAGCGGGCGACGCCGCCGCCCGGGGGGCGACGCTCCGCCGGGGCGGGCGATTCGCCCGGGGCGGGTGCGTCGCGTGCGGGCCCGGCGGCCGACACCGCGCGGATGGCGGCCCCGGAGACCCACGCCGATGCGCTTCCACCCGGCGAAGCCGAATCGCTCTTCGTCTGCCTGCGCGCGCTGCGCAGCCGCCTCGCGCGCGAGCAGGGGGTGCCGCCGTACATGGTCTTCAGCGACAAGTCGCTTCGCTCCATGGTCGATCTCCTCCCGGTCGACGAGGCGTCGTTCCTCGACGTCAACGGCGTAGGCGGGCACAAGGCCGAGCTGTACTGCGATGCGTTCACCGCCGCGATCCGGAGCTTCCTCGCGAGCGGGGAGTGCGCCGAGGGGTAGTGCTCCGCCGCGCCGTTCGCGCTACACTGGCACCTATGACACGGCCCCACCCCGTGATGAGGGCGGCGCTCGCCGCCGCGGGCGGTCTGCTGCTCACATCCTGCACCACCGCGTCGCTCCCCCCGATCGACCTGCCCGCGCCGAGCGACGAGGCGCGCGGGATCGTCGTGATGGCGCACGGCGTGGAGGGTCGCGCCGAGAACTGGCCCGCCGCCTTCGAGCGGTACCTCGAGCAGGCCGCGCCCGATTCGTCGCCGTGGCAGTTCTACCGGCTCGACTGGTACGAGGCGAGCCTGGACCGGCTCGCCGCGCCGCGGCGCGGGTACGAGCTCGGGCGGCGAATCGGGGACGAGCTCCTCGCGCCCGGCCGCACCTACGAGGTCGTGCACCTCGTCGGGCACAGCGCGGGCGCGCACGTTGTGGAAGGTGTCGCCGACGTCCTCGTTCGCCTCGATCCGGCCGAGCGGCCGGCGATCCACGCCACCTTCCTCGACCCCTTCGTCGCGCGCTCGGTGGTGCGGCTCTTCTACGGCGTACGGATGTTCGGCGCGAACGCCGACTTCGCGATGAGCTATGTGACTCGCGACGATCCGGTCCCGTTCACGAACTCGTACCTCGACCACGCGCATACGATCGACCTCACAGAAACGGTTCCCGATCGGGACGGCGCGCCGGAGAACTTCGAGCACATGTGGCCCATCGAGTACTACCGCGGCGGCGGCGATCCGGACGGCGCCGGAATCGGTCTCTCGCCGGCGATGACGCTCGGCACAACCGTCACGCGCGAGCACGCGTTGAACGCGCTCGCGCGCCTCTGTGAGCGTTTCCCGCCCGGCACGACGACGGTGCGTTGAGCGGGCTGCGACGCAGCTGGAGGTATGCTACGATCGGCTCGTAGGCCGAACGGGCTATACGAGCCCCGCCGGTGCGACGGTAGATTGCTGCCACGGAGGTAGTCATGTTGTCACGGATACGCGGTGAATGGTGGATCGTCGCGCTGCGCGGCCTCGTCGCCGTCATTTTTGGTGTGATCGCGCTCAGCCGTCCTTCGGACACCGCCGCTGCCGTCGTGATCCTCGTAGCGCTGTTCGTTCTCATAGACGGCGTGCTCTCGCTCGTCGCCGCGATCCGTGCCCGTCAGCCCAGCTGGGCCTTCCCCATGTTCGAGGGCATCGTGGGGGTCGTCATAGGCATCCTCGCGCTCGTCATGCCGCGGATCACCGCTATGGTCTTCGCCGTGCTCATAGGCATCTGGGCGCTCGTTACCGGGATCATCGAGCTCGTGATGGCGTTCCGCCTCCGCGGTCAGTTCCGATCCGACTGGCTGCTCGGGCTCGCGGGCGGGCTCTCGATCGTCTTCGGGATCGCCTTCATCGTCGTGCCGAGCGCCGGCGTGGTCGCGCTGACCGTCATCGTGGGGGTTTACGCGCTGCTGTTCGGCATCGCGATGATCGTCTACGGGTTCCGCCTGCGCGGCCGTCCCTCGCCGCCGCCGGCGGCGTAGTCGGGGTCCTCGCCCGGCAGCATCGCCCGCAGCCGCTCGAGGTCCGCTCCAATCGCCCTCGCCGCCGCGAGCGTGAGCTCGTCGCGCGGGGCGCCCCCCACCGAACCTGGCGCGCCCTGGAGCTCGCGCCCGGCGACCGGGTACTCGAGGTGGAGGCTCAGCGGCCCGTCGTACCCCGCGCGCTCGAGCCGATCGAAAAGCCACGGGAAGTCGATCACGCCGTCGCCGAGCGGTACCGACACCGGCACCGCGCCTGGCGATGGATCGGTCCCGCCGCCGGCCGCGGCCTGCGAGCCCGCGTCCGCACGATCGGCCCGCCGCCACGCGAAGTCCTTCACGAGGACCATCGCCACCCACGGAAGCAACAGCTCGAACGCGGGTTGCCACGTGTACCACCCTTCGATCATCGCGTGACGCAGGTCGAACTCGAGGCCGATGCGCTCGGGCGGCAGATCGCGGACGAGGTCCCAGAGCTGCCACGGGGATGCGCCGAGGAACGCCCCCGCGTGGTTCTCGTAGCAGGCGAGCACACCGAACTCGCGGGTGAGCTCGGCGAAGCCCGCCAGCCCGGCGCGCGCCCGGTCGATCTCCGCGCGGAGTCTCTCGGCGTCCGCACCCGGTGGGACGCGGTACCATCCGGTTCGGTACATCGGGATCCCGGCCTCCGCGATCGCGCCCACAACTCGGCGGGTGAGCTCGTCTGCAGGGTCGGTGAGCGCGGTGACGACCGACGGAACCTCGGTCCCGGCGAGCCGCAGCGTTCGCACCGCACGCGGTAGGTCGGTCGCCGCGCGCTCCGGCTCGACGTGTCCGCCGGGCCTGACGGAGAGCTGCACCGCCTCGAGGCCTATCTCGGAGGCGACCGGACCGAGCTGATCGATCGTCAGCCACCCCAGATGTTTTGAGAAGAGCGCGACAGGTTTCATCGGCACTACTCTACCGCTCCCGCGGCCCGGATGCCAGCACAAACCGGTGGATCATCCCGACTAAAATGCGTATGCTTAGTGGAGCATTCCGGCGAAGAGGTGTGCATATGAACCGATGGATCGTCCTGATTGCGATTGTTCTCCTGGTTGTCGCCGGAGTATCCGCGCAGGATCTCGACGGGCTCGGGCGCGATTTCGAGCGTATGATCGACGAGATAGGAGCGGAGCTCCTTCCCGATCTCGAACAATCGGCGATCTGGGGGCAGTATCCGGGCGTCGCGTCCTACGCTGCGGAGAGCAACTTCTTCATGTCGCTCTCGCTCGGGGCCCTGCTGACCGACGGGCTGATCGGCTTCGTCGACGAGACCGAGTTTGAAGTCCTCAACGTATCGAATCTTCTCCAGGAAATCGTCGAGGAAAGCGGGAGCACGACCGCCGCGAACCTCGTTGACGGTCTGAAGGGGTTCTTCCCGGTTCCTGTCGCACGCCTCGCGCTCGGTTTCACGCTCCCTCGCGAGGTGGAGGCGATGGTCGAGGTCGGCGGGTTCCCCGGCTTTATCACCGGCTGGATCGGCGGGCTCGCGGGGCTCGACAGCCTGGAGCTGGGCATGTACCACGCCGGCGCGAAGGTCCGCAAGGGTCTGCTCGCGGACGTCGGGCCGTTCCCCGCAATCTCGCTGGGAGGCGGGTACGCGTTTACGGGGTTCACCTTCGGGTACGACCTGGCGACGATCGGTGACAAGGACAACGAGTACGGCCAGGTCTCGGTCGGGCTGGGCGAGCTGAACGTGCAGGGCGTTCTGGACGTGCGCAGCCGGATACACACCTTCGGCCTGGATCTCCAGGCGTCGAAGGCGTTCGGGTTCTTCGTACCGTTCATCGGCGTCTCGCCCTACTACCACTTCGCGTCGTTCTCCGGAGGGGTGGGCACCGACGAAACGTTCAGCGCGTACGTCGACTACCTCGACGGAGGCGACCCCGACGATGTCACCTATACCGGCGACGCGCCGTCGACCGCCTGGGTCGACCACGACCTCTCCTTCGTGCTCTTCGGCGGCTTCGACATGGTCTTCGGCGACTTCGTGCTGCAGGCGAACAGCTCGTGGAGCGTCGCGAAGGGCTCGCCCGGTGTGAGCCTGACCGCGCGCTGGCAGTAGGGCAGATCGGCTTGCGACTCACCTACGACGTCGTTCTGCTCGACGCGGACGACACGCTCTTCGACTTCTACCGAGCGGAGACGTACGCGCTCGAAGCGACGCTCAACGCCTTCGGCTACGGCGCGCCGGTGGACGAGTACATGGAACGCTTCCGCGCGATCAACGCGCAGGTGTGGCGCGAGTACGAGACCGGGGAGTCCACCTCCGCTCAGATCCGCGTGAAGCGCTTCGTGCTGCTGCTCGGCGAGCTGGGTCAGCGTTTCGATCCCGAGGAGGTGAGCGCGACCTACGTGGAGCACCTCGGCGAGGCGACGTTCCTGGTGGCCGGCGCGCGCGAGCTCCTCGACGCGCTCCACCTGCAGGTGCCGCTCGGGCTCGTGACGAACGGTATCGGCGCGGTACAGCGCTCGCGCCTCGCGCGCTCGGGCCTGGGAGACTACTTCAACGCGATCGTCATCAGCGACGAGCTGGGTATCCAGAAGCCCGACCCGGGCATCTTCCGCGCCGCGCTCGACCGGGTGGGCGCCACGGCGACCGACCGGGTCGTTATGGTCGGCGACGGGCTGCATTCGGACATCCGGGGCGCAATCAACGCCGGGATCGACTCGTGCTGGCTCAACCTGCGCGGCAAGCCCGCCGAACCGGAGATCACGCCGACGTATACGGCATCGTCGCTTGCGGAGGTTCGCTCGGTGCTGGGCGTGGCATAGAGGCACGCGTCGCCGCTACGATGCGTATACGATGGCATCGCATAGTTTTCGGTCGAACCGTACGACTCAATCGTATAGTCTCTGATTGCGCCCTCACGGCGCGGTCGCCCGTTCGAGCTCTTCCAGATACGCCATCGCCTCCGCGCGGCTCTCTCCGCACATCTCGCGCGTCGGGCGCAGCGCCCGGCAGACGTCCGGATACTCGTCGGTGCCCCAGACCCGGCAGATGTGGGTCTCCCGGTCCAGGTTCACGCACCGTACGCCGGCGGGCTTGCCACCGGGCATCCCGGGGAGGGGCGAGGAGATGGAGATGGCGATGCAGCAGGCGCCGCATCCGGGTCGGCAGGTCATCGCTTCATGCTACGAAAAAGGCCGCGCCGGAGGAAGCCGGCGCGGCCTGGAATTGCACGGTTGCGGCGGGAGGCCGCTCTCGTGTCCTCGATCAGGGGTCTATGTCTACGCCGGCGAGACCGTCCGAACCCGCGAGCAGCACGACGCCGCCGGTCGTGTCGAGGAAGATGTCCGTTACGGTACGGGCTGAGCTCGCGTACACCGGAAACCGGTCTGAGCTGAAGGTGTCACCGCCGTTGGTCGAATAGACGAGGAAATGGTTCGTCAGGATGACGACGTAGTCGCCGCCCATCACGATGTCCTCGACGACAAGACCCTCGGTGCCCGGAATGAGTGTGGCGTCGAGCTGCACGTTGTCTTCAGAGCCGATCTTCGCAGCCTCCGTAGCCGGGACACGGACCGCACCTCGCGGTGTTCCCAGGTAGAGGTCGCCCGCGCCGCCCGGTTCAATGGCGATCTGCGTGATGACGGCCTTCGTTCCGTTGATCGTCACCTCGAAGAAATCCGACGCCTCGAAGAGCTCCTGCGCGCTGTCTACGGTGTCGTCGCTGATCACCGTGTCCGGCATCCGGAACGCGCCGAGCTTCGTGGCAAAGTAGCCGTAGACATTGGAGCCGGTAAGTTGCACCGCAAGGTCGTAGATCGGCTGTCCGCTGACGAGATCGCTGAGATCGGTGGGTTTCATCCACTCGCGCGATCCCGCAGAAGGGTCTCGTACAGCTGTGAGCCCACCGTCGTACTGAAGGTATCCGTACAGGTCGCCGGAGAGACGGAACGCGCCGGAGTCGAGGATGGATACGTTCGAAACGCCGCTATCTGTGCTGAACGAATCGTCGAGCGATCCCGTGAATGGGAGCAGCCCTGCGTCTGTGTTGACCCACACGGTCGAGAGGTAGCCAGGCGTTTGCGAGGCACCCAAGGAGATGCTGTTGATCGTCCGCGTGCCGGGAACTTCGAAGGTGTCTACGAACGCGACCCCCGTCTCGAAGTCGGCCGGAGTGGCGCCCGCCTGATACAGCGTCTCGGAGTCCGCTACGTAGAGGTTGCTGCCCGCGAACACGATCCCCTTGAGATCGAGCCCGAGGATGTCCGCGCCGCCGACCGCGACAAACGGCGTCGGCCCCAGCTCCACGTCCACCGCGGTCGCCTGACCGCCGAAGACGGTGAACTCGTCGCTCAGCGCGTACTCGGTCGGTACGAAGAACTCGCCGCCGGCCGCGCCGTCCTGGTAGTTGCCGAAGACGAGCACGACTCGATAACCGTCATCGGCCGGAATCGGCCCCAACGTAGCCTCGGTGAGTCGTTCGGACCCGGATGGACTCAGGTCGAACTCCTCGTGCGCGGTCTCTTCGCCTACCTCTACGAGGATCGGGCCGTTGAGGACGTAGATGCGCGCGTACTCGGCCGGGGCCGTACCGGAGACGCTCCGCGGGTCGGGGAGGGGAATACCCACCGACCCGGCGCCGTCGTCGTACCCGAGGTAGCATCCGGCGAGGACCACGACGAGGAGCGCCGCCAACGTGCTCAGTAGTGCTGTTCGTTTCATACTCCCCTCCTCAATCCCACCGGACCGTGATATAGCCGGAGTCGCCCGGGCCGCCGGTGAAGTCGCCGGGACCGCCGTCGTCGCCTACGTTCGCCCTGCGGTCGAGCTCCTCGAGCGGATCGGTCGGCGCGCCGTCGGTGACGACGCTGATCTGCGTCGCACCCACGGTGCGGCTCTGCCCGGCGAGGTTTGCGAACTCGACGATGCCTTCGCTCACCGAGATCTGCCAGCCGTTGGTCTCGAACTCGGTGCCGCGGACGGCGGCCGTCGACTGGGCGGTACGCACCCTGAAGTCGGTGGATCGGTTCGCGGGCTCGGTCACCGTCGCGCGCGCGCGCCCGACCGGGACGAACACGCCGGTGCTTACCGTCGATCCGTCGTCGGCCAGCTCCTCGACGGTGAGCCGTGTCAGCTGCGATACCTCGACGGTCGACGACGCGATCTCGAGCGTCGCGCTCGCGCTGAAGCCGGTGCTGATCGTCGCGTTGAGCGGGATTTCGAGCCCTTCGGTGACCGTCTGCCACGAGCCGGAGCCGGATCGGTACTCGACCTTTCCGGATACGCTTGTGACGATGGCCGATTGAGCTGATGCGAGAGCGGTGATCGCGAGCGCGAGCACCACCAGAAGCAGGATTCTCTTCATCGGTCGCCTCCCGACGACTGCGGCGTGCGGGTCAGAACCTGAGCACGCCCTGCAGCGAAGTCTGGTAGTCAACAGTTTTGTTATCTGCGCTCATCACCGAAGCGTTGGGCACGAACAGCCCGCCCTTCAGGACGAGTCGCAGATCGGAGAACGGTACGGCGGTCAGCACGAGGTTGATGTCCGATCCGACGAACGCCCCCTCGCTGGCCGGTTCCACCGCCGGCTCCGATACGCGGCCGCTCCCCGTGCTCCGGAAGTAGAAGACATTCGCGAGCTCGGTCTGCAGCACGTCGCTGCCGAGCGCGGCGAGTGGTCGCACACTATACGATACACCAAGGTGCGCGGAATTTCCCGGTTGCAGACTGAAAACATCAGAATGCGATCGCGGGGCGAGCGGAACGAACCGATCGGACCACTCGGTCTCACCGCTCTCACCCGTGCTGAACTGGCCGAACAGCCTCGCTCGCGAGTTGAGGACCTCGGGCAGAAACCAGGTCAGCTCGGTGCCCGCCAGATGCGCGAGCAGCGGCCGGTACTGGTAGGAGCCCGTGCCCGAATCGGCGTCATCCACGTATTCGAGGCGCCGTCCGCTGTTCAGCGTGTAGTAGGTCGTCTGGAAGATTCCGGGGCCGATGGGGCCGGTCGATTTCAGCGTCACGTACTGCGTGTCGACCCGCCCGCCGGCGGCCGGATCCGCGATCTCGGTCCCTACGGCGGTGAGCTCCTCCTCCGGGCGAAGGTCCTCCTGGATCGTCGCGGCGACGGCGAGATCCTGCCCGGCGAAGAGCTCGAGCATCCGGTATTCGAAGTCGGCGATGAGTCGGGGCGGCGCGAAGAGCTTCGTGGGCTCGGAGAGGTCGGTCGCGTCGAGTCGGCTGAGCACGATCCCGTTCGCAGGCTTCTGGATGAGCGCCGTGGTCCCGGCTCCGAAGCGGAACGAGCTGCGCTGCATGTTCAGGTGCATTTTCACGCCGTCGAGCGTGTGGCCGAGCACGTGCCCGGTCGCGTCGGTGTAGCGGCTGCGACCCGCGGTGAACCCAAACGTCGCCGCTCCCGCCTCGCTGGCCATCGCCTCGGTGCTGAGCGTCAGCCGGTCCAGGTCGGCAAGGAGCTTCGGCGAGTCCGCCGGCGTCCACCTGAGGATTCCCTGCGCGTCGAGCGTCCACGCGCCCACCGGCTGTTCGAGCCAGAGGCCGCCTTCGAGGCGTTGGATCAACCCGTCGATCGCCTCGCCGCCCGGCGGGACACTCGCGTAGCCGGTGGTATTGTCCAGGTACCCGCCCCAGTCGAAGGCGATGACCGATGCGGCGAGCAGCACGAAAACGCCAAAGAGGAGAAGCCGCTTCATGGGGTGACCTCCACGTTATCGAGGAAGTTGCCGGTGACGCGAACCAGGAACTGTCCGGTGATCTGTTCGCCCGGCGAGCGCCGCTCCGGCGACCAGCCGCGGTAGACGAACTCCCGCGCCGCGTACCGCGGACCGGGGATCATGCGGTACATGAGCCCGCCGGTGATCTCGGTCGCCTCCATCAGCAGGTAGGCGAACCGCCCGAAGCTGACCGGCTCGTCTGCGGCGGCCTCTTCGGGCAGCCAGCCCGCCTCGATCGCGATCTCCACCGCGCGGCTTGTCGGCGAATCGTCGTCCACCAGCCCCGCCGCGGTCAGCGCCACGTAGGCGGCCGAACCGACGGTCGCCACGTCCTCGGCGAGGATCGCGTCGATGTGTTCGTTGGACTGGGCGGTAACGGTCGTCGCTGCGACGAGGAGGAGGATCGTAACGAATCCGAAACGCAGACGTCTGGCCATAGCGGTCTCCTGCCGGTTAGATCCGTGGCCAATATACTCATATTGGCCACCCCGTGCAATTATAGTACGATGCCGACGACGGAGGTAGACAATGCGACGCCGATTTCTCGAGCTCATCGTTCCGGCCGCCGCGGCGCTCATCTTTGTGCTGCTGAACCTCGCGCCCTTCTTTCGGACCGCAGAGCAGCGCGTGTACGACCTGTTTCTCCACGTCAAACCGCCCATCGAGGAGCGCGAGGAGATCCTGCTCCTCGACGTGGACGATACGGCGATCGCGAACGTGGGCCTCTGGCCGTGGAGCCGCGATTACATGGCGCGAGGGCTCATCCTGCTGCGCGAGCTCGACTCGGGACGCGTGACCTTTGATATCGAGTACGTCGATCGCAGCCCGGAGGCGGTCGACGGCGCCTACCTCAGGAGCGAGCTGCCGCAGATCATCGACTCGGAGTTCGCGTTCGTGCAGGAGCAGATCTTCGCGCTCTTCGAGGCGATCGCCACCGGGCAGATACCGCCTTCGGAGGCGAACGACTTCGTGGACCAGCTCGCCGGCCTGACCGACGAGGTGAAGGAGGATATCAAGGCCGCGGCGACCGGCGTCCTCCAGGACAACGACACCTTCCTCGGTCGCGCCGCTGCCTTCCACGGCGAGGCGTACTTCACGGTGAACATCCTCGGCGAGCCGAACCCGCTGCCGGAGGATCGGACCGAAGCGATCGAGCAGGTCGACCTCGAGCGCATCGAGACGACGCCCAACGCCGGTCTACGCCACGGCGAGGACGTTCACCCGGCGATCCCGCCGGTGCTTCGCGGGGCGGCCGGCGCCGGCTTTCCGAACGTCGTCGTGGACCCCGACGGCGTTCGGCGCCGCATCGACCTCGTCGCGGAGGTGAACGGTACCTATTTCAGCCAGCTCGTGCTCACCCCGCTCCTCGACTGGCTCGGCGAGCCGGCCGTCAGCGTGACGAACCGGTCGGTGCGGCTCGAGCGCGCCGTGATCCCCGGCACCGGCGAGCCGACCGACATCGACATCCCGCTCGCTTCCGACGGGCGAATGCTCATCAACTGGCCGAAGGCCGAGTACCTGGACACGTTCCGGCACATGACCTACTGGCGGCTCGTGAAGGATTGGCAGGACGAGCAGGAGATGGTCGAGCGGCTTCGCGCCATGCGCGAGAGGAACTATCTCTTCTACTACGATCAGGCCGATGTGATCCTCGAGCTCTACGACTACACGAAGCAACTGGAGGACGACGTGCTCGCCGGCGGCGACCGGGCGCAGCTCGAGGAGTGGCGCGAGCTGCGCGCGCAGTTCTTCGATACGATCGGCGACCTGCTCGCTTCCGACGCCGAAGAGCGCCTGCTCGCCGACGTGAGCGCGGCGCTCGAATCCGACGAGCTCGACGAGAGCCTGCGCGGCGACTACGCGTTCGTCCTCGAGGACGCGCAGCGGCTCTACGACGGCTTGAAGAGCTTCTACGACGATTTCGTCGCCAACCGCGCGGTGCTCCGCGAGGAGATCCCCGGCAGTTTCATCATCATCGGCCACGTGGGCACGTCCACGACCGATATTGGCGTGACCCCCTTCGACGCCGAGTACATGAACGTGGGTACCCACGCCTCGCTCGTGAACACGATCCTCGAGCAGAACTTCCTCGACGATACACCGTGGCCGGTCTCGCTCGCGGCGATGTTCGTGCTCGCCGTGCTCGTGACGCTCGCGATCAGCAACCTCGATCCCACGCCGAGCCTGCTGATCGGCTTCGGGGCGCTCGTGCTCGTCGCCGGCGCGGGAGTAGGCATCTTCCTTTCGACCGGCGTCTACGTGAATATGGTCACGCCGCTCGCCGGCGTCTTCCTCACCTTCATCGTGCTGACCGCGATCAAATTCGTGCGCGAGAACCGCCAGAAGCTCGAGATCCGAAACGCCTTCGGGCACTACATGTCGGAGGCGGTCGTCGCGCAGGTGACCGAGGACCCGACGAAGCTCGCGCTCGGCGGCGTGAAGAAGCACCTCACCGCGATGTTCACCGATATCCGCGGCTTCTCGACGATTAGCGAGTCGCTCGAGCCGGACCGGCTCACCGATCTGCTCAACCGCTACCTCGGCACGATGTGCGATATCATCCTCGAGGAGGGCGGCACGATCGACAAGTTCGAGGGCGATGCCATCATAGCCTTCTGGGGCGCGCCGATCGACCAGTCCGACTCCGCGGTGCGCGCCTGCCGTGCGGCGATCCGGATGAAGAAGGCCGAAGCCGATCTCAACCAGGCTTTCATGGCCGAGGGGATCGCGCCGAGCCCGCTTCAGACCCGCATCGGCATCAATACCGGTGACATGGTCGTGGGCAACATGGGCACCGAGACGCGGATGGACTACACCGCGATGGGCCACAACATGAACCTCGCCGCCCGGCTCGAGGGCGTGAACAAACAGTACGGAACCTGGATGCTCGCGAGCGAACAGACCTACAAAGAGACTGCCAACGAAGAGGAGCGGCACTTCACCGTCCGCAAGCTCGACCGCGTACGCGTCGTTGGGATCAGCGAGCCGGTGCGGCTCTACGAGATCATCGACACGCGCGAGGCGGTCGACGAGGACGAAGAGCTCATCGCCAAGCTGCGTACCTTCAACTCCGGGCTCACCGCCTTCGAGGAGAAGGACTGGGACGCCGCGCTTCGCCACTTCCAGGACGTGCTCGCCAACTATCCTGAGGACGGACCGGCGAAGTACTACGTCGACCGCTGCAAGGCGTTCAAGCGCAAGCCCCCCGCCCGCGACTGGGACGGCGTGTTCAATCTGACGAAGAAGTAGGGGCGATCCTCAGCGCAGGATCGACCGCGCCGAGCGCCCAGAGGAGCACGTGAGTATCAAGAATCAGCTTCACCCCGGTCCCCGTAGAAGAGAGCGTTGATCTCGTCGGACTCTGCGTCGAAGTCGTCGGGTACCTGGATGAGACCTCTGGCGATTCCGAGCCTTCGCCGGCCTCTCGGCTTGTGAGGTACCAGGTCGACGATCGGCAGGTTGTTCTTTGCGATCGTCACGGTTTCACCGTGATAGACCATATCGATCAGCTTCGAGAGTTTCGCCTTTGCTTCGGACACGTTCACGACGATTCCAGCCATAGACGACTAAGCGTACTCGTTCTGGTCAGGTTGGTCAGTTGTCGGGTTGCCGCTCGCGAGTCAGAGCCTGAAGCTCGCCCGCCTCTCGCTTATGCCGTTCGGGAAGCGGGTCGTCAGATAGGAGTCGGGCCGGAGCGTCAATGCCGGTAGACCCCGAGGATCTCCCCGAAGTAGACGCGGTGGAAGTCGCCGGTCGGGTAGCTCCTCGCGAGGAGTGCAGGGTCGAGCGTCGCGTTGACGACGTCGTTTACGTGGATGACCCGGCACTCGTAGTGCGCGGCGCACTCGGCGATGTGGGGAACCGCGATGTGCTTTGAGGCTGCAAGGGTGAGGTCGCACTCGCCGATCTTGTCGAGATCTCGTCCCGATTTGCTGCCGCACAAGGCGAGCACCTTCTTCTGTTCTTCCGACGGGACGCAGACGGTGAACTCGCCAAGCTGCTCGAGGAGCGAGAACGAGTAGCGGGACGGGCGCACGAGCACCTGGAAGATCGGCCTTCCCCAGATGGTGCCGATCACACCCCAGCCGATTGTCATCGGGTTGCCCCGCTCGCCGGTGACGAGGAGCATGCCCCCGTGTCCGAGTCGTTCGATGCTTTCGTTGGCGAGTTCGTACGTTCCGACTTCTGTGGCCATGGTTTGATCACTGGCGCGGTACCGCATGAAGCGGTTCGCTTCCAGCGCCTCCTTCGATAATCCGCCTGCGGACTTCTCACACACGGCATCCCGGTGGTACTCCTGGTGTGGGAGTGTCGATGCGCACAGAGGGCTACTCAGCGAGCTTCTTCAGAATACGCTTGGCGAGAATCTCGTTTATCTCCCGATGCCGCGGCACGGGCTGCGAAACGCCGGTCGTTGGATTGCGGTACCAGTCGTGCTTGCCGCCATGCCGGATCATCACACATCCGGCTTCTTCGAGTTGCCTGATGAGATCCCTCCTTCTCAACCGACTTCCATCTCCGCGGTTCGACGTGCTTCCGGGATGCGACCGTGGGAGAGATCCTCGAAAAGGTCGCGTAGATGCTCTTTGAGATCTTCGACCGATTCTCCCTGAGTCCAGTAATCGGGGAACTCCTCAAGATATCCAAGCCAGTGGTCGTTCTCCTGCCAATAGACATACCGCACTGTCATACTGAAGATGATACGCGAGCATGACTGCAATGTAAACGCGGGCGGTGAACGAAGCGGTCGGTCAAGCTGTCGCTCGTCGCTCGCGCACTCAACACGCCCGCGCCCCGGTGCTATGATCGTGGCGAAGGAGTAGCCATGAAACCTCTCGTCGTCGTTCGGACCGCTATTCAGACGGTCGGCGTGCTCGCGGGCGCCTACCTCGTGTTCACCGGGCTCGCCAATCTGCCTCGCCTGTTTCTCGGGATCGCCGTCATCCTCGTTGGCATCGGGTTGGGGAGCGTCGTCAACGTTTTTCTGAAACGATCGGGCGACTACACCCCGCCGGCGATCGTCGTCGACCCCGGCGAGGACAACCGCGTGCTGCGATTCCTGCTGCAGCCGGAGGTGCTGATCGTCGTGTTCGGGTTCTTCTTCAACTTCTTCTGGGAGGTGTCGCAGATCCCCATGTACACGGGGATCAACCGCGGCATCAGCTACTTCGGTGAGAACTCCGTGGAGATGAAACTCTTCTTCGTCGAGACGTTCTGGCGCGCGGCCTTCCTCGACGCGCTGCTCGTCGTCGGGGCGCACCTGTTGACGATGGTGCTCCTGCGCAACCGCTTCTGGTTCTCGGCAGGCGGGCATCTGCTCGGCATCCGATCGCTGCCCGTGCGGCCGTGGGTCGGCTACGTGATCGCGACGGCGATCTGCGTCGGGTTCCTCATCTACCTCGAGGTCAGCGCCTACGGACAGGGACTCTGGGAGTACTCGCGGCTCATGCCGACACTGTTCACGAAGATCGGGCTCACGCCGGTGGGCGGTCTGCTCGTGAGCCCGACGCTCGTCTACCTGCTCACCCGGCGCGTCGCGCGCCCGGGCGCGCCGCGGGGGTGACGCCCGGCGTTACTCGTGAGCGCTCCACAGGCACTCGCCGAGCCGGAACCGGTCGAAGGTCGCGGTGAAGCTCCCCTCGAGCGGGCTGCACGCGTAGAGCCCGAATCGCACCGCGGTCTCGGCCGGCGCCGGCGGGTTCTGCCTGCCCATCGCCTCGGTCGTATCGCCGAGCCGGTGGAGATGGAAGACCCGCATCTGGCGGAATGCCTCACCGTCGGATGACTGTTCGATCAGCATGTCGGGTCCGCGTCTGCTCAGGCGGTACCAGATGGCGTTCACCGTCGCGATGTCGGTTGTCGCCCAGTCGGAGTACCCGAGGTTCGTCACGACGCTTCCCAGGCGCGAGAGGCGCTCGTTCTCGTACTCGATCGACGCCTTGAACCAGTTGTCGCTGTCCAGGTACACCGCGAGGCCGCATTGATCGAACCGGGTCCGGTAGTCGAACTCGACTCTCGTCGTGAAGGTGAAGTTCTCCTCGCGCTCGAGCAGCAGCGCCGGAGCGTTGTCGTTGCGAAAACCGTAGTAGGTTCGCTGCCACAGGTCGGTGCCGGGGTCGGTCGTGATCGTGACCGACTGCGGCAGAACCTCCGACCGGGTCGGCTCGTTCATCCAGTTCGCGGTTGTGAAATCGATACTCATCACTCCTCCTTGTCCCGGACCTCGCCGGTCGCCGTGCGGCGTGAAGGCGCGCGTGCCGGTAGCCTCGCTCGCGTCGGGCGGTCAACGCAGACCGAAGCGGCGAAGGAGCCCGCCAAGCTCGGCTACGATGCGCCCGGCGGCGTCGATCTCGCGCCGCCTGATCGAAACGTTCTCCACGTTGAAACCGAAGGGTATCGACCGTTCGACGCAGAACTCCGCGAGCTCGCCCGCGATCCGGGTGCACGCGGTGACCGATCGCGCGAGGATGTCCTCCGACCGGGCGAGGTCGTTCTTCAGCCAGCGCGGCACCGTCACGCCGAGCCACTCCATGAAGGCGAGCGTCTGCATGGAGCCGCAGGGGCTGAAGGTGAGTACGACGCGGGCCGGAGCCACGCCGGCGTCGCTCGCGTGATAGAAGTGATCCGAGAGCAGGTTGCGCGCGGCTTCGGCGTCGTAGACGCACTGCGAAACGAAGAAGGAGCACCCCTGCGAGCGCTTGCCCGCGAGCCGCAGGTGCTCGTCGCGCTTCTGCGCGTGGCGCTCGGGGATCGCAACCCCACCGAGGCTGAGGCCGGGGGCGCGCTCGCGGCGAAGCGCGTACGCCTCGCGGAGCGTCGTCCGGCGCCTCGAGCCGCGCGACGGCGCTCCCACGAGCACAGCCGCCTCGCGATCGGGATCGAGCTCGCCGAGAAACTCGGCCATCTCGTCGTGGGTGTGCCCGGCGACCGCGCGGTAGACGACGAGCGGCAGGCGCCGAACTATCGACCCGTCGAGATCCATCTCGGCGACCCGCTCGAGTCGGCGTTCGGTGATGCGGTGCGTCTTCGCCTCGTCGTTCGCGAGCTTCGGTGGCGCGAAGCCGAAGAGGAGCGGTGCGGACGCCGGGTTCGTGTTCTCGAACAGATCGATCACGCGCCCAGTATCCCATATTGTCGCCGAGCGGTCGCGGTTCGAACTCCACACGGCGATCCACCCTGTGATACGCTGAGCCATGAACACGAATGAGCTGCGGCTCCGGCTTGGTCGCAGCGGCGAGGCGATCGAGTCGCTGTTCGCGGCCGTCGATCCGGCCGAGGCGACGTGGAAGCCGACGCCCGAGCGTTGGTCGCTCGTCGAGATTGCATGCCATCTGCTCGACGAGGAGCGCGAGGACTTCCGGGCCAGGCTGCGAGTTCTCGCCGAGGATCCGGGAACCGGTTTTCCGCCGATCGATCCGATGAACTGGGTTACGAGCAGGCGCTACGCCGACCGGGATCCCGCGGCGACGATCGCGGGATGGTGTGAGGAGCGACGTGCCTCGCTCGAATGGCTCGCGACGGTGGGCGACCTGGACCCAGCGCTTCGCCTCGACGGCGAACGGACGGGCACCGAAACGCTCGCCGCCGGTGACCTGATGCTCTCGTGGCTCGCGCACGACCTGTTCCACATCCGCCAGATTGCGCTGCTCCGGTGGGAGTACCTCGCCGAGAGCGGGGTACCGTGGTCGCCCGCGTACGCCGGGCCTCTCGGGTAGGAGGTCGGGGCCGATGGCGGGCATCGTCTTCTTCCGAACGCGCGACCTCGCGCGAATCCGGGCGTTCTATCTCGAGCGCATCGGCATGGAGCCGTGGATAGAGCAGCCGCAGATAAGCATCCTTCGGCACGGGAACCTGCTCGTCGGTTTCCAGGCGGCCGAGACCGCAGACATCGATTCGCTTCTCACCCTCTTCTACCCCACCCGGGCGGAGGTCGACGCGATCCACGCCGGGCTCGGGGATCTCGCCACCTCGTCGCCGCGGGAGAACCCGCGCTACCGAATCTACAACTTCTTCGCGCGCGACCCCGACGGGAGGCGGATCGAGTTCCAGACCTTCCTCCACCCGCTGCCCGCGCGGCCCGACCCGTCCTGGGCTTGACCGGCGCACCACGAAGCGGCGACGATGGAGCACGCATGAGAAAACCGAACGTAGTCATCATCCTCACCGACGATCAGGGGTACGGAGACTTCTCGTGCCACGGCCACCCGGTCCTCAGGACGCCCAACCTCGACCGGCTGCACGACGAGAGCATCCGCCTCACCGACTTCCACGCGCTGCCCATGTGCGCGCCCACGCGAGGGTCGCTCATGACCGGCCAGGACTGCATTCGAAACGGCGCGATGGCGACATCGCTCGGGCGCCATCTGCCCGACCCCGAGCTCACGATGATGCCCGAGCTCTTTAGGCGATCGGGCTACCGGACCGGCATCTTCGGCAAGTGGCACCTCGGTTCGAGCTACCCCTACCTTCCCCACAACCGCGGTTTCGAGGAGGCGATCTACCACCTCGGATTCGGCCTCACCGGCGCCGACGACCGTTGGAACAACGACTACTTCAACCCGTTCTACCGGCACAACGGCGAGCTCAAGCAGGCCGAAGGCTACTGCACCGACTTCTGGTTCGACTCCGCGATGTCGTGGATAGATCGATGTCAGGCCGACGAAGACCCCTTCTTCTGCTACATCCCGACGAACGTGCCCCACTTCCCGCAGTGGGTCGACGACGTCTACAAGGAGGAGTTCGCCGCCTACGGGTCGACGTCCGCCGGCTTCTTCGGGATGATCGTGGAGCTCGACGAGAACCTCGAGCGGTTCGAACGCTTCCTCGCAGAGCGCGGTCTGCGCGACGATACGATCGTCGTCTTCATGACCGACAACGGCCACGCCGGCGGCTCGCTCGACGTCCACAACGCCGGCATGCGCGGCGGCAAGTGCTCGCGCTACGAGGGCGGACACCGGGTCCCGTGCTTCATCCGCTGGCCGAACGGGCGGCTCCGCGAGCCCGGCGACGTCGCGACGCCGACGATGGTCCAGGACGTTCTACCCACGCTCGTCGATCTCTGCGGGCTCGACCCCGACCCCGAAGCTCGCTACGACGGGACGAGCGTCGCGCCGCTGTTGCGCGGGGAGCCGCAGCCGGGGCTCGACGAGCGCACCTTCGTCGTTCAGTACTTCCAGAACAGCATCGAAAAGGACGACGCCGCGGTCGTTCGCGGGAGCTGGCGGCTGATCTTCGGAAAGGAGCTCTACGACATAGCTACCGATCCGGGTCAGGAGACCGATGTCGCCGATCGGCATCCCGACCTCGTCGCCTCGCTGCAGGCGACCTACGACCGGTATTGGGACGAGCTGCAGCCGTACGTCCATCGGTTCCACCCGCTCTTCGTCGGGGCGCGGGAGGAACCGGTCACGATGCTCAGTTCGTGCGAGTGGGAGAACGTACGGTGCGACGGTGTGGGCAGCGTCCGCGGCGCGAGCGGCGGTCCGGTGGGCGGGCCGTGGAACGTCATGGTGGTGACGCCCGGGACGTACACCGTGCAGCTGCGCCGCTGGCCGAAGGAGTCGGGCCTCGCGCTCGACGCTCCCGCCCCGGTCTTCGAGGCAGAGGCCGGCACGGTGGAAGCAGGCCTCGCGCTCCCGATCGCGGGGGCATGCCTCGAGCACGAGGGTAAGTTGCGTACGGTCGAGACCTCTGCGGGGGAGTCGTGCGCGCGGTTTGAGATCACACTCGCGGCCGGACGCACGAAGCTGCACGGATGGTTCCGCGACAGCGCGGGCAACGACGTCTGCGGGAGCTACTACGCGTACGTGAGCCCGGCGCCGTCGTGATTGACGCCCCCGCCCCTCAGGACTACCTTCCCCTCATGACACCCAAGCACGTGCCCTTTACCCGCGAGTTCATCGAGTCGGTCGCGGCCGAGTACCCCACGCCTTTCTACATCTACGACGAGGCGGGCATCCGCGCGACCGCGCGCGACTTCCTCGCGGCCTTCGACTGGGTGCCCGGCGGGTTTCGCAACTACTTCGCCGTAAAGGCGCTGCCGAACCCGGCGATCATGCGCATCCTCGCCGACGAAGGCATGGGCTTCGACTGCTCGTCCATGGCCGAGCTCGCGCTCGCCGAGTACCTGAAGACGCCCGGCGAGGAGATCTTTTTCACGTCGAACGACACGCCGCTCGCCGAGCTCGCGAAGGCGAAGGACCTGGGCGCGACGATCAACCTCGACGACTACAGCCACATCGACTACCTCCACGAGGGCATCGGGATGCCCGAGCGCATCTGCATGCGCTACAACCCGGGGTCGCTCAAGGAGGGCAACGTCATCATCGGCAGGCCGGAGGAGGCGAAGTACGGCTTCACCCGCGAGCAGATCATCGACGGGTATCGCCGCGCGGCGCAACTCGGGGCGAAGGAGTTCGGGTTGCACACGATGGTGGCGAGTAACGAGCTCAACCCGGATTACTTCATAGAGACCGCGGCGCTGCTCTTCGAGCTCGCGGCCGAGATCAAAGAAGAGACGGGAGTGCGGATCTCGCTTCTGAACCTGGGCGGAGGAATCGGCATTCCCTACCGGCCGGAGCAGGACGCGGTGGATCTGCACTACGTCTCGCGCGGAATCCGCGAGCTCTACGATCGGACCATCGTCCCGGCCGGCCTCGACCCCATGCGGATCGTTATGGAAAACGGGCGATGTGTAACCGGCCCGCACGGCTACCTCGTCGGGCGTGTCCGCCACATCAAGGACACGTACAAGAAGTACGTCGGGCTCGACGCGACGATGGCGAACCTGATGCGCCCGGGGATGTACGGCGCCTACCATCACATCACGGTCCTCGGCAAGGAGGATGCCGATGTGACCCAGACCTACGACGTCACCGGCAGCCTGTGCGAGAACAACGACAAGTTCGCGATCGACCGGGGGCTTCCGGAGGTCGATGTGGGCGACTACCTCGCGATCCACGACTCCGGCGCACACGGCCATTCGATGGGGTTCAACTACAACGGGAAGCTGCGCTCGGCCGAGCTGCTGCTGCGCGAGGACGGCTCGGTGTCGCTGATCCGACGCGCCGAGACGCTCGCCGACTACTTCGCGACGCTCGATCTTGGCGGTTTTCCGGAAGAGAAGCTGGCGCTCGAAGCTGTCCGCGCGGCCGTTCGCTGAGCGAGGTTACGCCGAGTCGCCAACCGCCTCCAGGCGCTGCTGTCCCATGAGGTGTTCGAACATGGAGCAGAGCTTCTGCTGGACGGCTTCGGCGTGCGAGCAGGTCAACAGCTCGCGGCGGAAGAGCTCGTTTCGCACCATGGCGACGAGCGTGGACAGGATGTTCAGGTAGTTCATCTGGTGGTCGGGGTGGTTCGCGACGACGAAGAGCAGGTGCACCGGTTCGCCGTCGTACGATTCGAAGTCGATGCCTTCGTGAGAGATGCCGAGCGCAATCCGGGGCTCGTCGACCTGTTCGGTACGCCCGTGGGCAACCGCCACCCCGTGGCCGAATCCGGTCGACTGGAGCTTCTCGCGTTCGATCACCTTGTTCGCGAACGCCGATGCTTCCAGACGCTCGTCTTCGGTAAAGACCGGAGCGCTCTGGATGATCTCCCTGATAGCGTCGTATTTGTCGGTACTCGTCAGTTCCCAGATCACGCTGCCTGGGTCGAAGTACGCCACGTGCGCCCCACCTGATTCTCGAAAGTTATTTCATATCCCGCCAAACTGCGGTTGGCCACAAGATAGCAGAATCGCCGGTGACCATCTACCATTGTCAGGAAATTTCTACCAAAGCTTCCGTCGCCTCCGGCGCTCGCCACCCCTGACCGCCGGTAGCCGCACCGCGCTCTGGCGGGTATGCTCGACGTATGCGAGTCCAGGTCACAGCGCTCCCGCAGATCGGCGACGGCCGCGCGCACGCGACCCGCGCGCGGCTCGAGACCGTCGGGTATCCCGTCGGTTCCTGCCACGTAGCCGACGTCTACCTGCTCTCGGGCGTGCCCGGCCTGACGGCGCAGCACGCGCGCGAGCTCTTTTGCGATCCGGTGGCGCAGCGGGTGCGCGTGGACGGCGACCTCGCGCCCGACGACGCACACGCCAAGGACGCGTCCCCGTGCTGGGACCTCCTCGTCGAGGTAGGCTCGCGCCCCGGCGTCGCCGACCCGATCGCCTCGAGCATCCGCGACGCGCTCACCGCGGAGCTGGGGCGCCTTCCGGCCGACGCCGTAGTCCAGACCGCCCGGCAGTACTTCATCGCGCTCGACGGCGCGCGCGTGGGCGCCGCGTCTACCGGCGGCGCCGCAGGCGAGCTCCACAACCCGCTCATCGAGCACGCGGTCGTCATCACCCGCGACGAGTGGGACTCGGGTGAGCGACCGCCGGAGCTCTACCCGACGGTTGCCGGCCTCGCTCCGCCGCCGGTCGAGCGCATCGACGTCGCGTCCATGGACGATGCCGAGCTCGAGCGGCTGAGCTCCGATCGGCTCCTCGCGCTCACGCTTCCGGAACTGCGCGCGATCCGCGACCACTACGCCGACCCCGCGACCACGCGCGCGCGGGAGGCGATCGGACTCGGCGCGCAGGCGACCGACGTCGAGCTCGAGCTCCTCGCGCAGACGTGGAGCGAGCACTGCAAGCACAAGATCTTCGCCGCGCGCGTGGAGTACCGCGAGGGCGACGGCGAGGTCGAGGCGATCGACTCACTCTTCCGGACGTACATCAAGGCGACCACCGAGCGCGTCGCCGACCCCGCCTTCGTGAAGAGCGTCTTCGACGACAACGCCGGCGTGGTCGCCTTCGACGACGAAACGCTGCTCTGCTTCAAGGCCGAGACGCACAACAGCCCCTCGGCGCTCGACCCCTACGGCGGCGCGATCACCGGTATCGTCGGCGTGAACCGCGACATCCTCGGCACCGGCAAGGGCGCGCGTCCGATCTTCAACACCGACGTCCTCTGCTTCGGCTATCCGGAGACGCCGGCCGACGAGCTTCCCGAAGGGCTGCTGCACCCGCGCGTCGTGCTCGACGGGGTGCATCGCGGGATCGTCGACGGCGGCAACCAGAGCGGCATCCCGACCGCTGCCGGCGCCTTCCTCTTCGACGAGAGCTACACCGGCAAGCCGCTTGTCTTCTGCGGTACCGGCGGCATCCTTCCCGCGCGCGTCAACGGCGAGGACGCGTGGGTGAAGCACATCGACCCCGGAGACGTCGCGGTAATGGTCGGCGGGCTCATCGGCAAGGACGGCATCCACGGCGCGACGTTCAGCTCGCTCGCGCTCGACGAGACCTCGCCCACGAGCGCGGTGCAGATAGGCGAGCCGATCACGCAGAAGAAGATGGCCGACTTCCTGCTCGAGGCGCGAGACCAGGGGCTCTACAAGGGGATCACCGACAACGGCGCCGGCGGGCTGTCGAGCTCGTTCGGCGAGATGGCCCGCGACGCGGGCGGCGTGCGGATCGATCTCGACGGCTGCCCGCTCAAGTACGAGGGGCTCGCCGCCTGGGAGATTCTCGTGAGCGAGAGCCAGGAGCGGATGAGCCTCGCCGTCGACTCCGAGCGTCTCGACGCGCTGCTCGCGCTCGCCCGCCGCCGCGGCGTCGCGGCGAGCGCGGTGGGCGAGTTCACCGCGAACGGTCGGATCGAGGTCACCCACCGCGGCGAGACGGTCGGTTTGCTCGGGCTCGACTTCGTGCACGACGGCCTGCCGCAGATGGTGATCCCCGCGCGCTGGCCGGCGGGAGGCGCAGCGTCGACCGTCGCGCCGGGCGGGCTCGGTGCGGACGCCGGCCCGGGGGTCGACCTCCACGACCGGCTCCTCGCGCTCCTGCGCGACCCCAACGTCGGCAGCAAGGAGCACCTCGTCCGCCAGTACGACCACGAGGTGCAGGGTGGCAGCGTCGTGAAGCCGCACTGCGGCCGCCTCGCCGACGCTCCCACCGACGGCGCGGTCATCCGCCCCCGGCTCGACTCGTGGCGCGGGGTGACGGTGACCCACGGGATCTGCCCGCGCCGCGGCGACGCGGACACCTACGACATGGCCGTCGCGGCCGTCGACGAGGCGGCCCGCGCGCACGTCGCGCTCGGCGGCGACCCCGAGCGCATGGCCGCGCTCGACAACTTCTGCTGGCCCGACCCCGTCCTCTCCGATGCGACGCCCGATGGGCCGTACAAGATGGCGCAGCTCGTGCGCGCCTGCCGCGGACTCGCCGACGCGTGCACCGCCTACGGTCTGCCCCTCGTTTCCGGCAAGGACTCGATGAAGAACGACGCCAACCTCGGCGGCCGCAAGGTCTCCATCCGCCCGACGCTCCTCGTGAGCCTGACCGGCATCGTGCCGGACGTGCGCGAAGCGATGACGACCGACTTCAAGCGTCCCGGCGACCGCATCCTCGTCGTGGGCGAGGCGGCCGGCGGCGAGAGCACCGACCCGGCGGCCACGCGACCGGGCCCGCTCGATCCAACCGCCGCCCCCGCCGTCCTCGCCCGCCGCTTCGAGCTCTACCGCCGTCTCCACACCGCGATCGCGCGCGGGCTGTGCACCGCGGTCCACGACCTCGCAGACGGCGGGCTCGCGGTCGCGCTCGCCGAGTGTGCGATCGGCGGGCGGCTCGGCGCGCGGGTGGACGTAGGCCACCGCGCTCCCCCCGCGCCCTTCGCCGAGCGCGACGCGAGCTTCGTGGTGACCTGCGACCCGGCCTTGCTCGCCGAGCTCGCCCAGCTCCTCGGCGACGCGCCGTGGACGGACGCGGGCGAGGTGGTCGCCGATCCCGTGCTCGTGCTGACCGGAGGCGAGTCCGAGGTGCGCTGGACGCTCGACGAGCTCGTCGACGCGTGGAAGGCGTTCGCCCGGCGGCAGGGCGCGCCGACCGAGCCGCGCACGGTCGACGAGGTCGCCACGACGGGACGACCGGCCCGCGACCGCGCGTCGGTCTCCTCGCGCGGCGCGCGTTCGCCCGCCGCGCCGACGGCGCTCATTCTCACCGGCTACGGCATCAACGCCGACCGCGAGCTCGCCGCGGCGTTCGCGTTCGCGGGCGCGCGCACCGAAGAGGTCCACCTCAACGACCTCCTCGCCGACCGTGGCCGACTCGACCGCGCGGGTATCTTCGCGGTGCCCGGCGGCTTCTCCTACGGCGATCACGTGGGTTCCGGGCGCATGCTCGCCCACCGACTCGAGGAGCTGCGGCCCCGTCTGGACGCGTTCCGACGCGACGACGGGCTCGTCCTGGGCATCTGCAACGGGTTCCAGGTGCTCGTGAAGCTGGGCATGCTGCCCGACCTCGGCGGCCGCTTCGCGCAGGAGGTCTCGCTCGTGCACAACGATTCGGGGCTCTTCGACGACTCGTGGGTCACCGTCGACTTCGACCCAGGGTGCGAGTCGCCGTGGCTCATCGGTCTCGACCGGCTGGACGTGCCTATCCGGCACGGAGAGGGCCGATTCGTGACGCGGGACGCCGCGGTGTTCGACGAGCTCGAGGCTCGCCGGCTCGTCGCCGCGCGCTACGCGAATCGGAATCCCAACGGCTCGCAGGGCTCGATCGCCGGCATCGTCGACACGACCGGAAACGTGCTGGGCATGATGCCGCACCCGGAGGCGTACCTGGTCGCGCAGAATCACCCGCACTGGCGTGATCGGCGGGTGGACCCGGACGGCGGGCTCGCGCTCTTCCGGAACGCGGTGCACGCGGCGCGGGAGACGAAGCGCGGCCGGTGAGCAGGCGGAAGCACGGACGCCGTTTGAAAAATCGGTGCGCCCATCGTACTATTAAAGAGCGATGAAGAACATCATGCTGGTCGAGGCGGAGATCTGGACCGTCGCCCGAACCGACAAGGGAAACGCCGTCCTGGTGAAGCCCGTCGGCAGCGAGCGAGCGGTGCCCATCTTCATCGGCCAACTCGAGGCTCAGTCGATTCTCATCGGACTGGGGAACGTCCCCATGCCGCGCCCGCTGTCGCACGACCTCTTTGTCACGATGATGGAGAAGCTCAACGCGACCATCGATCGGGTCGATATCACGGAGCTGAAAGACGGTACCTTCTATGCACGCATCGTCATGAAGCAGGGGTTGAAGAAGATCGTCATCGACAGCCGTCCCTCCGACGCCCTGGGGATGACCGCGCGCATCCACTGCCCCCTCTACATCGCCGAGTCGATCGTCGAGGAGGCGGGAATCGCTATCAATCTCATCACCGAAGAGGATCCGAAGGTCGATGTGCCCGATCCGCGCGAGATCGAGCGGAATCGGCTCGAGCACGAGCTCGAGAAGGCCGTCGAGGACGAGGACTACGAAGAAGCGGCGCGGATTCGCGACAAGATCAACGAGCTGAGCTGACGACGCTTCCTACTCGCTCCTCGCGATCCGTCTCGCCGAGCGCACGTACTCCCGCATCCTTTCTTTCGGCACGAGGTGACGGCTGAACTTCGCCTCGCAGAACGTCTCGGCGACCACCCGCGCGTCCGGGTAGCGCTCCGGTCGGATCGTGGCGATGCGCGCGAGGTACTCGTGCGTGCCCTCGGTGCGGTGGTAGCTCACGCCGTGCCGCTCGCCCCACCGGGCCACCTCGAGGAACACCTGGACGACCCGGTCCATCTGCCGGCGTTTTCGCAGCCCCGGCTTCCACCGACGCTCGCGCCAGCGCTCGTCCTCGGTCCGCTCCTCCGCTTCTTCGTCCGTATCCCCCTGGCGACGCCGGCGAAACCCGTGTCTCAGAAAGCGTCCGAGGATCCGCAGCCGCCGTCTCAGATCGCTCCACAGCCCCTTGAGGAACGCGCCGGGTTTGAGGTCCCGGAGCGCGGCTCGAAAGGTCTTTGAGAACAGCGGGCCAAATATCAGGAGCGCCGCACCGACGACGAGCGCCGACAGCGCGAGCCGTCGCAGCAGCTCGGCGAGCACGCGCAGCCAGAGCGGCGGCTCGTGTTCCTCGGTGTCCTCGAGGAGCTCGAGGAGCTCCGGCGGCAGCTGCTGCTGTTGCCCGGGGCTCTCGAAGGAAGGAGGCTCGTAACCCTCGTTCGGCTCGCTCTCGAAGAGGCTTCCGAGCCAGCGGAAGAAATCCACGATCGCCTCGAGCGGCAGCACGCTCCGGTTTCGGGCGAGCGCGAACGCGACGAAAAGGACGATCGCGATCACCGTCGCGGCGAGGACCGCCCGGCGGCGCTGGAAGCGCAGCGGCACTGCGATCCCCTCGCCGTTCGCCGCGTACTCGTCGATGAACGTGTTCAGGTTCCCCACGACGGCGACCGCGCTGATCCCGTAGACGACGAGTACGACGAACGCGCCGGAGCCGGCGCGCAGCACGCTCAGGCCCAGCGGATCGATCGACCCGAAGACGGCGAGAAAGCAGAGTACGGCGAACAGTCCGCCAATGAGTCTGCGCGCGTTGCGAAGCTGCCCTACCGTCTGCGCCATGTCGTGCTGCCGGTCGAGGACCGCGTGACGAAGCTCGGAGCCGTGCTTGCCAGCGAACGCGCGCAGGAGCGCCTCGCGACCGCGCAGACGGTTGTGAAAGACGAAGGCGACGAGCCACGCGGCAGCCGCGGCGAGCACGGGGAGCACCTGCTCGAAGCCGGGCAGAAACCGCTGGCCGAGTGGCCCACCGCGCGGGAGCGAGAAGACCGCGTAGACGACGATGAGGTAGATCACCAGCTCGCGGACCCGGTTGCCGATGCCCGCACGCTGACGGTAGAGGATATTGCCCACCGCCGCCTCGAGCAGCGTAGCGACGATGACGGCCGCGATGATCCCGAGACCCGGCGAGGCGACGCCGAAGTTCACCGCGACGAGCCAGATCGCCGCGAGGATCCCGCTCGCGGAGACGGAGACGCTCATCGCCGGATGGATCAATACGCGGTAGAGCTCAGGTTTGAATCGCGAAGAGTTCATCTCCGTGCTCCGTGATCCGGTAGACTCGTACCGACTCGATCGACAGCTCGTCCCAGGTGGCGACGCCCTCGTCGGTGTAGTAGAGCCGCAGCAGCGATCGATCCCCCATCGAGCTCACCAGCGCGGCGACCGAATCGGGGTGTAGCGGCGCGCCGAGGTAGAAGAGCCGCGTCCCGTACGAGATCGCGCCCCGCTCGAGGAAGCGTTCGACCGGGTCCTCGTCGAGTTCGTTCGTCTCGAGCTGTGCGAGCGTCTCCAGAATGCCCACCGCGTGCGCCGTCCCCGCGCCCACGCGCACGAACGGCATGATGCGCTCCGGCGCGCCCCTGATGAGCCCGGTGGTTACCAGCCCCACCTCCTGACCGCGGGTCGCGAGGTGATGCACGAGGCTCGCCGCGGCGTCGATCGTGCGCTCGGTATGCTGGTAGCGGTTTCGCTGCTCGTACGTGCTCGCGGTGAGGTTCAGGAGGATCATCACGGGCACGTTGATCGTGGGCAGCCACTCGGTCGAGTGCAGCTCGCCCAGCCGCGCGCTCGCCTTCCAGTTGATTCGGCGGATCTCGTCGCCCGGCACGTACTCGCGCACCGAGCGGTAGCGGGTGGGGTCCTCGTAGATCCGGCTCGTGGTCGTGAGGCTTCCTGCCGGCAGCCCACGATGGACGGGAAGCTCGATCGGGTGAATCCGCGGATAGACGACGAGCCGGGTCTCCTGCATGATCGTCTCCGCTACGGGGTAGAGGCCGAGCGGGTCGGCGTAGCGAACGGTGATGGGGCCGATGCGGTACGCGCCGCGGTTCATGCCGCGGATGTCGTAGACGAGCTCGGTACGCTCCTTCCCGCGCAGGCTCATGAGCCTGCTGTTCTCCTCGCCGGTGTAGAGGCTGCCCGGGTTGTCGGTGACCACGAGGTTCGGAACGGGGAGCGGGCTCGTGTTTCTGATGCGAATGCGCACCGTGACGACCTGGTGCCGGTAGGCGCGAAGCGAGCTCTCCTCACGGTCGATCTCGAGCCCGGCGTGTACCCACCGCGAGTAGGCAAAGCTCAGCCCTACCGTCGCGACGAGCACGTACCCGATCCACTGGACGACGTACGAGTCGATGAAGAGCACGAAGAAGAGACCGATGACGATGAGCGCGATGCTCCGCCCGTTCACGCCCGCTGCTCCGGCACCACCGGGGTCGGTACCGAATCGAGCAGCGAGGTGATCACCGAATCGACCGAGACGCCGCGGATGACCGCCTGGTTCGTGAGGATGATGCGCTTGGCGAAGACGGGACGACAGAGCTCCTTCACGTCCTCGGGAATCACGTAGTCGCGTCCGCGCAGCGCGGCGAGCGCCTGCGACGCCTTGTAGAGCGCGAGCGTCCCGCGGGGGCTCACGCCGATGCGGACGTTCTGGTGCTCGCGGCTCGCCTCGATGAGCCCGCTGATGTAGTCCATGACCTCCTGGTCGACGTGCACCTCCACGACCTGCTCCTGCAGCTCGTGGGCGTCGGCAACGCCGCTCACCGGCTGCACGTCGACGACGGGGTGGGTGAGACGGCGCTGGCTGTCGACGATGTGCTGCTCGACGCTGCGTTCGGGGTAGCCGATGCTCATCGAGAGGAGAAATCGGTCCTGCTGCGCCTCCGGCAGCGGGAAGGTGCCTTCGAACTCGACCGGGTTCTCGGTTGCGATCAGGAAGAAGGGGTCGGGCAGCTCGCGTCGCTTGCCCTCGATGCTGACCTGGCCCTCGCCGGTCGCCTCGAGCAGCGCCGACTGGGTGCGCGGCGTGGCGCGGTTGATCTCGTCGACGAGGACGATGTTCGCCATGATGGGCCCCTCGCGGAAGGTGAACGTACCGTCCTTGGGGCTGTAGACGCTCACGCCGAGGATGTCGGCCGGAAGCAGGTCGGGCGTGCACTGGATGCGCGAGAACTGCCCGCCAAGGCTCGCCGCGAGCGCGCGCGCGAGGATCGTCTTTCCCATGCCCGGCACGTCCTCGAGGAGGACGTGGCCGCGGCAGAGAAGCGCGACGAGCAGCCGCTCGATGACGTTTCGTTTGCCAAAAAAAACGGTCTCGACCGAGTCGAGAATCCGTTCGGCCCACTGAGCAACAGACTGCATGCGCGCACTATAACACGGTCACGGAAGCATGTAGTACCGCCCCGACGCGTTCCAGAGCGTGTAGCCGCTCGACTGCGCACGGTTCGACGCCTCGACCTGGACGTCGAGGTACCGCCGGTAGGTCGGCGTATCGAACTCGAGCTCGTCTCCGATCAGGAACGCCTGGATGTACGGCCGGATGAGCGTTCCCTCGGGCGAGCCCGCCCGCGCGGCGAGCTCGGCGGCCCGGCGGGTGCCGAGGTCGTAGATCGCCTCCGCCCGGCCCAGGTAGGAAAACTGCGGCAGGAACGGCCGCGCGAAGTGCGACGGGTAGAACATGGGGCTGATCACGTCCGCGTAGCGCGCGAGCCGGGTGATGTCCTGGCCCAGGTAGCTCATCTGCGACCAGGCGTTGAAGCCGAACACGTCGATCCCGAGAGGGATGCCGATTTCCCGTCGGGCCGACGCGAGGAAGCCTTCGAGCGCCTGCGTCCGGTCCGCGCCGTCGACCGCGTAGCGCGCGCGGATGTCGCCGGTGAAGCCGTCCGACGGGAAGCGGATGTAGTCGAACTGGATCTCGTCCACGCCCAGCGCGGCCGCCTCCTGCGCGATCGCGACGTTGTACGCCCACACCTCCGGCGAGTAGGGGTCGACCCAGTGCTCGACCTGCACCGTCCGCGACTCGCCCGATTCCTCGTCGGTGTAGGTGCGGAAGACGCCCCACGGCCGGTCCCCGCGGCGGTCCCAGAGCGCGTAGCGGTGGCCGTCGTACGCCCACAGCTTCGGGTCCTTGAAGACGACGATGCGCGCGATCACGTAGATGTCGCGCTTCGCCGCCTCCTCGACGAGGAAGCGCGGATCGATCGTCGGCTGCACCGCGCCGGCCGCGCGCGCGGTCGCCACCGCCGAGTCGTAGGTGATGTGTCCTTCGTCGTCCTTGAAGTCGACGACGACGCTGTCGAAGCCGTGCCGGTCGAGGTAGGCAAAGTAGTCGGGGAGCTTCTCCGGCACGGCGTTCTTCGCCGAGAGGTAGACGCCGGTGCGGTCGGCGGCGCGCTCGCGGCGGGCGGCCGGTGTTGCGTCGCGGGCGCTCCACGGCGACCCCAGCGCCCGCGCGAGCGCACCGTACGACTCCTCGCCCTCGCGCAGCGGCCGCAGCCGCGCGACCGAAAGCGGGTCGAGCTCCACGCGCAGGAACCCCTGACCGAAGCCGGCCTGCACGAGGACGTCGCCGTCGGCCGTGAACCAGAGCGCGGCGACCTCCTCGAAGAAGCCGACGCCCGCGTAGATGGGCCACCGGTCGCGCTCGGCGGTGAGGTCGGTCCAGCTCGCCCCGGCGTCGCGCGTGCGGTAGAGCCCGTCGTACGAGGTGCCGGCGAGCCAGTGCGAGGGGACTGCCGGGTCGATCGCGAGCGCGGTGATGTGCGTCGACCCGTTGATCGTCTCGCCCAGGTCCACCTCGGTCCACGTCGCGAGTCCGTCGGTACTGAGGAAGAGCCGGTTACCGACCGCCGCGAGAGCGGGATCGCCGGGCTGAACGACGGAGTATCCGGGGCGCTTCACGCCGGCCGAGGATGCGAGCGCCGCGCGCCGGGTCGGGTCGTCGGGAGACGGCGGGGCCACCGCGAAGGCGGTTACCGGAAGCGGCTCGCCGGCGCGGTCGGCCGGGAGCGCGCGTCGCGGCAGGCCGTCGACACGGTGCCAGCTGCGACCGGCGTCCGCCGAGCGCTCGAGGCGGCCGCCGGGCAGGAGGCGGGCGACGACGGTGCGCTCGGGGAGCGGCGCCGGACCACGGGCGATCTGCGCGAAGGCCGGCCCGGCGAGGAGGAGCAGCGCGGCGAGGAAACTCGGAGCCAGTCGGCGGTGGCCGCGACGGTGTGCGGAGGTGGTGCGTATCACTCGACCCAAACCTACACGAAGGCGAAACGGTTTTCCAGAGTCTTCGCATGGTGTATAAGGGCGTATGCCCTGGCTGAAGAAGAACTGGTTCCTCATCGGGCTCCTGCTCGCGATGGTCGCGGGGTTCCTCCTCGCCGAGCGGGGCGGGCTCCTCAACCCCGGCGGCTGGACGAACCGCGTCATCGTCTTCGTGCTCTTTCTCATTACCGGGATCAAGCTTCCCTCCGACCGGATCCGGCAGGACCTCGCGACGCCGCGGTTGCACGTCTTTCTGCAGCTGTTCATCTTCGTGCTCGTCCCGATCTACTTCCTGACCGCGATCCCCCTCTTCGCCGACGCGCTCGACGGCCAGCTCATCGTCGGCATCTTCGCGCTCTCCGTGCTTCCCACGGCGGTCTCGAGCTGCATCGTCTTCACGCAGACGAACCACGGGAACACGGTCGCCGCGGTCTTCAACGCCGCGCTCGCGAACACCGCGGGAATCTTCCTCTCGCCCATTCTGCTTTCGTTGCTGCTCTCGAGCTCCGGCCGCGCGCTTCCCGTCTCGCAGCTCCTCGACACGCTCCGGGGCCTCGCGGTCAATATGCTCCTGCCCATCGTGATCGGTCAGGTAGTGCGCCTGCGCATGCACGCCTGGGCCGATCGAAACAGCAAGCGGCTCGGCGTCGCGAGCAACGCGCTCATCCTCGTCATCGTCCTCATCGCCTTCGCGCGCACCGGAGCCGACCCGAACTTCGCGCGCTACGCGCCCGAGCTCGTCTGGCCGCTGCTCTACCTGATGGGCTCGCACCTCGTGCTGATCGGCCTCGTGCTGGGGATCGCCGCGCTGCTGCGCCTGAATCGCGAAGACCGCATCGCCGCGCTCTTCGTGGGGCCCATGAAGACGCTCGCGCTCGGCGCGCCGCTTCTGACCATCTTCTTCGAGGGCCAGGACATCCTGGGCGTTGCGCTGTTGCCGCTCGTCATCTACCATCCGTGGCAGCTCTTCGTGGCGGGGATCGTCACGAGCCGTATCAGGCACGAGGCATGATATGACCTTCTCCATCGACTCCAACTACGCCTATCGCTCGCGCCGCTCGGTCGTGATCGCTCCCACCGCGGCGGTGGCGAGTAGTCAGCCGCTCGCCACCGAGGCCGGGCTCTCGGTGCTGCGCGCCGGCGGAAGCGCCGCAGACGCCGCGGTCGCCGTCGCGGCCGCGCTCCAGGTGACGCAGGCGTGCTCGACCGGTCTCGGTGGCGACGCGTTCTGCCTCTACTACGACGCGACGACCGGCCGCGTGAGCGCGTACAACGGTTCGGGCCGCAGCCCCGCCGCGCTCACGCTCGGCCAGGCGCGTCGCGTCGCGGTGCGCACCGACTCCGGAGAGGCGCTGCCCGACTTCCACGCGCACACCGTTACCGTTCCCGGCGCCGCCGACGCGTGGTTCGCGGTCCACGGGGAGTTCGGGCGGCTGCCGATGAGCAGCGTGCTCGATCCGGCCGCCCGCCTCGCCCGCGACGGCTTCTCGCTCGAGCCAATGGCCGCGCTCTGGTGGGGCGCCGGAGCTGAACGGCAGCTCTCCGCGCACCGCCACGGCGGCGAGCTCATGATCGGCGCCGCCGCCCCCCGCGTGGGGCAGCGATTCCGCAACCCGGGGCTCGCGCGCGTGCTCGAGGAGCTCGGCCGTGACGGTCGCGACGTCTTCTACCGCGGCTGGATCGCCGAGCGCATCGTCGCCGAGCTCGAGCACGAGGGCGGCGTGATGACCCTGGACGACCTCGCCGGCCACACCGGCGAGTGGGTCGATCCCATCTCGGTCCCCTACAACGGCTACCGCGTCTGGGAGTGCCCGCCGAACGGCCAGGGGCTCGCGGCGCTGCTCGCGATCAACGCCTACCGTCATGCACGCGGTGGGCGCCCCACCGGGGGCGCCGACGGTGTTCACGCCGCGCGCGAGGAGGGCCGCGCGCTCCATCTCCAGGTGGAGGCGATGCGCCTCGGCTTCGCCGACGCGGCGCGCCACGTCGCCGACCCCGCCTTCGCTCCCGCGCCGCTCGGCGAGCTCCTGGGCGAAGAGTACGCGGCGGTCCGCGCGGCGCTCATCGATCCCGAGCGCGCGATGGAGTCCGCGGGGCCCGGGCTTCCGCCGGAGACGATCGGTCCGGACACCGTCTACTTCTCGGTCGTCGACGCGGAAGGAAACGGCTGCTCGTTCATCAACAGCAATTTCATGGGGTTCGGCACGGGCATTGTCCCGCGCGGCTGCGGGTTCTCGCTCCAGAATCGCGGACGCGGGTTCGTGCTCGAAGCCGGGCACCCGAACGTCCTCGAACCGTCGAAGCGACCCTACCATACGATCATCCCGGGCCTGATGACGTACGAGTCCGGGGAGCTCGCCGCCGTGTTCGGGGTCATGGGCGGGATGATGCAGCCGCAGGGTCACCTGCAGGTCGTGGGTCGGCTCGTCGACGAGCGGGTCGATCCGCAGAGCGCGCTCGACGCGCCCCGCTTCCAGCTCGCCGACGGCGCGCCGGACGGAACGCTCCTCGTCGAGGACTCGATGGACGTCCGCCTCCTCGAGGCGCTGCGGTCGCGGGGGCACGACGTTCGGGAGGTGGGCGGGACCCGCCGTGCGGTCTTTGGCCTCGGGCAGATCATCGCCCGCGGCGACGACGGCCTGCTCTGGTGCGGGAGCGACCCGCGCGGGGACGGTCACGCCGGCGGTTTCTGACCGCGCGCGAAACGGCTATGATGGATATCGGGAGGTAACATGACGAGGCTTATCGCATGACATTCCCGGGCCTGACGAGGTACCTGTCCGGCATTCTCGTGCCGGTGAGCGCGCTACGCTCCGAGGCGTCGGTCGGCGTCGGAGAGTTTGCCGATCTGCCGGCGCTCGCCGACTGGTGCGCCAATGTCGGCCTGGACCTGATCCAGATCCTTCCGGTGAACGACACCGGCTGGCAGTCGTCGCCGTACAGCGCGCTCAGCGCGTTCGCGCTGCACCCCCTCTACCTGCGAATTGGCGACCTTCCCGACCTCGAGGCGCTCGCGCCGGTCTCCCGCGCTCGCGCGGACGCGGCGCTCGACGAGATCCGCCGCGAGCACGCCGGACGCGACCGGCTGCGGTACGGACCCCTGGTCGACGCGAAGCGCGCGCTGCTGCGCGAGGTTTTTGACGCGGTCGCCGACGATCCTGCGATCCGGCGCGCGACGCACACCTTCGTCGACCACAATCCGTGGGCCGACGAATACGCGGCGTACATGATGCTCAAGACGCGTAACGGGGGCGCTTCGTGGAAGGAGTGGCCCGAGTTCCGCGATCCCACCCCGGAGCTCCTGGGTGCACTCTGGTCGACCGCGGAGAACGAAACCGAGCTCACCTTCCACGTTTGGGTTCAGATGCGTCTGGACGAACAGTTCGCCTCCGCCGCGCGCGCGGTCGCCGACCGCGGGGTTGTGCTGAAGGGCGACCTTCCCATCCTGATGAACGAGGACAGCGTCGACACGTGGGCGCACCGCGAGTACTTCTCGAGCTGGTTGCGCGCAGGCGCTCCACCCGACGCGCAGAACGCGACCGGTCAGAACTGGGGGCTTCCCATCTACGACTGGCCGGAGCTCGAGCGCGACGGCTACCGGTGGTGGAGAGAGCGGCTGCGGCACGCCGCGAGGTACTACGCCGCGTACCGGATCGATCACGTGCTCGGCTTCTTCCGGGTCTGGAGCATTCCTTCGGACGAGGCCACGGGGCACCTGGGACACTTCGTTCCGGGCGCGACGGCGTCGCGCGAACGACTGCGCGACGCCGGTTTCGACAACGGCCGCATCCGCTGGCTCGCCGAACCGCACGTCGGCGGCCGCGAGGCGCGTGAGGCCCTCGCCGAGGAGGCCGATCGCGCGATCGAGCTCTGCCTGCAGCGTATCGACGACGAGGACCTCTACCTCTTCGCGCCGACGATCCGCGGCGAACGCGACATCCTCGCGCTCGACCTCCCGGAGCAGGCGCGCGACTGGCTGCTCGCGCGCTACCGCGACCGCGCGCTCGTACGCCTCGAACACGACACCTTCGTTCCCACCTGGTCCTACGGCGCGTGTTCGCGCTACCACGGCATGGGCGACGAGGAGAAGGAGCTTTTCGAGCGGCTCGCCGCGGAGCTGGGACGCGAATCCGAACGCCTGTGGGAGGAGCAGGGCCGACGGCTGCTCGGCTTCATGCGCGAGACGACCGACATGCTGCCGTGCGCCGAGGACCTCGGCGCGATCCCCGCGTGCGTCCCCGGCGTTCTCGCCGACCTGCGCATCCTGGGCCTGCGGATCCCGCGCTGGTCGCGGCTCTGGCAGGAAGCCGGTCAGCCCTACATTCCACCCGCCGAGTACCCGTTCCTCAGCGTCTGCGCTCCTTCGGTCCACGACACGTCTACCATGCGCGGATGGTGGCAGCAGGAGGCCGACCGGGATTCGTTCTGGGCGACGCTCGGCCTGCCCGGGGATCCCCCGCCGGTCTACGACGCGGACACCGCGCGAAGGGTGACCGACGCGCTACTGCACACGAGCTCGGCGCTCTGCGTTTTCCAGGCGCAGGATATCTTCGCGCTCGTCGACGGCATCGTGCCGGAGAACCCGGACGACGAGCGCGTGAACGTGCCCGGCACCGTGGGCGAGCGCAACTGGAGCTATCGGCTGCCCCTTCGTCTCGAGGAGCTCGCACGGCACCACGAGCTCCATTCGGTGCTCGCCCCCATGCTCGAGAGCCGTCGTCGCCGCGCGGTCTAGGCGCCGTGGCCGGCGACGGCGCGTGCAAGGAGGATCTACCGTGATCGACCGACCAGACGACGTCTCCTTCTCGCGGTTCGACCCGCCCCTCCCTCCGCTCTCGCGCGAGCTGCACCTCCGCCGCTCGGCGCGCGAGAAGTACCGGATCAGCGGACCGCTCTACGCGCTCTCCGGCGACGTCGTCCTCGCCGACATGCAGGAGACGCGACGCCTCGCTCAGGAGATGAACCGAGAGCGCGACCTCGCCCGCCGTCCGGATCGAGTGGTTCGCGCCGGCGATATCAACGCAGCTGGGCTGATCGACGAGATCCTCCACCACGTCGTCGCGCTCTACCGCGACGAGTACGGGAGCGAAGCCGTCGCGCAGGCGTTCGACGCGCTCGCGCAGCGGCTCGGCGAGGAGCGCGTCGAGCGCGCCATCCGCGCCTTCGCCGACGAGTTCCCACCCACGCCGGTCTACCGTGGCGAGGAGGACCTCGAGTCCTACCTCGAGCGGGAGATCGACGGGCGGTCCGGACGCGAGGTGATGTTCGAAGAGATGCTCATGCTCGCGCTGGAGAACACGAACCCCGCCTTCTCGCCGTTCTCCGAGCTCTTTACCGACGAAGCGCTCGAGCGCGCCACCGGCTACCGCGAGATCGTCGACGCGGTCGCCGAGCACTTCACCGACCGGCCCCGCTTCGGCCCCGACGATCAGCCGCTCGTGGAGATGCTGCGAACCCCGGCGCGACTCTTCCCGGAGAGCCTCCACGACCAGCTCGCCTGGATGCGCGAGCGGTGGAGCGGCCTCCTCGGTGCCTACCTCTCGCGGCTGCTGCGCGGCATCGACGTTCTTCGCGAGGAGGCGAAGGTCGGTTTCGCCGGTCCCGGGCCTGCGCCCGTCTACCGCTACGAGGGCGGCGACCCGGAGCGGTTCTCGCCGGACCGCGACTGGATGCCGCGCGTCGTACTCATGGCGAAGAGCACGCTCGTGTGGCTCGACCAGCTTTCGCGGCGCCACAGGCGCGAGATCTCGCGCCTCGACGAGATCCCAGACGAGGAGCTCGACCGCATCGCCGGGTGGGGCTTCACCGGGCTCTGGCTGATCGGGCTGTGGGAGCGCAGCGCGGCGAGTCGTCGGATCAAGCAGATCATGGGAAACCCGGAGGCGGAGGCGAGCGCGTACGCGCTCTACGAGTACGAAATCGCCTCGTCGCTCGGGGGCTGGGAGGCGCTCGCCGACCTCCGGGAACGGTGCGAAGCGCGGGGCGTTCGTCTCGCGAGCGACATGGTGCCCAACCACACCGGCGTCGACGGTCGCTGGGTCATCGAGCACCCCGAGTGGTACATCCAGCTCGACCACCCACCGTTTCCGTCGTACAGCTTCACCGGAGAGAACCTGAGCGGCGCGCCGGGCGTGGGCGTCTTCCTCGAAGACCACTACTACTCGCGCTCGGACGCGGCGGTGGTGTTCAAGCGAGTCGACCTGGGCACCGGTCGCGAGCGGTTCATCTACCACGGCAACGACGGGACGAGCATGCCGTGGAACGACACGGCGCAGCTCGACTTCCTCAAGGCCGATGTGCGCGAAGCGGTGATCCAGACGATCCTGCACGTCGCGCGAAACTTCTCGATCATCCGCTTCGACGCGGCGATGACGCTCGCCAAGCGTCACATCCAGCGGCTCTGGTATCCCGAGCCAGGCGGCGGCGGCGATATCCCCTCGCGCGCCGAGCACGGGATGAGCGCGGACGCGTTCGACGCGGCCATGCCCAACGAGTTCTGGCGCGAGGTGGTCGACCGCGTCGCCGCCGAGGCGCCGGACACGCTCCTGCTCGCCGAGGCGTTCTGGATGATGGAGGGCTACTTCGTCCGCACGCTGGGCATGCATCGCGTGTACAACTCGGCCTTCATGAACATGCTCAAGGCCGAGGACAACGCGAAGTACCGCCAGACGATCAAGAACACCCTCGAGTTCGACAAGGAAGTCCTCAGGCGCTTCGTAAACTTCATGAACAACCCGGACGAGGAGACGGCGGTCGCGCAGTTCGGCGCCGGCGACAAGTACATTGGCGTGTGCACGCTCATGGTGACGATGCCGGGCCTGCCTATGTTCGGACACGGACAGGTCGAGGGCTTCACCGAGAAGTACGGCATGGAGTACCGGCGCGCCTATCTCGAAGAGACGCCCGACCGGGAGCTCGTCGCGCGGCACGAGCACGAGGTCTTCCCGCTGATGCGCCGGCGCTACCTCTTCAGCGGCGTCGACGACTTTCTCCTCTACGATCTCTTCGGCGAATCGGGCACGGTGAACGAGAACGTCTTCGCCTATTCCAACCGCGCGGGCGATGAGCGTGGGCTCGTCCTCTACAACAACGCGTACGAGCGTGCGTGGGGATGGATTCGTAGGTCCTCCGGCTACGTCGAGCGGCTCGACGACGGTCGGCGCGAGCACCGCCGGGGCGAGCTCGCCCGGGCACTCGGTCTCCATCACGAGCACGGCTACTACTGTCTCTTCCGCGACGAACGCAGCGGGCTCTGGTTCATCCGGTCGAGCCGGGAGCTCTCCGAGCGCGGGCTCTTCGTCGACCTCGCCGGCTACCAGAGTCAGGTCTTTCTCGACTTTGACGAGATCCTTGATAACGACGCAGGACACTACGCACAGCTCGCCGACGAGCTCGCCGGGGCGGGAACGCACGACATTGAAGAGGCCCTGCGCGACGTCGCGTTGCGTCCGCTGCTCGACCTGTACGCCTCCGTCGTCAACAGCCGAGCCTTTCACCTGCTGCACGAGGCGATGCTCGGGCACGAGACGGTCCGCGACGACACGTTCGCGCGTCTCGCGGATTCCTACCGGGCCTTCCTGGGCGTCGCGCACGCGTACAGGCCGGTCGACGCCCCGCTCGCCGTGGACGCCGCGGTCGGCTCGCTCGAGAAGGGTATCCGCGCGGTCGAGCGCCTTCCCTTCCTGCAGCTCGAAACCGCCGTCGCGGAGCCGGCCCGCTTCCGCGCCGCGATTGCCGCGTACACGACGTCGATCGACGAGCGTTCCGATCGCCGCGATCTCCTCGCGACGTGGCTGCTCCTGCGGCCGCTCGGCAACGCGTACCGCTCTCCCGCCGGCATCTGCGACGAGTGGGGGCTGCACACTCGCGCCTCGCGCGCGTTTACCGCGGAGGCGCTCGATCCGGGTTGGACCTGGCTCGTCAAGCTCCTTCTGACGCACGGCCGGTGGTGGGAACGGCACGCCGCGCGCGCCGAGCCGCTACGCGCCGTGATGACCGACCTGCTCGCCGACGGCGACGCGACCACGTACCTGGGTTTCAACCGTTACGACGGCGAGGTATGGTTCGCGAAGGAACGCATGGACGAGCTCAGGTGGTGGCTTCTCGCGACCGCGCTCGTCAGCATGGACAAGGTCGCCCCGGAGGACCGCGCCGCGCGAGAGCGGCTCGTCGCGGACGTCGTGGCGCTCTCCTCGCTCCTCGAGCGTCTCGAACGCGCCGAGCAGGCGTCCGGGTACCGGGTGAGCGCCCTCCTCGAGGCGATCGGCATGGGAGGCGACGGTGAGTGAAGCGGCGTCGGTCGGGAGCAGGGAGCGTCACGTCGAGCGTGGTGGGCGTTGACCCCGCCCATGGGCGCCTGTACTATCTCGAGTCATGGAGCAGGCCTGCCTCGTCACCGGCAAGTCAAGCGAGCTGCTCGCCGAAGTCGTGAACGAGGCGGCCGCCCGCGACCGCCGCGTGCTCATCGCCCGCAGCGGTCCCCTCGAGACGTTCTCTCCGCCGGAGGGTACGGCGACCGTATCGTGGAACCGGCGCTCGGCGCTCTCCGCGCGTTCGGTCGTGTTGCACGGGCAGAACCTCTACGGCCGCCTGGGAGAGGCGGTGGTCGTCTTCTCGCCGGTGCGTGAGAGCGTTCCGTTTCACGAGAGCTCCATCGTCAGCATCGAGAACCGCACCGACGCAGAGGTGAAGGGCTACCTCTTCATGATTCGCGAGGTCGTCTCGCTCTTCCAGAAGCAGGGCGCAGGACGGCTGGTGCTCGCCGTGCTCGACACGGGGAGCGAGGTGCGGTCGCCGCTCGAAGCGATGTCGCTGGGCAGCTTTCAGTCGACGGCGCTGGCGCTCCAGCGGCTCTACGAGAACGAGGCCATCGAGCTGCGGCTGTGCTACTCGAGTTCCGACGACGTATCCGGCTACGCCGGATTCATCGTGGAGACCCTCGCCGCGCCGCCGGCCCGCAGGCGGAAGGACGGATGGCTGCGCTACGGCTCGCGCGGCCGTGGTCGTCGTCTTCATTGACATCCCTGACATCGATTGAGTAGGCTTCGCTGCCATGAAGCTGTGGATGCGTATTCTCGTCGGCGCGGCGATCGGGTTGATTGTCGGCCTCTACCTCCCCGTCGAGGGCGGAGACACGGTAGAGGCGATGGAGACGCTCGCCGCGCTCGTGGTCAACGTCGGGCGCTACGCGGTCTTTCCGCTGATCTTCTCCGGACTCGTAATCGGGCTCCACGAGCTGCGCAACGACCACCTGACCCTGCGCGTCTTCGGTAAGGCCGGCCTGAGCATCGTCACCGTCACCGCGGTGATGGTCGTCATCACCACGCTCGTTACGTTGCTGCTCGCCCCCAGGCGCATCCCCCCCATCTTCCAGGAGGCGGTCGTGCCGGAGATGCCCTCGGTGGCGGCGATGCTCGCGAACGCCTTTCCGCGCAACTTCTTCTCCGTCTTCGCCATTCCCGGGGACTTTCTCCTGCCCGTCGCGGCGGCGGCCGTGCTCGTCGGGCTCGTGCTCTATCACGAGGGTGCCGTGGTCGGGCCGGCGGTCGATCTTGCCGATTCGCTCGCGCGGGTCTTCTATCGACTGAACAGCTGGATCGTGGAGGCGGTGAGCGTCGGGCTGATCGCCGTCTCGTCGTACTGGGTGCTGCAGCTTCGGTCGGTGAGCGATCTCGACCTCTTCGCACCGCTCGTGTGGGTGCTCGTCGGCGTCGCCGGGCTCTTCGTGCTCGTCGCGTTTCCCCTCGCGATCTTCTTCTGGGGCGCGCGGTACAACCCGTTCAGCTGGCTCTATGCGATAGTCGGTCCGGCGACCGTCGCGTTCTTCTCCGGCGACTCGTACTTCACGCTCGGATCGCTGACGAGGGTCGCAAAGGAGAACTTCGGCGTCTCGCGCGAGGTCGCTTCGCCCACGCTCTCGCTCGCGACGCTCTTTGGAAAGCCGGGCAGCGCGATGGTGATCGCCGCGGCGTTCATCGCCGTCTTCCGCTCGTACACGGCGCTCGAGATCACCTTCGTGCAGGTGCTCTGGGTCATGGGCGCCTCGTTCCTCTTCTCGTTCCTGCTCGGACGCGTACCCGGGACGACGGTTATCGTCGGGCTGTCGATGCTCGCGCAAAGCTACGGCGAGGGGATGGAAGACATCTATCTCATCCTCCTGCCGGCTCTGCCCATCCTCACCGGGATCGCGGTGGTCGTGGACACCGCGACGGCCGCGGCGGTCACCTTCATGGTGGGGCACTGGGAACGCAGGCGCAGGATCGTCGATCCGCTCGATTTCGTGTAGCGCGACCGCAGGGGGCCGCGGCGCTACTCGGCGTCGCCCTCGTCGTCTTCCGGAAACGCTTCGATCCCCTCCGGCAGCTCCTGTTCCGCCTCCCGGTCGCGGCCGAGCCCGCCGAACGGCGGGATGAGTCCCAGGTCTATGCCGATCGCGAGGCGGGTCTGGTCGTACCACGGGAGCGAGGCGTCCAGCAGGTCGAGCACGGAGACGCCGTAGGTCGCGTGGATCGCCGTCTCCAGGTAGTCGCTCATCCGGAAGCGGTAGCCCACCGAGAGCTCGGGCATCAGGTAGCGCATCGAGCCGTAGAAGAAGCTGTACATCCCCGAGAGATCCGGGTCCTCGTCGCGCGGTTCGACCTGGCCCGCCGGAATCCGGAAGACGCCGGTGGGCGAGATCGCCATAGAGAGCGCGTTCCCGTTGTCGAAGCGCAGGTCGTAGGCGAGCGGCAGCTGCAGGCGGAGCGTGAGAACGCGAGCCGAGCCCACGCCCAGCACGTCGCCTTCCGCGCCGGCCGCCGTCTCTATCTGAGCCGGCACGACGCGACCCGAGTCGAAGAGCAGGTAACGCCGCCAGCCCACCGCGAGCGTCGGGTTGACCGCGAGAACGGCCCGGGAGGCGATGAAGCCGTCCACGAGCCCGAACCGCGCTCCCACGCGCGCGAACGGGTCGATCGGGACCGGCTCGCTGCCGGTCACGTCAAAGTCGTACTCGCCGCCGGGATCGTCGGGCGTGGGCACGTAGCCGTTTCCGATCCACGCCTCGGCGAAGCCGATCGTGAGCGCCTCGAACCCGAGCCCGGATACCGCGACCGCGATCGAGAGGAAGAACACTGCTGCAAGGGTGACTCGTCGAGCCATCACGGGAGACTATACCACGTTTCGCATCAGGAATCGTGCAGACGCGGGGGTCAGAGCGCCGCGGTTTCGACCATGTAGCGGATCGACCCGTCGGGCGCGCGCTTCTCGACGACGATCACGATCGACTCCTCGTCGGGGCCCACGAGCACCTGCGTAATCCGATAGCTCGCCACCCCGTCGCGGTAGTAGGACGGTTTGCCGATCGACAGAGTCCGAACGGAATCGTCGGCGCGCGTGATCGTGACCGACACGCTGAACGCCGCGGAGACGCTCTCGCCGCTCCCGCGGGCCTCCTGGTCGAGACGCACGTCGTAGCGAACGTCCGCGTCGAAATCGCGGAACGTGAGGCGGCTTCGCGGCTCCTCGCCGTCGACGAGAATGTAGACCGGACGACCGGTCGCGAGGTGATCGACCCGCTCGCGATCGAGAACCGGTCGCGAGCGTCCGAGCAGACGGTACAGCGCACCCCGCCCGTCCTGACCGAGCGCGAGCGGCGCGTCCGAGCGAAGCTCGAAGACACCGTCGGAGAGGAATCGATTGCCCGCGACGTGTACCGCGTAGATCTCGGCAAACGGCTGCGAGCGATCGCCGGCGACGCCGTACTGTCCGAAGACGAACACATCGCCCGACTCGCTGAAGCCGAGATTCTCGAACATCGCGATGTCACCCCCGGATGCAGCGCCGGCGACGAGAGTAACGAGCGCTATGAGGGTGAACCACCTTCTCATGGGACCTCCTCCCTCTTTTAACTATCGAGCCAAAGCCTGGCTGACTGTAGCCTTTTCGTGCTGCTATAATCACGTGCAATGACGCTTGCCGCCCGCAACACAATCGTCGTGATCGGCGTGATTCTCACCTTCCTCGTGCTCGTCGCGTTTGCTGTCGCCGGCTACGCCCTGCTCTTCGGTCCCTACGCCGGCGAGGAGCTGCCCGTCCCGCGGACGCAGACCTGGTTTGGCGCGCAGTGGCAGGTCGGCCGGCTCAGCGCTTACCGGTCGCTCGCGGCGGCCGGGCTCGTCGGCCTGGTGTCCGTGGTGGGCGTGGCGGTCTCGGCCCGGCTCTTCCGCCGCGTGAGCTCGGCAGAGATCTACTTCATGACGCTGTTTCTGATGACGCTTTCGGTCGAGCTGCTTCGGATCGGCCAGCCGCTCGCGGAGGTTGCCGATATGCCAATACACGTCGGCGGGCTCATCACGCGGATCGTTCTGTTCGGCCGCCTCGTGGGAGCCTTCTCGCTCTTCGCCGCGGGCGTTTACTCCGCCGGCGCAGACTACCCCCGGATCGGCACGGTGACGGCGTTGCTGGTGCTGTTGGCGTTCCTCATCGTCTACTTCGTCCCGGTGGACAGCGAGCGGATGAACGCCACCTTCGTCCACATGACCGGCGGGCGCGAAGGGATCGACCTGATGCTGGGCTTTCTGAGCCTGGGGACGATCGCGAACTACGCGATCGCCTGGTCGCGCGGTCACCGCGAACGCGGCGGGAGCGTCGCGCTCGCGATTGCCGCGGTGGTCGTGGGCAAGCTGCTCGTTCTGCACGTGCCGACGCTCGCCCCGCTCGCGGTCGGCGCAGGGCTCCTCATCGCGGGCACGGCGAGCTTCATTCTCGTGAACCGATCGTATTTTCTGTGGTATTGAGCGCTACGCGCCGAGCAGCAGCGTTGCGACGAGGCCAACACCCACCGGCATGATGATGTTGTCCAGATCGTCGCTCGGGACCGCTTCGAGCACGGTTGCGACCGCCGCCACGACGAGCGCGGTCACGGTCTCGCCGGTTACCGCGAGGCCGGCCGTGAAGACCGCGACGAAGCAGGCGAGGCTGCCCTCGAACGAGGTGCCGGGAACGATCTGGACGCGGCCAAAGGCGCGGCCCACGAGGCTCGCTATTCCGTCGCCGAAGGCCAGCGCGTAGATGGCGAGAAAGGCCGCAGGGGCCGGATAGAGCAGGAGCGCGAGCATCGCGCCGATCCCGAGCGTCACGGGACCCGCGACGAACCGGCCGCGATCGCGCGGTCGCGAAGCCATGACGGTCACCGCGGACACGAGCACGATCGAGCGGCCGTGCAGCCGGGCGTATTCTGCGCCGGTGTAGAACAGCACGCCCATTCCCAGGATTGCGAGCGCTGGAAGCGCCCCGGATACCGTGGCGATACTCGGCACGAAGGCGATCAGCATGTGCAGTGACTTGCGGACGAGCTCTCCCCGAAGATTCTCGAGCGTCCCGGCGTCGACGCTCGTCGCGAGGGCTGCTGCTGGTGTCATTGCCTTGTAGTCGATCACGATGTATACTCCACTCGTTCCCGTCCGGGAACGCAGACGCTCCGTACTGAGACTAAATAGCAATTGTCATGCCAAGTTCGATGCCTTCGTGTCAGTCCGATAAGTCCATGCGAGGCATCGACTTGATTCGCCGGCCGCGTTCGTGTCGACCGGTCGGCACGGCGAACGTTCACTTTTCTATACGAAAGCTTTCAAAAATCGCTATGCCCCGGGCGATCGTCGTCGCGGCGGTGCTCGTGCTCGCCATCGGTTGTCGGTCCGACCCGGTTGCGGAGGCCCCGTCGTACGCCCTGTCGTACGCCGCGACGATGCGGTGGGCGACCGAGCGGATCGTGAGCTCGCTCTCCGATCGTCTGCTCGCCGGACAGCTGATCATGGTGGGGATCGAGAACGACGCCGATGGGCGCCCGCTCCTCTCGCTCGACGCCGACCACCGCGAGCTGTTCGAGCGCGTTCAGCCCGGCGCGGCCGTGCTCTTCGGCCAGACGTTCTCCGGCGTCGCGCAGGTGCGCGCGCTCGTCGCCGACGTGCACCGCTCGATCGCGGTACCGCCGTTCATCGCCACCGACTACGAGGGCGGTCTCGTCTCGAGGCTCACCACCACCGGGGGCGTCCCCGCGACGCCTATCCCGGCGGCCGAGCTCGTGGGACGGGCGGTGGCGGCGGCTGACGCCGCGGCCGGCCCCGGCGCCGCACCGCCAGGCGGCCCCGGCGTCGTACTCGCCCGGCGGCTCGGCGAGGTCATGGGGCGCGAGCTGCGCGCGCTTGGGGTGACCATGAACCTCGCCCCGGTCGCCGACGTCGATCCGCCCGGGGCCACCGGCGCGATCGGTCGGCACGGGCGGACGTACGGCGCCGACCCGGCCTTCGTGGGCATGGTCGCCGCCGCGGTCGCCGAGGGGCTGCAGCGCGCCGGCGTCGCCGCGGTCGTCAAGCACTTCCCCGGACACGGCGCGGTCGCCGAAGACTCGCACGACGAGCTCCCGATGCTCGACGCGGACGCCGACGCCTGGCGCGCCCGCGAGGCGGTCGCCTTCGCCGGCGCGCTCGAAGCGCGGCCGGCCGGGCTCATGACCGCGCACCTCGCGGTGCCCGGCGTCACCGGCGATCCGACGCCTGCCACGCTCTCGGTACGGGCCTCGCTGCTCGCTCGCCGCGACATCGGCTTTGACGGGCTGCTCGTGACCGACGCGCTCAACATGCGCGCGCTCGAGGCGGTCGCGCCGGAGCCCGAGCTCGTCGTGCGCGCGATCGAGGCGGGGAACGATCTCGTGCTCAAGCCGCTCGACCCGCTCGGCGCCCACGGGGCGATCCTGGCCGCGGTCGCGAACGGGAGGCTCTCGCGGGCGCGGCTCGAGGCGTCGGTGCGGCGGATCTTTCGCGCGAAGCGCGCGCTTGGTATCCTCGGGGGACCGCACGGTCTCGCGCGCCCCGGCGCGGCAAATCTGCCGCCCGATCCGGAAACGGTTCTCGGGGCCGCCGGGCACGAGGCGATCGTCGAGCGGATCAGAGAGCTCGCTGGAGGTACAGATTGAAGCACCGCACTCCGGAATGGTATCGCGACGCAAAGCTGGGCATCATGGTGCACTGGGGCGTGCCGACGATCCCCGCCTACGCGCCGGTCGAGCACGGCGGGTTCGCCGAGATCCTGCGCGACCACGACTGGCGTTTCGCGTTCCGGAACCACCCGCACGCGGACTGGTACCTGAACTCGCTTCGCATCGCCGATTCGCCGGTCCGAGCCTATCATCGCCGCCACTACGGCGAGCACACGAGGTACGAGCGGCTCGCGCGGCGGTTCAACGAGGAGCTCGGAAGCTGGGATCCGCGCTCGTGGGCCGATCTCTTCCGCGAGGCGGGCGCGCGCTACGTCGTGATGGTCGCGAAGCACCACGACGGCTTCCTCATGTGGCCGTCGAGTACACCGCCGGTCAGCGACGCCTTCGTCGCCGCGCGCGACGTCGTGGGCGAGCTGGGCGAGGCGGTGCGCGAGCAGGACATGCGCTACGGCGTCTCCTACTCGGGTCAGCTCGACTGGACCGTCCAGCACCGCGCGATCACCGATTTCCCCGACCTGCTGCTCGCCGACTCGCCGGACGCGTACGCCGCGTCGGCCGGGGCCGGCGAGGCGGAGGCCGCCCGGGCCGACTACGCGCGCTACGCGGAGGCGCACTTCACCGAGCTCATCGAGCGGTACCGGCCCGACGTGCTGCGGAACGACGTAGGGTTGCCGTCGGCGATCTCGCGCCGGCGGCTCTTCCGGGCGTACCGCGAGACGGTGCCGGATGGGGTGCTCAACGACCGGTGGCGGCAGACGGGGGCGCTCGCGCGGCGGGCGCTGTCGCTGCGGCCGGTGCAGCGCGCGGTCGCGGGCGCAGCACGCAGGGCGATCACGGAGGGAAAGCCCACCGGAGGCAACGGTGACGTGGCCACGCTCGAGTACCCGCCGGCGGCGAAGCTCGCGAGCGAGCCGTGGGAGCTCGTCCGCGGGCTCGGACGGTCGTTCTGCTACAACGCTGCCGAGCCTGAGGAGAGCTACCTCTCCGGCGAGGAGCTCGTCCATCTCCTTGCAGACGTCGTGAGCAAGAACGGGAACCTCCTGCTCAACGTCGCGCCGCGCGCCGACGGCGTCGTCCCGCGCGAGCAGCGCGCGCCGCTCGCCGACCTCGCCGCGTGGCTGCGCGATCACGCGCAGGCGATCTACGGGACGCGCCCATGGCACCGGGCCGAGGGCCGCACGCAGGACGGCATCGAGGTCCGCTACACGACGAAGCGCGACCGGCTCTACGCGATCCTGCTCGGACGGCCGCGTATGCTCTCGATCGTCTTCGACGGCCTCGACCTGAGGAAGGTACCGCGGCCGAAGGGCTCCGACGGCTCCGAGCGCTTTTCGGTGCGCGTCCTCGGATGCGAGCGACCCGTCGATGTGAGCTACGAGGGCGAGCGCCTCGTCGTCGGTCTTCCCGGAGCGTTCGTGCCGTCGGTCGCGCCGGTCGTCGAGTTCGCGTGGGCGCGTCCCGACGAACCGGCGTCGCGGTTCTACACCGATATCATCTGATCCCCGGTGTGGTATACTCGGCGTGTGGACCGTCGTGCCCTGCTGTTGCTCGCGCTCCTCGTGCTCGCCGCCGGCGGGCTCGCCGCTCAGTCTGCGGCGTCCGATGATGCGCCGGAACCCGACCCGGCCGAAGCATCGGCCCCCGAGCGCTTCCACCTCGAGACCAACGTCGGGCTCACCGCGTCGTTCTTTGCCTCTTCGCTCGTCGCCGAGCCCAACGTGGTCTTTCGTCCGCGCACGCTCGGCGTGGGCCTGGGCACGAAGCTCTTCGTGGGCGCCACCCAGTTCGACGTCCTCGTCGCACCGTTCGGCCGACTGGAGCTGGGGTGGTTCTACCTCAACGGCGGCTACGCCTTCGAGCTGGTTGATGCACCCGGGCGTTACCAGATGGTCGAGGACGGCGTGCTCGTCGCGCTCGGTATCACCCCGGAGCTGCTGCGGTTGCCCGGCGGTCGCTTCGGCGTGGATCTGGGGCTCGAGACACACGTGAAGCGCTCCGGGCTCGACGGGCAGCTCGTGGCCGCCTTTCCTTTTGCGGCGAGCTGGTCGACCGGTCCGCTCCTCTCATGGCTCCTGCTCCACGCGGTCGCGACGACGTCGGTGCGCCTGGGTGTGCTCTACACCTTCGCGCTCTGAACGCCTACAATGGGGCATGACTACAGGCGCAGCATTTCCTTCTGACTTCATCTGGGGCACCGCTACCGCGAGCTTCCAGGTCGAAGGGGCCGCGAGCGAGGACGGACGCGGCACGTCGATCTGGGACACCTTCTGCCGCACACCGGGCAAGGTCGCCTTTGGGCATACCGGGGACGTCGCGACCGACCAGTACCATCGCTACGAGGAAGACGTCGCGCTCATGCGCGGGCTGGGGGTCCGGTCGTACCGATTCTCGATCGCCTGGCCGCGGGTCTTTCCCGAAGGCTACGGTACGCAGAACGCGAAGGGCTTCGACTACTACGATCGGCTCGTCGACGCGCTGCTGGCCAACGGCATTCAGCCGGCGGTGACGCTCTACCACTGGGACCTCCCGCAGCGCCTCCAGGACGAGGGCGGGTGGCCCGAGCGCCAGACGGCGCTGCGGTTCGAAGAGTACGCGAAGACGGTCTTCGACGCGCTCGGCGACCGCGTGAAGCGATGGATCACCATCAATGAGCCGTGGTGCGTCGCGTTTCTGAGCCACATGATCGGGGCGCACGCCCCGGGTCTGCAGGACAAGCAGGCCGCCTACCGGGCGATCCACCACGTCAACCTCGCGCACGGGCTCGCGGTCCGCGTCTTCCGCGAGGGCGGCTACGAGGGCGAGATCGGCACGACGCTCAACCTCATGACGCCGCGCCCGGCGACCAACCGCGAGGAGGACATTCTCGCCGCCGACCGCGCCGCCGATCGCGACAGCCGCATGTTCCTCGACCCGCTCCTCGGTCGACCGTACCCGGGGCGCCACCTCGCCGCGCACCCGGACGTCTCGCTGCCCATCGAGGCGGGCGACACCGAGCTCATCGGCGGGAAGATCGACTTCCTGGGGATGAACTACTACAACGAAAAGGCGGTGGCGTACGACCCGGATGCCCCCGAACAGTTCACCCGCGTGCCGAGCTACCATCCCGAAACGCAGATGGGCTGGCCCATCGTCCCGGAGGGGCTCTACCGCCAGATGCGCTGGGTGCAGAAGGAGACCGGCGGCATTCCCATCTACGTGACCGAGAACGGCTGCGCGTACGAGGACCGCCTGAGCGAGGACGGCACGCGCGTGCACGACCCCGAGCGCATCGAGTACCTGCGCCGGCACTTCCGGAT
>CAYWJH010000015.1:0-51581 GCA_964458555.1 uncultured Spirochaetaceae bacterium | reverse complement strand
TGGGCGACGAACAGCGAGATCATGGTTTCAGAGCGAATGAAGCGCACCCGCGGGCCGAGCTCTCGCTTTCCGGCGAAGCCGAAGAAGGCGTACCCGCCGAATCGTACGAGATCCGCGGCTCGTACGCCGACGGGGAGGTTACCGCAGAGGCGAGCGCGCGCCTGGTACCGCTCCTGCGCCTCGGTGTGGAAACGCTGCGCGGCGCGGTCTCCGGCACGGTCTCCGTGGAGGGCGCGCTCGCCGCCGCGAAGATCCGAGTCGACGCCGAGCTCGTGGACGGCAAGTTCAACAACGACCCGGTCGATCTCGCCGCGCGCGTCGAAATCGGCCCGACCGAAGTAACGGTTGCGGACGGGTCGGCCAGGTACGTTCGCACCCGGGCGGAAGACCTCACCGGGAGGCTTTCGCTCGAAGACGGTTCGCTCTCGCTCTCCGGCGTCCTCGAGCAAGCGTCCGCGCAGAACGGAAAGGTCACCGTGAGCGTCGAGGCGTCGGGAGCCTTCGCGCAGGTCGACGCACTCGCCGACGTCGTGAGCTCCGACTTCGACGGCCGGCTCGTGCTCGGAGGGCTCCCGGTCCGGGACGACACGCCGTCGCGTTGGACCTTCGACGTGACGCGTTCCGACCGTGCAACCCGTGCGCTCGGCGGACCTCAAAACGCGATCTCGGTGACGCTCGACGAATCCGGCGCCTTCGAAGCGTCCATCGGCGACCCGCTGCCGGTGCGGTTCGACGCGATCGGCTTCCTCGAAGGCGGCACGATCGAGGCCGACCTGACGAGGGTCTGGGGAGACGGCGCGCGGCTGTGGGCTATGATCGATTCGCCCGGCTTTGCCCTGACCGGCGGCACGGCAACCGGTAGCGTCAGAATCGTCGGGCCGCTGAACGACCCGGACTTCTACGGTACGCTCGTCGCCGAGCAGGTGACCGCGGAAGTGGACATGGTTCCCGAAGTGCTCGGGCCCGCGCGTACGTTCATCGTCTTCGACGAGAAGGTCCTTTCGGTGCGCGAGACGGTCATCGGCGCGGGTGAGGCGCGCGCGCGGGTGGGCGTGGAGGCGGTTCTCGACCGATGGGTGCCGCAGGAGTACCGAGTTTCCGTTGCCACCGAGGAGGGCCGTCCCGTCCGTGTCGCCGGCGATTTCGGCGGTGTCGCGGTCGACGGAACCGCGGCGGGAACGATTGTCGTCTCCGGTGAAACCGGCATCACCCGAATCTCGGGTGACCTGACCGCCGCGTCCACGGCAATCACGCTCTCCGAAGAGACAGCCCAGGAACCGACCGGAGAGGAGGGCGATCTGAGCGTGGATCTCACGGTCCGCACCGGTCGGGGGGTGCAGTTCCTCTGGCCGACGGATACCTTTCCCATTCTGCGCGGCTTCGCGGACGTCGGCGAATCGATCCGCGTCACCTACGAGAGCGCCTCGTCGAGCTACACCGTCACCGGCGGTGTGGACATCCAGGGCGGCCAGGTCTTCTACTTCGACCGGAGTTTCTACATCCGCGAGGGACGGATCACCTTCGAGGAGGACGAGCTGGAGTTCGACCCGCTGCTCTCGGTCAACGCGGAGATTCGCGAGGTCGCCGACGAGGGCCCGGTCGAGATCTACCTCGTCGCCGAAGAGCGTCCTCTGTCGGAGTTCACGCCGCAGTGGCGAAGCGATCCGCCGCTCTCCGAAGCCGCGATCCTCGCGCTCCTGGGCGGGAACGTGTTCGTCAGCGAGAGCGGTAGGCCCATCGACCTCTCCGGGGCGGTACTGCTGACCAGCGACGTCGTAAGCCAGTTCGGCATCATCCAGGGGTTCGAGAGCACGGTGCGCGACGCCCTGCAGCTCGACCTGTTCAGCATCCGGACACAGCTCTTTCAGAACCTGTTGCGCGGCGTCATCGACCAGGACGAGGAGTACCCACTTGACACGAGCGTCCCGTCTCTTGGACAGTACCTCGACAATACTACGCTCTTTATGGGGAAATACCTGGGGACGGACCTCTTCCTCGAGCTGCTCGTTCAGCTGCGCGCGAGCGAACCCGAGGGGCTCGAGACGCGGAGCCTCGCGGGGATCGAGGTCGAATCGGAGCTTGGGCTCGAATGGCAGACTCCGTTCTTCCTGCTGGAATGGACGTTCTTTCCGCGCGATCCGAGCAGTCTGTTCCTCACCGACAACACGATCAGCTTCTCCTGGGATTATTCGTACTAGCGGGTATACTCAGGTGACAGGAGACTTCATGCGACGCACTCTGCCAGCTCTGCTCATCCTCGCGGTTTTCGCCGTGCCCGTCACAGCGCAGAACGGCGACTGGTACCTGGACCAGACGATCCGCGATGTGCAGTTCGTCGGCCTCTCGTCGGTCTCGCAGAGCGAGCTCGATCCCATCGTCCGTCCCTACATAGGCGAACCGTTTACCGACAGCCGCTTTCTCGAGCTGCAGCGAAGGCTCTACGCGCTCGACTTCTTCCAGAGCATCGTCCCCGAGGCGGTCCGGCCGGAAACCGGCGACGGCGTGATCATCCGTTTCACCGTCGAGGAGCGTCCCACGATCGACGAGATCCGCTTCGTCGGCAACCGCCGTATCCGTACCGCCGATCTGTTGAGCGAGATCGTTTTGACCCGGGGCGATATGCTCACGCTCGCCAAACGGCGCGTAGACGAGCAGGCGATCCTCGACCTCTACCTCGAGAGGGGCTATCCGGATGTGGAGGTTTCGAGCAGGGTCGAAGAGGAAGACGACCGCACCGAGACGCGTACCGCCCTCGTCTTCACGATCGACGAGGGGCAGCGGGTCACCGTTCGTGAGATCAACTTCTCGGGCAACGACTTCGCCTCCGCGTCGACGCTGCGCGGGCAGATGGAGACGAAGGCGCAGAGTATCTTCAACTCGGGCGTCTACCAGGATCGGGTACTCGAAGAGGACCGATTGCGCATCCGACAGTACTACCGCGAACGGGGGTACGTCGACGCGGAGGTCCTGGAAATCGCGCAGGAGACAGAGCGCGACGAAGAGGACGAGCGCACCTACCTCATCCTGACCGTGTTCATCGAGGAAGGAAACCAGTACACCTTCGAGGGAATCGAGTTCGAAGGCAACACGATCTTCTCCGACGAGGAGCTCGCCGCGCTCGTGCGCGTGCGCGAGGATACCGTCCTCGACGCGATACGGCTCGAGGAGGGTATCGGCCAGGTCCAGGACCGCTACTACCAGAACGGCTACATCTACAACGCCTTCAACGTCACCGAGGACCGCGACGAGCAGGCGCTGTCGATCTCCTACACGGTGGAGATCACCGAGCAACCGCGCGCGCATATTGAGAACATCATCATCCGCGGCAACGACAAGACCGCGGACGAGGTGATCCTGCGCGAGATTCCGCTCGAGGTAGGCGACGTGTTCAGCGTTTCACGGATCCGCGAGGGCATTCAGAACCTGACCAATCTCCAGTACTTCTCCGCGGTCAACCCGGAGACGCCGCAGGGCAGCGTCGAGGGCCTCATGGACCTCGTGATCAACGTGGAGGAGGCGCAGACCGCCGACATCACCTTCGGTGTCTCCTTCGGAGGCGGGTCGGACTTCCCCATCTCCGCCCAGGTGGGGTGGAACGACCGCAACTTCCGCGGTCAGGGACAGACGGTCGGGTTCCAGACGCAGTTCTCGCCGTTCGAGCAGCGACTCACGCTCAACTTCCTCGAGCGGTGGTTCGCCGGCGAGCGGTGGTCGGTCGGCGCCGATCTGAGCGTGAACCGCTCGGTGCGCCAGGGGGTGGAGCAGGACATCCTCGCTCCGGTCTTCGACGCCGACGACCCGAACCGCGTGCCCGACCCGTACGAAGGCATCTACGTCTTCGGCAGCGATCCGCCCGACGACAGCCCCTACGCCGCCTACGACGCCGGAGACGTTTTCCCCGACCCGGTGACCGACGCGCTCATCGAGGAGTACGATCTCGTCACCGACTACGCGTACGCCCTCGACAACGAAGAGACGATCCCCGAAGCGTACCTGATGGACTACACCGAGTGGTCGATCGGCATCGGCGGGAACACCGGCTACCGCTTCCGCACGACGCTGGGCACGCTCACCTTGTCGACGAACCTTCGCTCGTCGCTGAACCACGTCGGGTACGACCCGAGCCGGGTCCGGCCGCACAGTCCCGCGCTGCGCGCGAACCTCGACGACTGGCAGTTCGTCAACACGTGGGGCATCACATCGACGCTCGATCGCAGACGAGGGCTCGTTCTCAGCCCGTCCTCGGGCTACGTACTCAGCCAGGGGGTGACCTTCACCGGCGGTTTCCTCTTCGGCGACCGGCACTACATCCGCACCGACTCGCGCGCCGAAGGGTACATCACGCTCTGGGACGTACCCGTCTTCGAGAACTGGAACTACAAGACGGTGCTCGCCGCGCACAGCGACATCTCGTTCATCCTCCCGACGCCGCGGGTTCGCGGAGTAGACCCGTGGTGGCCGGAACCGGTCGCGGGGGGCGATCTGCTCGCGACGAACCAGATGTTCATCGCCCGGGGCTGGGACCCGGCAACCGGCGGCGAGGCGCTGTGGAACAACTGGCTCGAGCTGCGGACCCCGATCGCCGAACAGGTCGTGTGGGCCGATGCGTTCCTCGACGGCGTGCGCCTGTGGACCGATACCGAACAGATCGGGCAGGGAAGCATCGACGACATGCGCTTCGGCCTCGGCGCCGGGTTCCGCTTCACGATTCCGCAATTTCCCATCCGGATCTACCTCGTGAAGCGCTTCCGCGTCGTCGAGGATCCATCAAGGGCGATCGGACTCGGCATCCGAGGGCAACAGGGGGACCTGTTCAACTTCAACGACACCGCCACCGGAGGACTCGACTTCGTCTTCTCCATCGGCGCGGACCTCTTCTAAGGAGCACGACGATGACCCACCCCCGTCCTGCACGACGCGCATCGGCCGTCCTGCTCGGCCTCAGCCTCCTCTTCGCCGCGGGTGTCGCCGGCGCCGAACAGCTGACCACCGTCGCGGTCTTCGACCTCCAGCAGGTGCTGCTGAGCTTCTACCAGGATTCCCCGGCGGTCCGCGAGTATCGCCGGGCAGAGCAGGAGTACCGCGAGGACCTGCTGCGCGCCGAGGATACGCTGAGCGACTATCAGCGACGCCGGGCGGACGCGATCGACCGCGGTAGTACGCGTACGGCCCAGCGCCTGCGCGAGGATATCCAGGCGCTGCAGGAGGAGATCGTCGCGCTGCAGGAGCGCTGGTTCACCCGCCAGCGGGAGCTGCAGAACGAGCTTGCCGGCGACGAGTTCTACAACCGACTCTACGATACCGCCGAGTTCGTAGCGCAGGACAACGGGTACACGATGGTCGTGGACGCCGACGCGCTCGGTATCGCTCTCTTCTGGTACAGCCCGGAGATCGACGTCACCGACGAAATCACTCAGGAGCTCCTCGCCAGGTTCCGCTGATGCCCGACACGACGCCGATGATGCGCCAGTACGCGCGCATCAAGGACGAGCACCGGGACGCGATCCTGTTCTTCAGGCTCGGCGACTTCTACGAGATGTTCCGCGGCGACGCGGTGGAGGCCTCGCGCCTGCTCGGGCTCACGCTCACGAGCCGTCAGGACGTTCCCATGTGCGGGGTTCCCTACCACGCCGCCAAGGGATACATCGCCCGTCTCATCCGCGCGGGCCGCAAGGTCGCGATCTGCGAGCAGGTCAGACAGCCCGACGGGAAGGGACTCGCCGACCGCGAGGTCGTCCAGGTCGTAACGCCGGGAACCGTCACCGAGGAGGACTATCTCGAAGCGACGGCGAACAACTACCTCGTCTCGGTGGGCGCCACTCCCGCCAGCCTCTCGGTCGCCTACATGGACCTCTCTACCGGGGAATTCGGCGTCTCGGCCGCCCCCCGCGTCGAAGCGGGCGTCCACCTTCGCCGCGAGCTCGCTCGGCTTCAGCCGCGTGAGGCGCTCGTACAGCAGTCGCTGCTCGAGGTCGAGCCGGTCTCCCGCGCGCTCGAAGAGCGAGGCGACATGCTCGTCAACCGGTTTCCCGACTGGAACTTCGACCTCAGGAGCGCGCACGACCGCGTCTGCCGGCTGCTCGACGTGATCAATCTCAAGGCATTCGGGCTCGACGAGGACGCACCGGAGCCGCTCGCCGCGGGGATCCTCCTCGACTACGTGAACGACACGGCGAAGAGCGTGCTCACGCACGTACGCGACCTGCGCGTGGGCGAAAGCCGCAGCTGCGTCGGTCTCGACGAGAGCACGATCCGCAACCTCGAAATCGTTGCAAACCTCCACGACAACTCGCGCCGTTACACGCTGCTCGAGACCGTGACCGAGACGCGCACGGCGATGGGCGCCCGCCTGCTTCGCCGGTGGCTGCTCGCGCCGCTGCGCGACCCGGACGAGATCCGCGAGCGCCAGGAGCAGGTGACGCTGCTCTACCGCAACCAGCGCGAGCTCGCAAGACTGCGCGACGAGCTCGCCTCCGTACTCGACCTCGAACGGCTCGCCGGTCGTGTCGCGATGGAGCGCGCGCACGCGAAGGACCTCGTGGCCATTCGGGATTCGCTCGACCACGCGCTGCGGCTCGTCGAGCTGCTCGACGCCGGACCGCTCGCCCGACTCGAGTACTGCCGGCGCTTCGACGAGGAGCAACGCTCGGGGTGCGCGAGCCTGCGCGACGAGCTCGCCGCCGCGCTCCTCGACGAGCCGTCCACGCTGCTCACCGAGGGGCGCATCATCCGGCCCGGCTATCGCGACGAGCTCGACCGCCTGCACGAGCTGCGCGATAACTCGCGCGGTGTTCTCGAGGAGTACGTCGCATCCGAGCGCGAGAAGAGCGGTATCGCGAGCCTCAAGGTTCGCTACAACAGGATCATCGGGCACTACCTCGAAGTCACGAAGGCGAACGCCGACCGCGTCCCCGACCATTTCATCCGCCGGCAGAGCCTCTCGAACGCGGAACGCTTCACGACCGAACGACTCTCCGAGCTCGAGGGTGCGCTCAACGACGCCGCCGAGCGCATCGTAGACCTCGAACGCGAGCTCTTCCTCGAGCTCCGCGACCGCGTCGCGGCTCGCGTCGGACACCTCCTCGACCTTGGCACGCACCTCGCGCGGCTCGACGTGCTCCAGTCGCTCGCGCAGACCGCGACCGTGCGGGGATTCGTAGCGCCCCGGGTCACGACCGACGAACGCATGGCGATCACCGCCGGCCGGCATCCCGTCGTGGAAGCGCACCTCCCCGCCGGCGCGTTCGTGCCCAACGCGCTCGAGCTCGACACCGCCGAGCGCTTCTTCGCGCTCATCACCGGGCCGAACATGGCCGGCAAGAGTACGTATCTGCGCCAGACCGCGCTCATCGTGCTGCTCGCGCAGATCGGCTCGTACGTTCCGGCCGACGACGCGGAGGTCGGGATCGTCGACCGGATCTTCTGCCGGGTCGGAGCGAGCGACAACCTCGCACGCGGCGAGTCGACCTTCCTCGTGGAGATGAACGAAGCCGCCTTCATTCTGCGCACGGCGACGAGCGCAAGCCTCGTGATCATGGACGAAATCGGGCGCGGGACGAGCACGAACGACGGTATGGCGATCGCGCAGGCAGTGACCGAGTACCTCGTGCACTCGGTGCGCCCGCGCACGCTCTTCGCCACGCACTTCCACGAGCTCACCTCGCTCGAAGCGCCCGGCATCGCGAACCTCTCGCTCTCGGTCGCCGACGAGGACGGTCGGGTCGTCTTCCTCAAGCGTGTTCAAAAAGGTCCGTCGAACAATTCGTACGGCATCCACGTCGCGCAGCTCGCCGGTGTACCGCTACCGGTGATCCGCCGGGCGCAGGAGGTGCTCGAGGCGATCCTCTCGCGCAAGGAGCCCGATCGCGGGCAGCTGCCGCGACCGACCTTCGACGAGCCGGAGGGTCAGGTCGATCTCTTCGACCCCGGCGAGCTGATTCTCCAGGAGCTCGCCGGGATCGATCTCGACGAGATGCGACCGGTCGACGCGATCGCGCGCCTCGCGCGCTGGCAGGAGGAGCTGCGGCGCCGCCCTTCGCCTACAGACCGCGGGTAGCGACCACCAGCACCACGAAGATACCCATCGCGACGAAGCCCGCTGCCGCCGAGGCGCGAAGCCTCCAGAACGCGAACTGCCCGATGAGCATGAGCACCCAGGTGACGGCATAGACGAGCACGAGCGGCGCGGTGGGCACGCCGGTGACGAAGGGGACCCCCACGAACCTGCCGATTACCGCGATGAGCGCGGTAATCACGAAGGCGACCACGAACCACCCGAGGTAGTTCACGAGCGGAATCCCGAGGTAGCGGCCGCCCTTCGGCCATCGCCAGAAGTCCCACGAGACCATCATGGGGTCGAGATAGACGTCCCACGCGGTGAACGCGGCGGCGGCGACGATCCACTGCAGGACCGGAGTGCCGGGGGCTACCAGCGCGCCCACGGCCCACGCAGGCGGCATCATCATCAGCCACGCGAGCGGGATGAGCACCGGGACGTGTGCAACCTGCGGCTGCAGGACGTCGGTGTAGTGATAGTCTCCGAACGGAACCCCCACGCGAGACCCGATCGCCTCGCTCGCCCAGCCGAACACGGGCACGAGCACGACGACGAGCACGACCCACCCACCAAAGGTCGTCGCGAGCGCGGCGATCACCGCGGCCACCTGCGCGAACACGCCGGCGGCGATCCCGACGTGCTCGGCGCCCTCGCCGGCGACCCAGCGGACGACCGGAACGCTGATCATCACGAGGATCCACACACCGGCGAGAACTCCGGCGAGGCTCAGGGGCTGAAAAACCGATGCGATTTCGGCGAGCATGATTACACCTTCCCGAAAAGCTGAGTCTTGGCAAAGGCCACCAGAAAGGGGCCGATGGGTACCGTGGTCATGATGGCGATCGTCTCCGCGAGCGACGTCTTCTCGTCGAGAAAGCGGAGCATGCGCTGAATCGGATTCTTGCGGAACAGGGAAGCGAACGCCGGCTCGCTCAGCGCTCCACGCCGGTACATCACCTGCAGGAGCGTCGTGTCGAGCGCACGGAAGCGTGGCGGCGTGCGGGGCAGGTCGAAGGGATGTCCGTGTCGGGCGAGCGAGGCGACGATCGCGATCGTGTCGTGCTGGGTTCGCCGGAAGGCGTAGCCGGTGCTCGCCTTGACCAGTCCGCCGCGCGTACCGATCGCAAGCGTCCGTTCGCCCTCGCGCCTCCGGACCGGCTCGTCGGTCATGGGGATCACCCCCTGCTCGCGCTCGACGACGCGGTACTCCTCGACGCCGAGCACGTCGCGCAGGTACGCCTCGATCGCGCGCGTGTACTCCTCGGTTTCGAGGAGCTCCGCCGAGAAGAGGGTGTACTCCACCAGTGCGCGGTGCTGCGAGAAGGGCAAGACGTAGACGAATCGCATCTCGTCGTGCTGCGGCGTGCGGAAATCGAAGAGCGTAGCGGTATCGGGGTCGAAGACCGGCCGGGTCGTTTCGATCGTCCAGCCGACGAAGTGCTGCTTGAGGTAGTGATGGCTGCCGGCGCGCGCATCGCTTCGACGCTCGTACTCTTCCGGCTCGAATCGGCTGTCGAACGCCCACCTGCCGCGCACGGTGCGCGTCTCGGTCTCGACTCGTGCGGCGTCGCCGACGTCGACGATGTCGAGGACCCGCGCGCGTTCGAACTCGACGCCCGGCCGGCTCTCCAGCACGTCGAAGACCGTATCGTAGAAGTCCGCGCCGCGAACCATCGAGTAGCGGTATTCGCCAAGGTCGAAGTCGTTGATCCAGCCGTCGGTCGCGAACCGCAATCGCGGCCACGTGTGCGCGGCGATCGCGTCGAAACGCTCCACCTCCCGGCTCCAGTAGCACCACGTACGGTCGTTCTCACCCTTCGTCTCGGGGTCGACGATGAGGATCGAGGCGTCGGGATAGGGGCCGGTGACGAGTGCGTGGGCGAGGCTGAGCCCCGCCATCCCCCCGCCGGCCATGATGAAATCGTAAGCGTCCATGCGCGCACCTCTGCTGTCCGTACGCCTGTGAACGTAGCACCGACGCCGACGATGGTAAACCGAATCGAAGCAGGATGCACTTCTGTTGCGTAGGACCGGTGTGAACCTCCTCGACGTTCTGCTGCCCGCTACCTGTCTCGTCTGCGGGGCGACGATCTCGCTCGACGAACGGCGTCTGAACAAGAATCCGCGCGACGTCGCGGTCTGCCCGAGCTGCAGGAAGCGCTGCCTCCCGCAGGCGCCCCGTCACGCGTGTCCGGTCTGCAGCATCCCGTTGCCACGCTTCGTCGAGCGCTGTGAGCGCTGCCGACGCGAGGCGTTTGCCTTCCGCCGTGCGATCGCGCTGCATCGCTACGACGGCGTGCCCGCCGAGCTCGTGCGAGCGTACAAGTTCGGGCGACACCGGTCGCTCGCGCGTCTGATCGGCGAGGCGCTCGCCCCGACGATCGCGGGCAACAGCCCGCGCGAGGCTGCGATCGTGCCGGTGCCCTCGACGCGCCGATCGGTGCGCGCGCGCGGGTTCGCCGGCGCGGATCTCATCGCGCTCGCGGCGGGCCGATGCTCCGACCGCGCGGTCGTCCCACTGCTCGCCATGACCGCGAGGAACGCTCAGAAGACTCTTACGTACGCGGCGCGGCGCGACAACGCGCGTCGGGCGGTCTTCGTCCGCGCGCCGGCTCGCGTACCGGTGTCGGTGGTGCTGGTCGACGACGTGTTGACCACCGGTACGACGGCCGACGCCTGCGCGCGCGCGCTGCTCGACGCCGGAGCGTGCGAGGTGCTCGTGGTGACCTTCGCGATCGAGTACTGACGGTTGTACCGCCGGTGTACTCTTCGTATGCTACCGGTATGTCCGAGCAGGAGTTCCTCGACGCCCTCGTCTGTCGCCGGGTGCAGTACCGCTACCGGAAGCGAGTCTTCCAGTTCGATCTCTCGCAGTCGCTGTTCTCGAGCGCCGGAGTCGACAACGGCACGCACCTTCTGCTCGCGATGATCGCCGAGGAGCTCGAATCCGACGACTACGCGCGGATCGTTGACCTCGGAAGCGGTACCGGGACGCTTGGCATTCCGGTCGCCGGCACCACGGACGCCGAACTCGTCGCGATCGACCGCGACGCGCGCGCGGTCGCGTTCACCGAGCGAAACGCGCGGATCAACGGAATCGACCGGGTTCGCGCGCACAACGCGCTCACGGTGCCCGAGGAGGCGCATAGCAGGCCGGAGCTCGTCCTCTCGAACCTGCCCGCCAAGGCCGGCGAGCCGGTACTGCGGATGCTCGTCACGCACGTGGCTCGACGCGCAACGGCGTCCGGAGGGACCGCCGCGGTAGTGATCGTAAAACCGCTCGCAGCGTTCCTCGCGACCGTCTTCGACGAGCTCGGCGCTACGGTCGTGGCCGAGCGGAAGACCGCGAACCACGCGGCGGCCATCTTCGCGTGCTCGGTTGCCCCGCAGGAGGATGATTCAGAACAAGCGGACGACGAGCTTCCGCCGAGCTTTCTGAGAACGACGGCGACCTTCGAGGGACCGCGAAGGCGCTACGAAATGCGAACCGCGTACAACCTTCCCGAGTTCGACGGCCTCAGTTACCGAACCGCGCTCGCCTTCGACCTGCTAACCGAGCATAAGCCGGGCGGCCACACGCTGCTCTACGGATGCGGCCAGGGACACCTCGCGGTAGGGCTGGGACAGCGAGGCGGACGCGGCCTCGAGCTCGAGATCGCCGACCGGGATCTGCTCGCGCTGCGCCTGACCGCCGCCAACGCAGTGCGCAACGGCGTCGCCCCGGCGAACGAGATCCCTGTCGCCACACCGGGAATGCTCGGATCACGCTTTGCGCCCGGTTCGCTCGCCTGGGTCGTCGTGGACGACGACCCGGCACCGGGCTCGCGGTGGAACGAGGAGATCCTCTCGCTCGCAGACCTGCTCGACGACGCCGGGCGGCTTCTCGTCGTGTCGCGGAGCACGACCGTGAGCCGCCTCGAGCGGGTCGCCGGCAAGCGCCTGCGGCAGATCTCCGAGCGACGCATGCACGGGTTCCGCGCGTCGCTCCTCGCGTCGAACCGTTGACGTTGACATCCCGGTTTTGGTAATCTCTAGTCAAGTTCGTCTTCCCGATGAAGAGTCGGCCACCGACTCTTTTTTTATGTTCGGGTAGGAGGGGACGTGTCGGACACGACGGGCGCGCTGCACGAGCAACTCGAAGAGATTGTTCAGGGCGTCGGGTTCAGAATCGTCGAATTGAGCGCGAGCGTGGTCAAGGGACGCACGCACGTGAACCTGGTCATCTACCGACCCGAGGGCGTGAGCATCGACGATGTTGCTCTCGTCCACAAGACGGTTCTTCCCCGAATCGAGCTGCTTTTGGACGATCGGGACGTCGCCCTTCAGGTGGCAAGTCCCGGCATCGACCGCACCTTCAAGGACAACGTTGAGTTCGCGGTCTTTGCCGGCAAGGGCGTCAGGGTTCTCTCACGGGAACGCGACGACTGGGTCGGCGGCGTGATTGGAGAAGTGACCGGTCGGGATGTGGAGATAGATACACCGGAAGGCGCGATGAAGATCGCCTTCTCGGACGTCCAGAAGGCCAAGCTGGACTATACACAGGAGGTCAGGTAAGACCAATGTCAAGTGAATTGGGCGATGCCATCCGGCTCCTCGTCGCGGACGATGGAATCAGCGAGGATCTCGTTCGTCGTACGGTTGAGGAATTCCTGCTCGCGGCCTACAAGAGGAAGTACGGGACCGCGGACAACGCGGTCGTGCGCTTCAGCGAAGATGGGGCCGACGTCACGTTGTACGCACAGCGAAAGATCGTGGAAGACGTCTACGACCCGGTCAGCGAGGTCTCGCTCGACGAGGCTCTCGCCTACAACGACGAGTGCGAGATCGGCGACGAGCTCCTGATCGAGATCAATCCGAACGAGTTCGACCGCGTGGCCGTCCAGAGCGCCAAGCAGAAGGCGCGACAGACGCTGCGCGAGATCAAGAAGGACACGCTCTACAGCGAGTTCAAGGACAAGGTCGGTGAGATGATCATCGGCTACTACCAGCGCGAGCGCAACGGCAACATCTTCGTGGACCTGGGCAAGACCGAGGGGATTCTCCCCAAGCGCTACCAGAGCCCGCGCGAGGTGTACCGGCCCAACGACCGCATCAAGGCGATGATCTACGAGGTCAACAAGAACCCGAATGGCCTGCAGATCGTTCTCACGCGAACCCATACCGAGTTCGTGAAGCGCATCTTCGAGCTGGAGGTTCCGGAGGTCTACGACCAGACCGTGGAGGTCTTCAAGATCGTCCGCGAGCCCGGTTACCGCACCAAGATCGCCGTCTACTCGAACCGTGACGACGTCGACCCCGTGGGCGCCTGCGTGGGGCTCCGCGGCGTACGGATCCAGGGTATCGTCCGCGAGCTCGAGGGTGAGAAGATCGACGTGCTGAAGTACGATAACGATCCCCGGGAGTTCCTCCGGAACGCGCTCTCGCCGGCCGAAGTAAGCCACATCGTCGTCCTCGACGAGGCGAAACGTCAGGCGCTCGCCGTCGTGCCGGAGAATCAGCTCTCGCTCGCGATCGGCAAGCAGGGGCTCAACGTCCGGCTCGCGAATCGACTCGCCGACTGGAGCATCGACGTCAAGACGCAGGCGCAGTTCGCCGAGATGGATCTCACCGCGGAAACCAAGCGCGCGGTCAACGCGCTCTTCGGCGAGGTGCCCGAGGAAGCCGACGAAATCACCCGCATCTCCGAGCTACCCGACATTCCCCCGCATATCGTGCGTATGCTCGAGAATGCGGGCTATGAATACATTGAAGATCTCGTTAGTCTAAGCGACGACGAGCTACAGACGATCGAATCGCTGTCCGGCGAGGACGTCTCGACGCTGCGGCGCATCATCGCGGAGAACGTCGAGATCATCGAGACCGAGGACGAGGCTGCCGGCGAGTACGAGGAAGCGTACGCGGACGAAGAGGTCGAAGAGGAATACGCCGAGGAGTCCGAGGAGTCCGAGGAACCGGCCGCCGAAGCGGGCGTTGCGTTGCCCGTCGAACACGACGAGGAAGAGGAGACCGCCGCCGGTGAAGCTCAGCCGGAAGACACTGCTGTCGAAGCACCTCCGGCCGGCGAGGCGCTCGTCGGCGCTGTGGAAGAAGCGGCCGAAACGGACGAGGACGACGAGGAAGTCGAGGGCGACGAGGAAGAGGAGATCACCCTCATCTCCGAGCTGCCCGGCATAAGCGAGCGGGTCACAGGCATCCTGAACGAGGCCGGCATCGAGGATATTCTCGATCTGCTCGACATGCCGGAGAAGAAGCTGCGAGAGCTCGAGGGCATCACCGAGGACGATGTCGCGGCGATCCAGGAGATCATCTCCGACAATGTTGAAATTATCGAAGAGGATGAGGATAATACCGAGGCTGATTGACGCGCCTTGGAAGCCGAAGGAGCTGTATGGCAGAGGACCAGGATAAGCAGAAACCAAAGACGACTCTGATCAAACACCGCAAGGACGAGGGCGAGGCCCACGGCGGAGATGACGCGGACCGCAAGAAGGTGCGGGTCGTGGTCCGTCGGAAGACCAAGCCCAAGACGAAGAAGCCCGCAACGGAGACGACATCGAGCTCCGGCCGACCCGCGGCGCAGCGGAGCGAGTCCAGCGAGTACAAGCCGTCTGTGGTGCGCAAGGCCGACGAGGTTCCGCCGTCCGTACGCGAGCAGGCGAGACAGAAACCTCAGCAGGAACCCCGTTCCGAGGCCCAGACGCGTCCGCGTGCGGAAGAGACCGCTGGATCGGAGACGACCGGAGCGTCCGTCTCGAAGACAGAGTCTGCAAGCGCCGCACCGAAGGCTGCCGAACCGGCCGTCGACGAGAAGACCAAGGCGAAACCCGCCCCAAAGCCGTCTACACCGGAGAAACGACCCTCCTCAGGCGAGGCGAAGCCCTCCGCGGAAGGCCAGAAGCGGAATCGTTTCACCGTCTCGAACTACAAGGAACCGCCGCCGTCGGTTCGCGAGTCGGTACGAACGGAACGTGGTACGGGTCAGCCTGGCGCTAAGCCCGCGCGTACCGGCCCGTCTCGTGGCGGGCGTCCGGGCGCACCACGACCCGGCGGTCCCCCGCGACCATTCCGCAGCGGCCCGCGACCGGGCGGCGCCCCACGACCGGGCGGGGGTCCCCCACCGGCGGACGATCGCAAGCCTGCTGGGAAGAAGTTCTACAAGTCAAAGAAGCGTGACTACCAGCGCCGGGACAAGCACCAGGAGAAGGAGCTTCACTTCAAGCAGAAGAAGTCTGCTCCTCGTGCGAACCCGATTCCCAAAGAGATCGACATCATGGAGGTCGTCACGGTCAGCGAGCTCGCTCGCAAGATGAACCTCAAGGCTTCGGACCTCATCGGGAAGCTCATGGGAATGGGCATGATGGTCACGATCAACCAGCAGATCGACGCGGAGACCGCGACGTTGCTCGCCGACGAGTACGGCTGCAAGGTCAACATCGTCTCGCTCTACGACGAGACCATCATCGAGAGCGAGGACGACAAGGACGAGGACCTCGCCGGGCGTCCACCCGTCGTGACGATCATGGGCCACGTCGACCACGGAAAGACGAAGCTGCTCGACACGATCCGTTCGGCGGACGTGGTCGGCGGCGAGTTCGGCGGAATCACGCAGCACATCGGCGCCTACCAGGTGCGGGTGCGGGACGACCAGGTCATTACCTTCCTCGACACGCCGGGTCACGAGGCGTTCGGCCTGATGCGTGCCCGGGGAGCACAGGTCACCGACATCGTCGTGCTCGTCGTCGCCGCGAACGACGGCGTCATGCCGCAGACCCGCGAGGCGATCGACCACGCCCGCGCGGCGAAGGTTCCCATCATCGTAGCGGTCAACAAGATCGACCTGCCGGATGCGAACCCCGACCGCGTCAAGCAACAGCTCTCGGACCTCGACCTCATGCCCGAACAGTGGGGTGGGAGCACGCTCTTCGCCGACATTTCGGCTCTGAAGGGCGAAGGTATCGAGCAGTTGCTCGAGGCAATCCTCCTGCAGTCCGAAATCCTCGAGCTCAAGGCGAACCAGGAGCGAGTCGCCGAAGGGTCGATCATCGAGAGCCGCATCGACCCGGGTCGCGGCACGGTATCCACCGTGCTGATCCAGCGCGGAACGCTGCGCGTAGGCGACAGCTTCGTCGCCGGCGTCTATCCCGGTAAGGTGCGCAGCATGTTCAACGACCGGGGCGAGCGCGTCGCGGAGGCCGGGCCGGCCATGCCGGTGGAAATCCTCGGCTTCACCGGAATTCCGGAAGCCGGCGACCCGTTCCAGGTTACCGAGAACGAGAAAGTCGCCCGCCAGGTCGGCGACAAGCGGCAGGAGCTAAAGAAGGTCGAAGACGCACGAAACGTCAAGAAAGTCACGCTCGACAACCTCTACGACAGCATCCAGGAGGGAGAGGTCGACGAGTTGCGCGTGGTGATCAAGGGCGACGTCCACGGTTCGGTGGAAGCGATCCAGGCGAGCCTCGAGAGGCTCTCCACGAAAGAGATCCGCCTTTCGGTCATCCGTGCGGCAGCCGGCGCGATCAACGACGACGACGTTCGGCTCGCCGCCGCGAGCGAAGCGATCATCGTGGGCTTCCACGTGCGGCCTACCCCGACGGCGCAGCAGCTCGCCGAGCAGGAAAAGGTCGAGATCCGCAAGTACAACATCATCTACGACGTCGTGGACGACATCCGCGACGCGATGGAAGGCATGCTCGCCCCGGACTACCAGGAGAAGACGATCGGGCAGGTCGAGGTACGCGATACATTCAAGGTGCCGAAGATCGGCCTCATCGCCGGCTGTTACGTCACCAGCGGCGTCGTGCGCCGCAACGCGAGCGTGCACATCGTTCGCGACGGCGTGCAGATCTACACCGGGAAGGTGGAGAGCCTCAAGCGCTTCAAGGACGACGCGCGCGAGGTCGAATCCGGATACGAGTGTGGTATCGGCATCGAGAACTACAACGACGTCAAGGTCGGCGATCGGTTCGAGGTGTTCGAAATGGAAGCGATCGCCAAGACGCTCGGAGAACCAAATGGCTAACGTACGTCTGAAACGCGTCGAGAGTCTCCTGCGCGAAGAGATCAGCTCGCTGGTCCTGCGGGACGAGATCAAGGATCCGCGCGTGGATTCGATGGTCTCGATCAGCGGCGTCGAGGTGTCGAAGGACCTCGAGCACGCCAAGGTGCGTGTCTCGGGGTTCAAGTCGCGCGGCGAGCTCGAGACGGCGGTCGAAGGTCTGAACAGCGCCGCGGGCTTCATCCAGGGGCGCATGGGGCGAAAGCTCAAGCTGAAGGCGACTCCGCACCTTTCGTTCGTGGCGGATCACAGCATCAATGAGGGCTTCGAAGTCAACCGGACGATCGACGAGACCGTCGGCAACGCGTCACAGGGGTGATCCAATAGCCGACGTGAGCCCCGCGGGGGTCGTGCTCCTCGACAAGCAACCCGGCGTCACCTCCTTCGCGGCGCTGGCGTCGGTCAAACGAGCGGCGTCAATGCGCAAGGTAGGCCACACGGGCACGCTCGACCCCTTCGCGACGGGGCTGCTCGTCGCGCTCGTCGGGAGCGCAACGCGTACCGCGCGCTACTTCAACGGCCTTTCCAAGCGCTACGAAGCTACCTTCGCCTTCGGCCGCGAGACAGACACCGACGATCTCACTGGCGCGACGAGCCGGGAGTCTCCCTTGCCCGCGCACGACGCGGTGCTCGAAGCGCTCGACCGGTTTCGCGGCGAGTTCGAGCAGCTTCCGCCGAGCTACTCGGCGGTGCACGTACAGGGCCGCCGGGCGTACGAGGTCGCCCGGGCCGGACAGACGCCGGCACTCTCACCGCGCCGCGTGACCGTCGACCGGCTCGAGGTGCGCCGCGCCACCGTCGATGAGGACGCGCTCGTCTCGCTCGACGTCGAGCTATCGTGCTCGGCGGGAACCTACGTGCGCTCGATCGCACGCGACCTCGGCCGCGCGGTCGCGAGCGCGGCGCACGTGAGCGAGCTGCGACGGACCGCGGTGGGACCGTTCGGCGTTACGAGCGCCGTCTCGCCCGACGAGCTCGAGCTGCCGCGCGACCTGCACGACCTCGCGGAGATGCTCCCCGCGCTCGATGGAATCGAGCGCCTCGATGTCCCGGCGACCGTCGCACGGGCGGCGTCGCGCGGACATCGGCTCGGATCCGACGAGTTGAACCTCGGCCACGGCGACGGCGGTCCGCTGCTCGTCCTTACGCACGAAAACCGTGCGGTGGCGATCGTCTCGGTCGACGAAGGGCGCGTCGGCTACGAGATGGTCATCCCGGGCGGGAGCCAGCGGTGACCGAGGTCGCCTGGACGAACCTGGACGGCGAATACGCCCGGCGCCCGACCGCGCTCACCGTCGGCGTCTTCGACGGGCTGCACGCCGGCCACCGCGAGCTCATCTCGCGCGTGGTGGAATCCGACTGGCTGTCGGTGGTGGTGACGTTCGAGCGCCATCCGACGGAGGTACTCCTCCACGATACGATTCCGGGCTTCATCATGAGCCTTCGCCAGAGGCGGACGGCGCTCCGCGATATGGGCGTCAACCTGAGCGTGCTCGTCGACTTCAACGACCGGTTCCGCCTCATGCCCGGTGCGGATTTCCTGCGCGCGCTCGCCGAGAACTTCGACCTGAGACGCCTCGTCGTCGGGCACGACTTCCGATGCGGCTACCGCCTCGATACCGACGTGGACGGCATCCGGGCCTTCTTTCGCGGCACGAAGACCGACATCGTAGACGTGGGCCCGATCAAAAGCGGCGAGGAGACCGTATCGAGCACCCGGATCCGCAGGCTCGTTCTCGAAGGCGAGGTCGCCGCGGCGGCGAAGCTGCTCGGGAGACCGTACGCGCTCGACGTCGCCGACGAGGCGATCGAGCTCGACGCCGACCGCGCCTACGTCGTGAAGGGCCCAGGTGGACTCCTCCCGCAGAGCCGTCAGCTCGTTCCTCCGTGCGGTAGCTACGAGGTGGAGCTCGCGCGCGCGAGCGGGGCGCGTCGCTCGGCGACGCTGGAAATAGGGGAAAATTCTCTGAGCTGGCCTCTGGCAGCAAAGGAGACTATTCAGTATATTATCCTCAAAGATCGTAGGTTAACGAGTAAGGAGTAGATTGCATGCCCTTGACCAAGGAGCGCAAGAGCGAAATTGTCGGCCAGTTCGGCACGAATCCCAAGGATACCGGACGAACGGAGGTCCAGATCGCTCTGCTTACCCAACGAATCACCGACCTCACCGAGCACTTCAAGGCTCACAAGAAGGACCACAACTCGCGACGGGGGCTCCTCAAGTTGGTCGGACAGCGACGGCGGCTGCTCGACTATCTCGCCAGACAGAACCTCGAGGGCTACCGGACACTGATCAAGCAACTCGGAATTCGCAAGTAGCCGGCATTCCCGACCCGCGCCCGACGCGGAGCGCGTCCGCGCGTGCGGGAAGCCACGGCCACCTCGCTACCCGCGAGAAGAAGAAGGTAATCGAATGCATCGTGTAAGTCTCACTATCAACGGCACCGAGTTGGTCCTCGAAACCGGCAGGATGGCGAAGCAGGCCAACGGGGCCGTGTTCGCGACCTACGGCGGAGGCGCCGTGCTCGCGACCGCGACGTGCGGGTCGGACCCGGTCGTCGGTCTCGACTACGTGCCCCTGCAGGTCGAGTACAACGAGAAGTACTACGCCGCGGGCAAGATCCCCGGCGGGTTCCTCAAGCGAGAGGGCAGACCGAAGGACCGGGAGATTCTCGTCTGCCGGCTCATCGACCGGCCGTTGCGCCCGCTGTTCCACAAGCCGTTCGCGCGTGACATTCAGGTCGTACCCACGGTCGTGGGCACCGACAACGTCAACGTGCCGGATATCCTCGCCATGAACGCGGCGAGCGCCGCGGTAACGGTCAGCGACATTCCGTTCGACGGCCCCATCGGCGCGGTCCGCGTCGGCTACGTCGAGGATGAGCTCGTCATCAACCCTACCTACGAACAGCTCGAGCACTCGGATCTCGACATCGTGGTGGCCGGTACGAAGGACGGCATCACGATGGTCGAGGGCGGCGCCGAACAGGTCAGCGAAGACCTCCTCATCGAGGCGATCGAGAAGGCGCGTCCGACGATCGTCGAGCTCTGCCGGATCCAGGTCGAGCTCCGCGCAGCCGCCGGCAGGGAGAAGCTCCCGCTGCCGGAAGCGAAGGCCGAGTTCGGCCCGGCGGAGGAGATCAGAGCCTTCGCCTACCCGAAGCTCGAAGAAGCCTGTTTCGTAGAGGGTAAGATGAACCGCAGCGCGGCCATCAAGGCTGTGAAGAGCGAGGCGAAGGAGAAGTTCGCCGAGGCAATCGCCGCCGCCGCCGAGCAAACCGGGGTCGACGGGTCGAAGGCCGTCTCTGCGCTCTTCGAGGACATGGAGCAGGAGATCGTCCGCGCGTCGATCATCGGCAAGAAGGTCCGTACCGACGGACGCGGCCCCGAGGATATCCGGGCGATCAGCTGCGAAGTTCCCGTGCTCGAACGCACGCACGGCTCGGCGCTCTTCACGCGCGGCGAGACCCAGGCGCTCGCGGTAGTGACGCTCGGGACCCAGCGCGACGAGCAGATCATCGACAACATCGAAGAGGACGGACGAGAGAACTTCCTGTTGCACTACAACTTCCCTCCGTTCTCCGTCGGCGAGACCGGCCGTATGGGCACCGGGCGCCGAGAGATCGGGCACGGACACCTCGCGCATCGGGCGCTCGAGGCGGTCCTTCCCGAGCACGATTCGTTCCCGTACACCCTGCGAATCGTCAGCGAGATCCTTGAAAGCAACGGTTCCTCGTCCATGGCGACGGTCTGCGGCGGTACGCTCAGCCTCATGGACGCGGGAGTGCCCATCAAGAAGCCGGTCGCCGGCATCGCGATGGGCCTCGTGACCGACGGAGAGGACTACGTCGTCCTCTCCGACATCCTCGGCGAAGAGGACCATCTCGGCGACATGGACTTCAAGGTCACCGGTACGGACGCGGGCATCACCGCGTTCCAGATGGACATCAAGATCAAGAACATCGACCCGCAGATCATGCGTAAGGCGCTCGACCAGGCTCGGCGCGGTCGGATGCACATCCTCGACATCATGGATCAGGCGATCGAGACCCCGCGAAAGGAGCTCAGCCGCTACGCACCGCGCATCGTGAGCTTCCACGTCGATCCCGAAAAGATCGGTACGTTGATCGGCCCGGGCGGCAAGACCATCAAGAGCATCTCGGAGAAGCACGACGTTACGATCAACATCGAGAACGACGGCTCGGTGACGATCTACTGCAAGGACGCCGACGCCGCCGAGGCGGCACGGGCGAGCCTTCTCCAGCTTCTCGAGGAACCCGAGGTAGGCCGTACGTACGATGCGACCGTCCGGCGTATCGTCGACTTCGGCGCCTTCGTCGAGTACCTGCCGGGGCGCGAGGGTCTCGTGCACATCTCCAAGATGGCGCCCTACCGGGTCGAGAAGGTCACCGACGTCCTCCAGATGAACCAGGAAGTGCCCGTACGGATCCTCGAGATCGACAAGATGGGCCGGGTAAACCTAGGCCTCATCTACAACGAAGCCGAAGGCGGGCGCGACGAGAACCGTGGAGGCGGCCGTGGAGGCGGAGGCGGCGACCGAGGCGGTCGGCCGCACGGTGGTCGCGACCACGATCGGGGCGAACGTCCCAGCCGGAGCCGGGACGGAGAATGATCCGGGTTCCGGCGCTGTTCCCGGAGGGCCGTCGTCCGCACTACGCCACCGAATCGGCGGCGGGCGCCGACCTGAGGGCTGCGCTCGACGAACCGCTCACCCTCGGCCCCGGGGAGCGCGGGGCCGTGCCCACCGGAATACGCCTCGCGCTGCCCGACGGGTACGAAGGGCAGGTTCGCCCCCGGTCCGGGCTCGCGATCGGGCACGGCGTGACCGTGCTCAACGCTCCGGGAACGATCGACGCGGACTACCGCGGCGAGATCCGGGTGCTCCTGATCAACGTCTCTGACACACCGTACACGATCTCCGACGGCGATCGAATAGCACAGCTCGTCGTCGCGCCCGTTTCGCGCGCGGAGTTCGTGTCTGCGGACGGCGGACTCGAGCCGTCGGACCGAGGGGAGGGCGGCTTCGGCTCCACGGGGCGATAGCGATGAGTCGGCACTACACGCGGATCACGTTCTACGTCGCGCGGGAGTTCTTCTTCAGTTTCGCCGTCGCATTTCTCTTTTTCTTCTTCATCTTCTTCATCAACCAGATCCTCCTGCTCGCCGAACAGATCCTCACGCGGCGGGTGCCGCCGCTCGACGTCGCGCGGCTCATCTTCTACTCTCTGCCGTCAATCGTGGCGCTTTCTTTCCCCTTCGGGGCGCTCGTGGGTGCGCTCATGGCGATCGGGCGGTTCTCGTCGGACAACGAGATTATCGCGTTCCAGGCCTCAGGCATCCCGAACCGCCGACTGTTCGCGCCGCTGCTCGTGCTCGGGATCGGGCTGTCGCTGTTCTCCTTCGTGATGAACGACTACTTCCTTCCGCTCGGCACGATCAACTTCGGGAGGCTCTACCGCGAGCTGCTCTTCTCCAACCCGGAGCTCGAGCTCGAGTCCTACAGCGTCCGAAACTACCAGCAGTCGACCATCGTGACCGGCGCGGTCGACGGGCGGCGGATCAGCGACCTCCTGATCCTCGACACGACCGATACGGGGGAGCAGCGCGTGATCTCCGCCTCGCACGCCGAGCTCACCGAGTCGGGCGGAGAGGCGGGAATCGTCTCGCTCCTGCTCTCGAACGTGGTCTCGCACGCGACCGAGCCGAACGATCGCGACGACTTCTCCTACAGCATCGCCGACGGCATGGAGTACAACATCCTCCTGCGGGACATCACCTTCAGCCTCCGTAACCCCGGCCCTCGCGAGATGGCCTCGGGTGACGTCTGGGAGGTGATCGTCGACCGCCGCTCGACGCTGGAGCAACGACGAGCAGACCAGGCCGCGCTGGTCGCCGGCCTCCGCCACGCACTGACGGCCGAATACCTCGCCGGCATCGAGGGCGTGGGTGCCGGTCGCACGACGCTCCAGCGGCTGACCGCAGATCTCGACGCGTCGCTGGGGCGCCTGCAGACCGAAGAGAACCGGATCATCACCGACCGAACGCTGAGCAACTACGAGCTCGAGTTCCACAAGAAGTTCTCCATTCCCTTCGCGTGCCTGACGTTCATCCTCTTCGCGTTTCCGGTCGGACTGCTCACCCGGCGCGCCGGCCGGGCGGTGGGCTTCGGGATCGGCCTGCTCGTGTCGACGATCTACTGGAGCCTGCTCATCGCCGGACAGACGGTCGGCATCAACAACCCGGATATCTCGCCGGCGTTCGCCATGTGGGCGCCGAATGCGGTGATTCTCGTCCTCGGCGGCGCGGCGTACGCGTGGAAGGCGCGCAGATGAGAAGCCTGCTCACGCTCCACACGATGCTGCTCCGCGCCTTCGTGCCCGTGCTTCTCATCGCGGTCGCCTTCTTCGTCACGATTCTCCAGCTCGTCGACCTGTTCGAAGATATCACGACCTACATCGACCGCGAGGTTGCGTTCGCCGACGTCTTCCTCGTGCAGCTGCTCTACCTGCCCAAGAGCGTCCATTTCGCGCTCCCGATGGGGCTGCTTTTCGCTGCAGCGTTCACGCTCGGCACGCTCTACAGCCGCAACGAGCTGATCGCGGTGTTCGGCTCCGGGGTGTCGCTGCGCGGCTTCGTCCTTCCGCTCGTGACCGCCGGGGTTCTGTTCAGCGTCGCCTCGTTTGCCTTCGAGGAGAGCGTCGTCATCGACACGCTGCGCCGCAAGAACGCCCTCGAACGAGAGCTCATCAACGTCTCGAGCAGCCGTAGTAACAGCAACGTCACACGTCTGGGCAGCTCATCGCGCGTCGTCTATCACGCCGATTTCTACAACGACGAGACGACGACGCTCTCCGGCGTGATCATCGTCGAGCGCGACGCCGCCGGCGAGCTGCAACGAATCGTCAACGCGCGTACCGCGCGCTGGAACGGCGAGCACTGGGACGTACAGACCGCGCGCATCTTCGAGCGCGACGGCGAGGAGTTCACCGAGCGATTCTCGTCGAGCGAGCCGCTCGAGCGCCTGGCGCTCACCCCGGGGGCGTTCCGACGGGTTGGACGCGACATGGAGGAGATGCGACTCGAGGAGGCGCGCGAATGGATCGAATCGCAGCGCTCTGCGGGGCTGCCGTACCGGCAGGATCTCACGAAGTATTACGAGCGTTTCTCCTTCGCGCTCACCCCGCTCATCGTCGTCATGATCGCGACCGCCGTCGGCGGTCGCTTCCGAAAAAACATCCTTCTCATGAGCCTGCTCGTCTCGCTCTCGGTCTCGGTCGTCTACTACGTTGCGCAGATGATTTCGGGACTGCTCGCGTATTCCGGAGTCGTGAGCCCGTTGCTCGGGGCGTGGGCCGGCGTGCTGCTCTTCGTTCTCCTGGGGGCGGCGCTCATGAGACTCTCACGGACCTGAATGGCATCGATCTACGCTCTCGAGGCGCGCGACGCGCATACCGCCGCTCGCACCGGACACATCGACCTTCCACACGGCCCGGTCGAAACGCCCGCCTTTATGCCGGTGGGAACCGCGGCGACCGTCAAGGCGATGCGGCACGACCGCCTGCGCGACATCGGCTTCCAGATGATCCTGGGAAACACGTATCATCTCTACCTGCGGCCGGGTCCGGAGGTCATCGCCGCGCACGGAGGGCTGCACGGCTTCTCGAGCTGGGACCGCAACATCCTCACCGATTCCGGGGGATACCAGGTCTTCTCGCTCGCCGCGCTGCGGAAAATCACCGACGAAGGGGTGGCGTTCCGCTCGCACGTCGACGGGGCGCGACACCTGTTTACGCCGGAGACCGTCGTAGACGCGCAAGTTGCGTTCGACAGCGACGTGCAGATGGCGCTCGACGTGTGCACCGGCTACGGGGTCGGCGAACGCGAGGCGAGGCAGGCGCTCGAGACGACCAGCCGATGGGCGGGGCGGGCGAAGGAACGCTGGATGAGGCGGCGAGAGGAGGGGTATCGCGGCGCGCTCTTCGGGATCGTCCAGGGCAACTTCTTCCCGGCGTTGAGGAAGCGGAGCGCCACCGAGATCGCGGAGCTCGACCTGCCGGGGATCGCCATCGGCGGGCTGTCGGTGGGTGAGGAGCCGCAGGTCTTCCGCGAGACGCTCTTCGAGACGGCGCCGTTGTTACCCGAGGACCGCCCCCGCTACCTCATGGGCATCGGAACGCCGGACTACATCTTCGACGCGGTCACCGCCGGGGTCGATCTGTTCGACTGCGTGTTCCCCACGCGCATCGCACGGAACGGCACCGTTCTCACGCCCCACGGACGCGTCGTGCTCAAGAACGAACGCCACCGAGACGCGACCGACCCGATCGATCCGGAGTGCGGGTGCGCGACCTGCCGGAGCTACTCGCGATCCTACCTTCGTCACCTTTTCACGACCCGCGAGATGCTCGGGCCCATGCTCGCGACAGAGCACAATCTGTTCTTCCTCGCGCGCCTGCTCGACGATATCCGCTCGGCGATCCGCGACGGCTCGTACGCGCGCTTCCGCGATTCGTTCATGCGCCGCTACGAGGAGGGTGAACGTGAGCGCCGCTCGCGCCGATAGACAGAGCGTGGAACGTTCCCTCTCGCGCAGCGCGCGGTCGACCGCCCTCGTGATGAGTATCACCGCGCTCTCGCGGGTCCTCGGCTTCGTCCGCCAGGCGGTGGTCAACGCGGTATTCGGGGCCTCGGGCACGGCGGATGTCCTTAACGCGGTGTTCAATATCCCGAACAACCTAAGAAAGCTTCTCGCCGAGGGCGCGTTGTCGGCGGCGTTCATCCCGGTCCTCTCGCGGGCTTCGGCTGACCCCGAGGCCGAGGAAGCGGGCGTGCCGCGACAGATCGTGCGCAACCTCCTCGCCTTTCAGTACCTCGTGCTCGTGCCTGTGCTCGTGCTCGCCGTCGTCTTCGCGGGGCCAATCACGCGCTTCATCCTCGACTTCCCCGACGCGGCTTACCAGGAGCTCGCAGCGGAGCTCTTTCGCTGGTTCATCCACTACACGCTGCTCATCAGCGTGAGCGCCGTGCTCATGGGCACGCTCAACAGCCGGAGCAGGTTCACGCTGCCCGCGCTGACTCCCATCCTCTTCTCGGTCGCGGTGATCGCCTCTATCCTGCTGCTGAGCCCGTCTCTTGGGCTCCACGCGATGTCGGTGGGCATCCTCGCGGGGGGACTCGCGCAGATCGCCGTGCAAGCGCCCCAGTTCCGCCGCCTGGGCTTCGATTTTCGGCCGTCCTTCGACTTCCGCAACCCGTACTTCCGGCGCATCATGCGTCAGTGGCTGCCGGTCGTCGCGGCGAGCAGCGTCTTCGCGATCAACCAGTTCGTGGCGATCTACTTCGCCTCCGGGCTCGAAGACGGCAGCAGCTCGGCGCTCGCGAACGCGGTCATCTTCTGGCAACTCCCGCAGGGCATCCTGGGCGTGAGCATCATGACGGTGCTCTTTCCGCGGATGAGCCGCCAGGCGGCCTCCGACGACCGCGAGGGGCTCAAACGCACGCTCGGCTTCGGGATCCGCGGCATCCTCGCGCTGCTCGTGCCGTCGGCGATCGTGCTCGCGCTGATGGGGCGCGAGGTGGTCGCCGTCGCGTTCCAGCGCGGCGAGTTCGAGCTCGCCGACACGCTTCGCGCCGCCGATGTGCTCGCAGCGTATTGCATCGGCATGGCGAGCGTGAGCGCGTTCGGTTTCCTGCAGCGGTTCTTCTACTCGAACAGCGACTACCGTACCCCGACGATCACCGCGGTCGTCGTTGTCATCATCGACGTCGGCCTGTCGCTGTGGCTGAAGGAGACGGCGCTGCGCGTCGTCGGTCTCGCCGTCGCGAACTCCGTCACGTTCACCGTCGGCGCGGTCGCGCTGCTCGTGCGCGCGAGGCGCGTCGTCGGAGGAATCGAGCTGGGCGCGATCGCAACAACGCTGGGAAAGACGCTCGCGGCGACCGTTCCGGCGGTGGTGGCGGTCGTCGCCACGCGTCGGCTGCTCGGCGGCTGGTGGCGAACGCTCTGGCAGCAGGGTAGCTCGCTCGAGAGCTTCGGCGTCGTCGCCGCGCTGGGTGTGCTCGCGCTGGCGATCGTCGCCGCAGGCTTCGTGATCCTGCGCGTTGAAGTGGTATCCTTACTTTTGAGAAGGGGCAGACATGAATCGAAGAACCGGTAGCCGGACGCGGCGAAACGGCGCGTGGCGGCTTCGAGCGGCGGTAGTTGCCTGCCTGCTCGCCGTGGTCACGAGCTCGGTGAGAGCGCAGGAAGACGCGCTGATCGACCGCTGGGAGGAGACCTTGCTCTACGGGATCGATTCGGAGGTCGGCGCGATCCTCGACCAGATCGCGCAGGCGGGCGAGACGAGCCTGGACGCGCTGATCGTCGAGCGCTTCGCGTCGACGCGCAACGATTCGCTGCGCTCGCGCATCATCGAGCACTTCGCTGATCTCGAGTCGCCGGTTCTCGGCGAAGAGGTCCGCGCGCTCGTCCTGAGCGACGAGCGAGTGAGCAACGACCTTCTGCGTTCCTCCGCGAGTTACCTCTCGCGCGTGGTCGCAGACCAGTCGCCGGAGCTGATCGAGCGATACGCGCAGATTGCAGAGGACGCCGATCTGCTCGCGGCGAGCGTTGCAATCGACGCGATTGGTCGCAACGCCTCACCGCAGGCCGTCGACACGCTGCTCGACCTCTCCGATCGCCTCCAGTCCTCGGATCTGCGCGCGGCCGTCATCCGCGCGCTCGGACAGACCGGAAGCGAAGCGGCGGTGCCGCTTCTGACCGGCATCGCGTCGGACGAATTCGCCGAGAGCTCGCTGCGTCAGTACGCCGCCGAGGCGCTCGGCCGCATCGGCGCGCCGGAGAGCGTGGATCTGCTTACCGAGCTCCTCGCCACCGACGACAGCCTTCTTCGCGCGTACGCGACGTACGGGCTCGGTTTCTACGAGACCGAAGAGGCGGCGACGCTGCTCGAAGAGGCGCTGCGCGATTCGTTCTGGCGGGTGCGGGTCTCCGCGCTCGAGGCGCTCGGAGAACAGCAACGCGCCGAGGCCCTGCCCGCGATCGTCTACAAGGCACGCCGCGACCCCGAGCGTCCGGTGCGCGAGGAGGCGATCCGCGCGCTTGCACGCATCGGGACGCCGGGGAGCCTGGAGATTCTTGGCGAGCTCGCGCTCGACGATGACCTTAGCGAGGTGGAGCGTATCCTCGCCGTCGAGCAGCTCGGCGAAAACTCGGCCGTCGAGACCGCCGGAGTATTCGCGCGGATCGCCGAGAAGGAGTGGGAGCGCGAAGGCTCGAAGCTCCTCGACGCGGTGGGACGGGTCGTGAGCGAGCACGCCACGCGCGACTACGCGCCGCTGTACGACACGCTGCTCGAGCACCCGAACTACATCATCCGCCTCTACGCGATGCGCGGAATCGGCGAAGCCGGAATTCGCGCGCGCGTAGACGCGCTCAAGCGGGTCGCACGCGAGAATCCGGCCGGACTCGTGCGCCGGACCGCGCTCACCGCGCTCGAGACGATGGGGGTATCGTTCGATCCCGATGCGGAGGACGAGTAGGACAGCGCGGGGCTACGAGAAATCGGCCTTCTCGATCCCTTCGACGCTGTACTGGTACTTACGCTCGTTGATCGAGAACTCGAGCCTGTCGCCGACCTTCGAGTTTTGCAACTCGCGGCCGAGCGGCGAGAGATAGGAGATGACGCCCTCCTCCGGGTTGCTCTCCCACGGTCCGAGCAGGACGTACTCCTCCACGCTGTCGTCCTCGTTTCGTAGCCGCACCCGGTTGCCGAAGGAGACGCTCTTCGTGTCGACCTCGTCCGGCCGGACGATCGTCGCCTTGTCGAGGTCTTCCTTCATCCGGGCGGCGTTGGCGTTCAGCAGCTCCTGGCGTTCCTTCGCCGCCTTGTACTCCGCGTTCTCGCTGAGGTCGCCGTGCTGGGTCGCCTCGCTGATCTCCTTCGAGTTCGCCGGGACCTCGATCTCGTGGAGGTGCTTGAGCGCCTTCTGCTTTTCGTTGTACGCGCTCGGCGTCACCATGAACCCGCCGCGGCTGACGCTGTCCAGCTGTTCGCTTTCTCCGTAGAAGTGAAAGTCCGGATGGCGGTCCATGATCTTCTGCTTCAACTCGATCTTGATCGACGGATCGAGCTCCTTGACGTCGCTGACGAGCGTGTAGACGCGGTTGATCCCGCCCTCGTCGGCGCGCTCGAGGTAGCGCTCGAGGTTACCGTCCTTGAACAGGTAGTTATGGATCTGCCGGTTGATCTTGCGGTTGTGGCTTACGTCCTTGCGGTTGTCGATGTCGCGGAAGGTGAGCTCGAGCAGGTGGATCATCGCGATGAGGATCTTCTCGTAGTCGACGTCGAGCTTTGCGAACCAGCGGTCGTCGGTGACATTGCGCGCGAGCCACACGAACGCCTCGCGGAAGTCGCGGTGATTCTCGTAGACCTTCATGAAGAGCTCCACGAGCCGATCCTGGTGACCGCTTCGTTCGAGCTCGCCGATGATGTCGCGCGAGAGGTAGTAGGGGAAGAGCCGGACGTAGAGCGCGGGCCATTCGTCGATACTCTCGCGAACCTCGTGGATGAACTCACGCTTCAGGTCGTTCGAGTCGATCTTGCTGAACGTGTCTTCGACGTCCTCGATCTGGTCGAAGAGCGTCTTGAAGTCGAGCTCGATGTCGGGATTGAGATAGGGATGACGCGCCACGATCCTGCGCACGAGCAGGTTGCTCGCGACCACGTGCTCGTTGACCTGGTTCGCGCTCTTCAGCAGCGCGGTGAAGTACTCGAACATCTCGCGGAAGAACTCGCTGTCGGTTCCTGCGTCCTCGTCGGATTCCATGAATTCCATGAACTCCTCGACGATCCGGATCTTCTCGAAGAAGCCCTTCGCGCTGCGGAACTTGTTGAAAGACTTCTCGCCGAGCGTGATGGGTTGGTCGCGCACGACGAAGTGGTCGGCCTTGTCGGTGACCACGCCGAAAATCTTGTTCGTCTTGAGGATGTTGCGCGCCTTCGTGCTCCAGCTCGACCACTCGCTCGGCGTAAGGATCGACGGGACGAGCTCGCTCTTGATGCGCTTCATGTCCGTTGCGTTGTCCGCGCTCTTGATCGTCGTCTTGAGCGCCCAGACGATGTCCTCCTTGACCTTCTTGCGCAGCTTGTCCCTCTTCCAGACGCTGCGCAGGACCCAGAGGTGGTCCTTCGGAAGGACGTCCAGCGCGTTGACCGCCATCTTGAGCGTCATCTTGTGACCGCGCTTACGCGCGAAGTCCACGACGATCTGATCGCCCGAGATCGAGCGGATGATGCCGACCCCCCAGGAGCGGTGGAAAACGAAGTTGCCCTCGTCGAAGGCGATGTGCTTCTCAAAGTCGGCGATCGCGTCGTGGATATTACGCCAGCTCTGGTTGAGGTTCGAGAGGCGGATGTACTCGTCGAGCTGGCTGTGATCGGCGTACTTCTGCTGGAAGCATTCGACGATCTCCTTGCGCGCCCACGGACTCTTCGGGTCGTACTCGAGTATCCGCTTGAGGATCTCGATCGCCGTGTCCCAGGCCTTCTTCTCCTTGAAGTGGGGGTAGAGGTCTTCGAGCAGCTGTACCGAACGCTCCTCGCTGACCATCTTCGCGATGCGGCTTTCGGCGTGGTAGAAGAACTCCGTCTCTTCCGGTGCGTACTGAATGAGCTTGTGCCAGACTTCCTTGATGCTGTTGAACAGCCGCTTGTTGATGTAGCGGTGCAGCGCTTTCTTGTAGTAGTCCACCGCCTCGTCAACCGCGTCCTCCTCCTCGCGCCTCTCGGCGAGATGACGGACGATGTCGGCCTCGTCGTAGTCGATGCGGATGAGCCGCTCCCAGACGTCGAACTTCTTCTCCTGCTGATTCTCGTTATCGTAGGACTCGGCGAGCGTGCGCAGCGCGAACTTGTTCTCGCCGTACTCGAGAATGCGCCGGCAGAGGTACTCCACGATGTTCCACTTGCGATTGTCCTGGAAGATCTCGATCAGCGTCACGAGGTTGGTGTCGTCGACGTTCTGCTTGCTGAGATGGATGACGCCCGACAGGTAGAGCGCGATGATGCTGTTCTTCGTGTGAACGAGGTGCTCGTCGCACATCTCCAGCACCTCGTCCTGGATCTCGGCCTCGAAGACCTGGTCGAGCACCTGGTCGAGCTCTTCGAAGTTGGCGACGGTGTAGTTGTTCAGGGTCGCACGCGTCCACTTTTCCTCGTTGAGCAACTCTGAAACCTGTGCGATGAGCTTGTCGGACATGTCTGTCTCCTACCTAATTTGTGTACTGCCTGTAGATCCGATCGTTCACCGAGCGCAGCTTCAGCAGGACCTCGTCGGTCTTGGTGGCGTCTTCGCCGGTAGCGACGTAATGATCGATCAACCAGAAGTATCGATTGATCAGCCGCGGCTCCACGAGCTCACGCCCGGAACGTCCTTCGCGCAGCTCGCGTTCGAGTGCGTAGATGCTCTGCTTCAGCTTGCCGTATTCTATGGATCGTAACTCTCGCTTTACGTTGAAGACACCGTAGAGCACTCCGTAGACCGGCAACCATTCACGGAGCGCCTCCCCTTCGAACCCGAGCTCCGCGACTTTGTCCGCAAGCGCTCGAATCATCTGGGACTCCAACACCTCTAAATGTACTCGCTGAGGGTCCAGGAAAAAAGCCTCGCGGAAGAATGCCTTGGCGGGCGCCACCTCGTTCACGAGCGCGTACGCGTCGGCCAGCTCCGCGGTGATCTCCGCGTTCGCCGGGCTCTCCGCGCCGGCCGCCTCGAGATAGCGCACCGCCTCGTCGTACGCGCCGAGTCCCTTGTGACACCGTCCGATCCGCAGCAGCACCTCTGCGTCCGAGCTCTCCGATTCCGAAAAAAGCCGATCGAACGAGCGGAGCGCCGATCCAAAGACGTACTGGCGCAGCGACTGCAGACACGGCTGGCACGCCTCACCGGCGCGCCGAACGAACCTCTCAAAGACCGGCCATTGGTCGAGCAGATACTGCCCGCGTTCGAACTCGTGCCCGATCCCGGCGATCTGTCGCTCGCGCTCGCGCCAGAAGTTCACGTACTTCAGCGCGGCGAGGACGTCGCCGTTCTCGAAATCGATCCCGAGCGCGCGTTCGAGCTCCCCGAGCGCCGCTTCGAGGTCATACTCTCGTATGGCGGCATTCGCCCGTTCGAGCAGATGCTCGAGCAAATGCTCGCCTTTCGGATCATCGGTGTCTCTATCGTGCATATGCTGACACGTTCGGCGCTCGGTCACTTCCATTATACGGCTGTAAACTGCTTCGTCAACGAGGGATACCCGGGCCCTTCGTCGCGTCGGGATTGTCGGCCTCCGGTGTCCCTCCGAGGCCCGCGTCCGTGCCCCGGGCGTGGTGCACCTGCGGCAGACGCTTTGCACCCGGGTGACCGCTGTCGTATAGTATGCGTATGCATACGCCGTTCGGTACCGTGCTCGCGGCCCCCTCGATTCTCTCCGCCGACTTCGCCGACATCGCTTCCGGGATCGAGCGGATCGAGCGCGCCGGCGGTGACTGGCTGCACCTCGACGTCATGGACGGTCACTTTGTCCCGAACATGACCTTTGGGCCCAAGATGGTCGCCGATATCCGACGTCGGACGAAGCTGCCGCTCGACGCTCACTTGATGGTCGACCACCCCGAGTCGATGATCGAGTCGTTCGCGGAGGCCGGAGCCGATCACCTGACCTTCCACATAGAGGCGAGCGTGCACGCGCATCGCACCATCGAGCAGATCGAGGCTGCCGGCGCGAAACCGGGGATCTCGATCGTGCCGAGCACGCCGGTGTCCGCGATCACCGAAATTCTCGGCGACGTCTTCCAGGTCCTCGTCATGACCGTCAACCCCGGCTTCGGCGGCCAGACCCTCATTTCCCGGTGTGTGGAGAAGGTACGCGCTCTGAGCCGGATCCGCGAGGAGCGGCAGTTGCCGTTTCACATCGCCGTGGACGGCGGCATCAACGACGAGACGGCCCCCCTCGTCCGCGACGCAGGCGCGACGGTCCTCGTCAGCGGCTCTGCCTTCTTCAGGAGTCCGGATCCCGCGCGCGAGGTTTCGATGCTGAAGGGGATACACGTCGTCTGACCGACCACCGACTCAACGGGGAAGCGCGAACGGTCGACAATGAGACCAGAGGTAGACCAGCAATGAAGGCCAGAATCATCATCGTCCTTCTCCTGTGCGCAGGCGTCGCGACCGTCGGCGCGCAGAGCGCCGCCGCGTCGGGCGACGGGCCCCGCGTACCCGTCGAGCTCGCCGAGGGGCTGCGGGCCTTTCAGGCGGGCGAGCTCGAACGCGCGCTCGGGCTCTTCGAGGCCGCCCGGGACCGCGAAGACATCCCGGCGTGGCGCGGTCACGCGCTGTTCTGGTCGGCGAGGACGGCGATGGCGGTCGGACGCTACGAACAGGCGGCCGATACCCTCGACGTCTTTCTCACCGAGTACGACGACCACCCGTACCGCGAGGAGGCGCGCTACCAGCGGGCGCGCGTGTTCTACCTCGGCGGAGACTACCAGACCGCGATCGAGCGCTTTGCACGCTTCACGAACGACTATCCCGACAGCGAGTTCTATCCCAACGCGCTCTACTGGACCGGCGAGTCGCTCTTCTCGCTCGGAAGGCTCGACGAGGCCGAGCGTCTCTTCGCGGAAGTCGCCGACTCCTACCCCACGAGCTACCGTGTCGAGCCCGCACGCTACCGGCTGGACATCATCGAGCTCTCCCGGCGCGAGAACGAGCTTCTCACGCTCTTGCAGTGGAGTCACGAAGAGTACCTCGCCGCGCTGGATACCTTCCAGCAGCGCGAACGCTCCTACCAGGAGGCGCTGCGATCGTACCGCTCGAGGCTCGCCGGGCTCGCGACCGAGGATTTCCGGGCCGAGATCTCATCGCTCAACGAACGCGTCGCCGAGCTCGAGGCGTCGCTCGCCGAGCGCGACGATCGGATCAACGAGCTCCTCGCGCAGCTGCGCCAGGCACGCGCGGAGGCGGCGGCCGGCACCGGAGCAGCCGACGCCCCGCAGACCGGGCCGGACGAGGCCACCGGCACGCCCCGGACCGAAGCGCCCGGCGCCGGCGATCTCGAGCTGCGCGAGACGCTCCTTTCGCTCAAGGCGCAGGCGCTCGAGCTCCAGCAGCTGCTGCTCGAACAGGAGGAGAACGAATGAGACGTATCCCCGCCATCCTCCTCGTCGCCGTCGTGGCGACCTTCGTCGCGCCGGTCTCCGCGCTCGAGGTCGAGCGGGGAGACGTCAGACTCGTCCTGCACGAGGAAACCTCGCGCTTCTCGCTCCTTCTTCGCCGCGACGACGCGTGGACCCCGCTCTTCCTCGCCGAGGACCCGCGGACCTCCGCGCTCGACGTCCTCGAGGGCAACCGCGTTCTGCGGATCGGCGACGCCGGTACCTTCGCCCAGCGCGTCGAGGAGACCGGCAACGGCGCCCGTTTCGTCTGGACCAGCCCCACCCTCGAAGTCGTCCAGGAGTTCAGCCTCACGCGCGGGGTTCGGTCCGAGGATTACGACGCGGTGGAGATGCGCGTCTCGATCACGAACCGCGGCGAGGAACCCTCGCGCATCGGAGCCCGGCTGCTGCTGGACACCTACCTGGGAGAGGGCAGCAACACGCACTTCGTCACGCCGGGTACCGACCGGACCAACCGCGAGGCGCGACTTTTGCCCGGCCCGGTCAACGCCTGGGTCGCGAGCGTCCGGTCGCCGGAGGCACCGTGGGGGCTTCAGGTCATGCTCACCGGCGAGGCGACCACCGAGCCGGAGGCCGCGGTCCTCGCGAACTGGAAGCGCCTCGCCGATTCGAGCTGGGACTACGATGTCAACGAGACGCGGAACTTCAACCGTCTCCCGTACTCGATCAACGATTCGGCGCTGCTCGTGCTCTACCCGATCGAGCAGCTGCGATCGCGCGACTCCTACTCGGTCGTCGTGCAGATGGGAAATCTCTCCCCGCAGGGCTACCTGAGCCCGCAGGTCGCCGCCGAGACGACCGGGGCGAACCCGCTGCTCGAACGCCTGACCGAGCTCGTCGACCGCCTCAACGCGCTCATCGCGTCGGACGAGATCGACCCAGAGGAAGTCAGCAGGCTGCAGGCCGAGCTCGAGACGCTCGCCGACGTCATTCGCGGAGAGTAGATGCGCGGACAGAAGACGCTGAGCCGTGCCGAGCGGCTGCTGCGCTCCCGGAAGTTCTCACAGGTCATCTCGCTGCTCGAGTCGCAGGTCTTCCTCTACCGCGACAACTTCACCTTCTACCGCCTGCTCGGCACCGCCTGTCTCTACACCGGTGACTACGGCGGCGCGTACTCCTACCTCCAGCGCGCCCAGCAGATCAAGGCGGGCGAGTCTCGCGTCGAGCTCGGCCTTGCGGCGGTCCACCTGCGGCGCCGAGAGATCCCTGCGGCGCTCAACCGGTGGCTCTCGGTGCTCGACCGCGAACCGAACAACCAACAGGCCCGCCGCGGGCTTGCGCTCGTGCGCCGTACCGAGGACCCCTCCGAGTTCGTCACGATGGCCGAGTCGGGGCGGCTCACCCGGTTCTATCCGAGACTCGGCTTCGCGATGCCGGCGTGGATTCCGCTCACCGGAGCGATCGCGCTCGTGGTCGCCGCCGGCATCATTCTGCTGCCCGAGCCGATCTCGCGCCTGCTCGAGCGGGACCGGGTCGAGCGCGAGGGCGTGGGCACGATCGCTCCGTCCGAGCTCCCCGACGACCTCACCGATTTCGCCGGCGAGTTCCGCTACGTCTACAACGACGAGCAGATCGAAGAGCTCGTCGAACGGGTGGGTGAGCTCTTCAACGACTTCCGCGACAACCTCGCGCGCCGCGAGGCGAACCGCATCCTGCTCTCCAACGCGAGCCCGCTTCTGAAGGAGCGCATACGCCTCGTGACGAGCTACTTCCGCACGCCCACCTTCGTCAATTTCCGCGACAATTTCTCCTACGACGAGGTCGCCGCCGAACCGTGGCTCTACGACGGCTGCCACGTCCGCTGGAGCGGTCAGACGAGCAACATCGACGTCGCCGACGACGCGATCCGCTTCACGCTGCTCGTCGGCTACGAGAGCGAGCGCGTGCTCGAGGGGACCGTCCCGGTCACCGTGCCGTTCACCGCGGACGTCCAGCCGGGCTCCGTGGAGCTCATCGGGCGGGTGGAACCCCGCGACGGCGAGATCACGCTCGTCGCGACGAGTATCCGGCGGATCGCCCCGCGGAGAGACCGGTGAGGGCGGTGATCCAGCGGGTCCGCGCGGCGTCGGTGGTCGTCGACAGAGCGGTCACCGGCGCGATCGACCGTGGGTTGCTCGTCTACGTGGGCGTGGAGGAGGGCGACCGCCGGGGCGACCTCGAGTTCGTCGCGAAGAAGGTCGCCGGGCTGCGCATCTTCGAGGACGCAGAGGGGAAGATGAACCTCGCGCTCGCCCAGCTCGAACGACGGGAGGACGAGCGCATCGGGATCCTCGCGGTGAGCCAGTTCACGCTCCACGGCGACCTGCGCAAGGGGCGACGTCCGAGCTATAACCGCGCCGCCGCGCCGCAGGAGGCGAACCGGCTCTACGAGGCGATCGTCGAGCTGTGGAGAAGCGACGGTATCCTCGTGGAGACCGGCGTGTTCGGCGCGCACATGGACGTGACGTACACGAACGACGGGCCGGTGACGCTGCTGCTCGACTCGCGAGGCTGAGCGGCCGCGCTTGCGGACCTCAGATGAAGAGCTTCAGGCTCGAGAGGTACTCCCAGGCGTTGAACTGGTCGAAGAACGGCGAGAGGCTTCCTTCCTCGTGCATGCGCATGATCACCTCCGCGGACAGCCGCGCCGATGAGACGACGTGAAGGAAGGGCATATCCTCCTTCAGCTGCTCCGAGCACGGGACCGTGTCGACGACGACCATCTTCTCGAGCAATCCTTCCTCGTGGAGCCGTGTGAGCCGGCTCACCGCCGGCGCCGAGAGCACCGGGTGCACGGCGGCGATGTTGATCTTGCCGACCTTGCGTTCCTTGAGCTCGCGAACGAGCGTGTAGACCGATCCCGCGGTGTCGACCATATCGTCGACGATCCAGATCTCCTTGCCCTCGATCTCGCTCGAGGTGAGGATGTTGATCGACTCGACGACGTTCGCCTTGTTGTAATCGCGCTGCTTGTGCGCGATTACCAGCTGTGTCCCGAACGCCTGCGCGAAGCGCTTCGCCACGCCTTCGCCTCCGGCGTCGACCGAGCAGAACAGCCAGTTCTCGCGCACGTGCTCTTCGAGGTGCCCGACGCTCTTGATGAAGGTGTCGGTGATGTACTCCTTCAGCAGCACCATCGCCGGGATGTCCTCGATCGCGCAGAGCGTCGGGTCTACCACCGTGCGCGATTTGTCCGAATGCAGATTGTACGTGACGATGTGATCGACGCCCAGGCTCATGAGCGTTTTGTAGTGAATCCAGAAGCCGACGGAGTTGCGCCTCGTCGTCCGGTCCGACCGCGAAGACGAGCAGTACGGCTCGATGAGCGTGATCTTGCCCGCCGCGGAGCGTCGCAGCGCGTCCACGGCGTGGTAGAGCTCGAGCTTGTTCTCCTCCACGCTCAGGTTGTGCGTGTTCCTGCTCGCGTTGTTGCCGAAGAGGTAGACGTCCTTGCCGCGCAGGCTCGTGCCTACCTCGACTTCCATCTCCCCGTCGGCGAACTTCACCGCGTTCATCTGCCCCACGAACTCCTTCGACTGGTTCGTCGTATGGAACTCCGGAAACGTCTCTACGTGGTACGCCACCCGGTCGGTGTAGTCCTTCATCGATCGGGTGGAGAGGATCAGGAGGTCGCCGCGCATACCCGCAGTCTACCGGCGGTCGGTTGCAGCGTCAATTTGTCCGACCGCGGCCACTACCGGTTTCCGGCGGGCAGATCGAGCAGCGCACGGGCCGATGTGCGGGCAGCCTCGACCACCGCCTCCGATCGACTCAGGCGCGCGATCGCCCGGAGCGTTTCGGCGAGCGGGAGCGCCGCGCCGGCCGTCGACCCGTTCGAGGCGAGCGCCACCCCGCGCGCATGACCTGCCACCGCGATCGCGAGGCGCTCGTACCCGGCGCGTCGCGGCGAGGGCTCCTCGAGCGCGGCGAGGACGCGAGCGGCGGCGTCGAGCGCGTCGTCGAGCGAACCCGCTCCCGTACGGAGGCCCTCCTCGAAGAGCAGCGCGAGGAGCGACCAGTCGGAAAGCTCGTCGAGCCGGGCGAAGAGGGCGCGGGCGAGGTCCCGCCGCTCGTTCGGGTCTTCGCTCGTCCGCAGCAGCAGGAGCAGCAGCGCTTCGCGCTCGCGCGGCGGAAGCCGAACCCATGGGTCGAAGAGAGCTCGCGCCACCTGCGCCGGGGAAGCCGCGAGCGGGAGGGCCCCAGTTCCCAGGTCAGCGGCGAGCTCGTCGAATTCGGTGCGCCGGATCACCTCCGCGAGCAGCGACGCGCCCGGATCGTCGTCGGACCCTTCGTCGGCGCGGCCGTCGGAGGCGAGCACCGGCGGTCCGACCGCGAGCAGCAGCACAGCGAGTAGGAGTGTCGTCGCGATCGCGAGCCTCATCTCTACCGATTATCGGCGTATTGACCGGAGGAAAACGACCCCGATATTATCAGGAAGTGAAGCGGTATCGCCTTTTCGGCCGTAGGAAGGGTATGATGACGCTCACACGCGGAGGGGAACCCATGGCCAAGAAGTCGACGACGACGACGCCCGCGGCGGCTGCGGACGCGACCAACGAGGAGAAGCAGAGGGCGATCGAAGCCGCTCGTCTCCAGATAGAGAAACAGTTCGGGCAGGGCTCGCTGATGAAGCTCGGCTCGAGAACAAACAACGCGGGGATCCAGACGATTCCGTCCGGATCCATCCTGCTCGACGAGGCGCTCGGTCTCGGCGGCTACCCGCGCGGGCGGGTGATCGAGATCTACGGCCCCGAGTCGAGCGGCAAGACGACGCTCGCGCTCCACGCGCTCGCCGAGACGCAGAAGGCCGGCGGGATCGCCGCCTTCATCGACGCCGAGCACGCGCTCGACCCGATCTACGCGCGAAACCTCGGTGTGAATATCGACGAGCTGTGGGTCTCGCAGCCGGATACCGGCGAGCAGGCGCTCGAGATAGCCGAATCGCTCGTACGCTCCGGCGCGGTGGACATGATCGTCGTGGACTCGGTCGCCGCGCTCACCCCGCAGGCGGAGATCGACGGCGACATGGGCGACAGCCACGTGGGCCTCCAGGCGCGGCTCATGAGCCAGGCGCTCCGCAAACTCACCGGGACGATCTCCAAGAGCGGTACGTCGCTCATCTTCATCAACCAGATCCGTATGAAGATCGGCGTCATGTTCGGCAACCCGGAGACGACCACCGGCGGAAAGGCGCTCAAGTTCTACTCCTCGGTCCGGCTCGAGGTGCGCCGGATCGAGACGATTACGCAGGGCGCGGACAACGCGATCGGCAACAAGGTGCGCGTGAAGATCGCGAAGAACAAGGTGGCTCCGCCGTTCAAGAAAGTGGAGATGGAGATCATTTTCGGAAAGGGCATTTCGGCCACCGGAAGCCTGCTCGACGCCGCGCTGAAGTACGATCTCGTCCAGAAGAGCGGAAGCTGGTACTCCTACGGCGAGGAACGGATCGGCCAGGGCCGCGAAAACGCGAAGGCGTTCCTCGAGAGCAACGAGGACATCGCGCTGGCGCTCGAAGCGCAGCTGCGCGAAAAGATGTTCGCCCACCTGAAGCCGCCCGCGGAGGACGAGAAGAAGGCCGATGAGGGCACGAAGAGCGACGGCGCGTCGTCGGGCGGCAAGGCCCCGACAAAGACCGGCGCGAAGGCACCCGGAGACGCCCCGGCACCCGCCGACGACGAGCTCTTCTAGGCACGGATGCGACGCGGCCGCACCGCGGCCGCGCGCGCCCCTCTCGCCGAACGGTCGCGGCGTGTACTGCTCGGCCCGCTTTTCGCCCGCAGAGGTATTTACCTCGGTCGAGGCTGTTGGGTATACTCATGTGAGCCTTGAGCGCACCATCTCCCGAAACCGCACCAGAGAAGCATCACGTTCGACTCGAGCAGTTCGAGGGGCCGCTCGACCTCCTGCTCTTTCTCATCAGGCGCTCTGAGATCAACATCTACGACATTCCCATCCACGAGATCACCGAGCAGTACATCCAGGCGCTCGAGTACGCCACGCGCGTCGATCTGGAGTACATCACCGAGTTCTACGGGCTCGCGGCGACGCTCCTGCTCATCAAGAGCCGGATGCTCCTGCCCACGCGCTACGACGACGACGAGGAGTTCGACGACCCGCGCCAGGAGCTCGTCGACCGGCTCATCGAGTATCAGAAGTTCAAACGCCTGAGCCAGCTCATGACCGAGCAGGAAGAGTCGGCGGAGTGGGTAATCGAACCGCGCAAGAAGCAGCGCTCGTTCGACTTTGTGGCCGACGACGAGCTCTGGCAGCAGATCGACGTCTGGGACCTCCTTCAGACGTTCACGAGCCTCATGTCGAATCTCACCCCGGAGCGGATCATCGACCTCTACGAAGAGGTTTCGATCAACGAGAAACTCAGCCTGATCAACGAGCTGCTCGAAAAGCGCGGCGAGTTCCTCTTCACCGACATCGTGGTCCGCGCCGATTCGGTGATGGACGTCGTATGCGCGTTCCTCGCCGTGCTCGAGGCGGTAAAGACGAGGCGTATCGGGGTCTACCAGAACCGGCTCTTCGGCGACATACGGATCCGGCGCGGGCGCGCTCCCGCGCAGCCCGACGAGGACCTCTCGACGGGACTCGCGAACGACGGAGGCGGCGGGTGAACCTCGAAACCGAAGCCGCGCTCATCGAGGCGATCCTCTATCTCGAGTCCGAGCCGGTCGACCTGCGTTCGCTCCAGCGTATCAGCGGCCTGCCGCGCGAAGTCGTTCTCGACGCGCTCACGCAGCTGCGCGAGACGCTCTCGACGCCCGAGCACGGGCTCGAGCTCACCGAGATCGCCGACGGCTACACGCTGTCCCCGAAAGAGGAGCTCGCACCGGCGCTCCGCGACCGGTACGGGAAGAAGAACGACGCCAGGCTCTCCCGGGCGGCGATGGAAACGCTTTCGATCATCGCCTACTCACAACCCATTACGCGTGGCGAGATCGAGAACCTCCGCGGCGTGAACGCCGACGGGATGATGCGATTGCTCCTCTCGCGCGACCTCGTGAAGGAGGTCGGCCGCAAGGACGCGCCCGGGCGTCCGGTACAGTACGGTACGACGCGCGAGTTCCTGAAGCTCTTTCGCCTCTCGAGCATCGCCGACCTGCCGCGACTCGACGAAGCCGACCAGAAGAAGTTTGCCCGTGACGAAGAAGAATGAGCCCCTCAGACTACAGCTTTACCTCGCGCGCGCCGGTGTCGCCTCCCGACGGGCGAGCGAGCGTCTGATCGAGAACGGCTCGATCAGCGTCAACGGCGAGATCGTCACCCGACTCGGGACGAAGGTGCTCCCGACCGACGACGTACGCGTCGACGGAAAGCCGGTACGGATCGAGCAGCGCAACGTCTACGTCGCGCTGAACAAGCCGCGACGCTACCTCTGTTCGGCACACGATCCGGAGGGGCGGCCGCTCGCGGTGTCGCTGCTCGAGCCGCACTACGAGGAGCGCCTGTTCAGCGTAGGACGCCTCGATTTTCTCTCGTCGGGTCTGATTTTTTATACAAACGACGGGGAGTTTGCGCGGGTCGTCGCTCATCCGTCGAACCGGGTAGAGAAAGAGTACCGCGTCGACGCGCAGAAACCCATCCCGAGCGCGCTCCTCGACGAGTACCAGCAGGGGATCGTCGTCGACGGCGAGACCTACCGGCTCGACCGCTACCAGTACAAGACGCCCCGCAGCGTACGGCTCACGCTCACCGAGGGCAAGAACCGTGAGATCCGTCGGGTCTTCGCCCACTGGCGAATCGGGGTGCGCCGTATCCATCGCGTTCGCATCGGCATCGTGAAGCTCAAGGACACTCCGTCGGGGCAGTACCGGCCGCTGTCGCAGAAGGAGGTCGACTGGTTCTTCGGACGGCAAGGGGGGCGGTCATGACGGTCGCGATTGACGGCCCCGCCGGCACCGGTAAGTCGACCGTCGCGCAGCGCATCGCCCGGGAGGCCGACCTCTTCTACCTCAATTCGGGCAACTTCTACCGTGCGATCACCTGGTGGGTCCTCGAACACGGAGTGGACCCGACGGATGGCGAGGCGGTCGCCGAAGCGGCAGGCCGACTCGAGCTCAACGTGTGGCCGCGCGGTATCGTCGTAGACGGACGGCGGATCGGCCCCGAGCTGCGGACGCAAGCGGTCGACGCACACGTCGCCGGCGTCTCCTCGGCACCCGGCGTTCGCGACGTAGTCAACGCGCACCTGCGCCGGATCTCGAACCGGCGCGACGTCATCGCCGAGGGCCGCGACATGACGACCGTCGTATTCCCGGACGCGGAGGTCAAGGTCTATCTCGACGCCTCGATCGAGTCACGGGCGCGCCGCCGCTACGACGAGCTCGACGGCACGATCCCCTACGACCAGGTGCGCGCCGGCATCGCCGAACGCGACCAAATTGATACGACAAAAGCCGTTGGGCGCTTGAAGTTGGACCCCTCCGCATTGTACATTGATAGCTCACACTTGACGGTAGATCAGGTTTGTGAGATTGTGGTGCACGCTATCTTCTCAGCAAGAACAAATACATCTACAGGAGCATTAGGGCAGTCATGACAGACAGGGACGTACAAAACGGCGATACCTCTGCGCACCAGCAGTTGCAGGAGGCACTCCAGGAGCAATACCTGCAGCCGCTGGATGAGCTTGAGGTAGGTCAGCTGATTGAGGGAACTGTAATTCAGACTGGCCCGGAAACCACGTTTGTTGATATCGGTTACAAGTCGGAAGGCAGGGTCCCCACCGAGGAGTTCGACGAAGCTCCCGAGGTGGGTCACACCGTCGAAGTCGTCCTCCTGAACAAGGAGACGCTCGGCGGCGGTGTCGTCGTATCGAAGCGAAAGGCAGACGAGAAGCGATTCTGGAAAGAACTCAAGGATGCTTTCCAGGAGCGCCAACCGGTTGAGGGAACGGTGGCGAGGGCCATCAAGGGCGGATTCGAGATCGATCTGGGGCACAAGATTCGCGCGTTCAATCCCATCTCGAAGATGGACATCAGGCGCGTGGAAAACCCGGACGAGTACGTCGGGATGACTGCCAAGTTCTACGTCGAGCGCATCTACAGCGAGAACCGGGTCAACATCGTGCTCTCGCGCCGCGACTATATTGAGGAAGAGGCTTCGAAGCGCAAGCACGAGTTCTTCGAGCACGTCGAGATCGGCGACGTCGTGGAAGGCGCGGTGAAGAGCTTCACCTCGTTCGGCGCCTTCGTCGATCTGGGGGGCTTCGACGGCCTGCTGCATATCAACGATATGAGCTGGGGCCACGTCAATCGGCCCAAGGACTACGTGAAGCGCGGTCAAGAGCTCGCCCTCAAGGTGATCCGCATGGATCATGAGAACCAGAAGATCAACCTGAGCCTCAAGCACCTCACCGAGGACCCGTGGAACCACTTCGAGGAGAAGTACAACACGGACATGGTCGTCAAGGGCAAGGTCACGAAGCTCACCGACTTCGGAGCCTTCATCGAGCTCGAGGAAGGAATCGAAGGGCTGGCCCACATCTCCGAGCTCTCCTGGGTGAAGCGCATCAACCACCCGAAGGAGCTCCTGGACGTCGGCGACGAAGTAGAGACGAAGATTCTCGACTACGACGTGCCCGCCGGTCGCGTGTCGCTGGGGCTCAAGCAGGTCCTGCCCAACCCCTGGGAGGCGATGCCGGACAAGTTCCCGGAAGGCATGCGCCTGACGCGGACGGTGAAGAAGCTCACCAACGCCGGAGCGTTCGTCGAGCTCGAAGAGGGAATCGACGGATTCCTGCACGTGGACGACATCTCGTGGACGAAGCGATACAAGCACCCGAGCGCCGCGCTCAGCGAGGGCCAGGAGATCGAGTGCATGGTGATTCAAACCGACCCCGAGCATCACAATATCCGGCTCGGCATGAAGCAGCTATCCGAAGACCCGTGGGACAGCCTCAAGAAGGCCTACCCTGAGCGCAGCATTATTGACGGCGAAGTCACGAACATCACCGATTTCGGCGTCTTCGTCCGCGTCCAGGGCGGCGTCGAAGGGCTCATCAACAAGAGCCAGCTCGCCGATCCGCGGGAAATGCCGTTCGAGAAGGCGGTCGAGAAGATCAACGTAGGCGATACGATCCGCGCCGTGGTGACGGAGATCAACCCGGGACGCCAGAAACTCTCGCTCTCCGTTCGCGAGCTCGCGCGCCAGGAACAGCGCCAGGAAATGCAGAAGTACATCGGTGGAGAGGATAGCGACACCTTCACGCTCGGTGACATTCTCAAGGACAAGGAGAACGAGGAATAGGCGAATTGCCCTGAAGGGCGATTCGTCCGCACTCTGTCGCGCGCCATGTTCAAGAGCCCTGTTGACCCGCAGAAATTCGAGACGCTGATCGAATTGAATGCGCTCATCAACTCGGACTACTCTGAATCGCGCACGCTGCTCACCCGAATCCTCGAATCGGCCACCCGGTTGACCGACGGCGAGGCGAGCTCGCTGCTGCTCGTCAGCCCCGAAACCGAGCGTCTCTACTTCGAGATCTCGCTCGGTTCGAAGGGCGAAGAGGTCCAGAAGTTCAGCCTCGCCAAGGGCGAAGGCATCGCCGGTTGGGTATTCGAGCACAACCGCTCGCTTATCGTCAACGACGTGAGCTCGGATCCGCGCTTCTACAGCGACATCGGCAAGAAGGTCGGGTTCACGACCCAGCGCATCCTCGCCGTTCCCATGCGCGTGCGCAACGAGTGCGTGGGCGTAATCGAGATCATCAACAAGCAAAGCGGGCGTGACTTCGACGAGGAGGACCGTCTCTGGCTCGAGGTCTTCGCCAATCAGGCGGCGCTCGCGATCCAGAACGCGAAGTCGTTCGAGCAGGCGCGCAACGAGATCTCGAGCCTGCAGGATCAGATCGCGACCGACCGCGGGTATCACACGTTCGTCGGCTCGAGCAAGGCGATCAGCGAGAAACTGGACCTCGTCGCGCGGGTCGCACAGACCGACAGCTCGGTGCTGATACTCGGCGAGAGCGGGGTAGGCAAGGAGCTCTTCGCCGAGCAGATCCACCTCCAGAGCAAACGCGCCGACAAGCCGCTCGTCCGGGTCAACTGCGCCGCGCTGCCCGAGCCGCTGCTCGAGAGCGAGCTCTTCGGACACGTGAAGGGCGCGTTCACCGACGCGAGCAGCAACCGACGCGGCCGCTTCGAGCTCGCCGACGGTGGGACGATCTTTCTCGACGAGATCGTCGAGCTACCGCTTCCCATCCAGGCGAAGATGCTGCGCGTCATTCAGCAGCGCACCTTCGAACGCCTCGGATCGAGCGAGCCGGTCACCGTGGACGTGCGGATCATCGCCGCGACGAACCGTGACATCGAGCAGGCGGTCGACTCCGGCGCCTTCCGCAACGATCTCTATTACCGGCTGAACGTCCTCCCGCTCCAGATTCCACCGCTGCGCCAGCGGCAGGAGGACATCCCGGAGCTCGCTACCTTCTTCCTCCAGCGCTTCCGGCGGGAGACGAAGAAGACCGTGCGCGGCTTCACCGATGCCGCGATGGAGACGCTGCTTTCCTATACGTGGCCGGGAAACGTGCGCGAGCTCGAGAACGCGGTCGAGCGCGCCGTTGTAATCTGCTCCGATGAGTACATCGCGCCGAGCGATCTCGTCCTGCAGAACAGCGCCGGCGCCTCCGACGACGGCTACGCCGAACGGCCACTGAAGGAAGCGACAACGCTTTTCAAGAAGCATTTCATCGAGGGAGCGCTACGGTCACACGCATGGAACCAGACCGAAACCGCCAAGGTGCTCGGCATCCAACGAACGTATCTCTCCCGACTCATCAAGGAACTGGAAATCAACCGCTAGGAGCACGAGCATGAAGCAGCTTCAGAAACAGGCGACCGAAGAGTCGCAGCGCCGACCGATGGACGTACTGATCGACTTTCTCACCCGCCATCGTACCACGATTGGGATCACGGTCGGCGTCCTCGTGGTCGCCATCGTCGCACTCATCATCGTTCTGTCCGTCCAGAACGCCCGGACCGAGCGTGCGCTCACGGCGGTCGACGAATTGCAGCAGGACTTCGAGGACTGGCTGCAGACCGACGCGGACGCACAAGCCGCCGCCTACGACGCGCTCGCCGAAGACGTCGCGGCGGTCATCGACAGCTATCCCCGCACGTACGCCGCAGCTCGGGCCCGCCTCGTCGACGCGCAGGCGCTCGTCGAGCTCGATCGATGGGACGAGGCGGCCAAGAGGTACCTCGAAGTCGCAGACCAGTCGGCCGAAACCTACCTCGCGCCGGTCTCGCTGATGGACGCGGCGATCGCGCTCGAGCACGCGGGCGAGACCGATCGGGCGCTCGAGATTCATCGCCGCATCGCCGACGAGTACGACGGTGAGACCGCGGAGGCACCGCGCGCACTGTTCTCTATCGGGCGGCTCAGCGAGCAGGCAGACCGCATCGCCGATGCCGCCGAAGCGTATCGACAGCTCATAGACGGCTATCCTGCAAGCAGTTGGACAAACCTCGCACGCAACCGTATAATCACGCTGACCGTTGAGGGGCGTATCGGCGGATAACGGACGCCCCAACGCCCGGCCCTCGCGGGCCGTATCCTTCGGGGAGGGCTTCGTGGCCAGCAAGATCTTCAAGACCGAGTATTTCGCGCTGATCATCGGATTACTGGTGATCGGCGTTTTTCTTCTCATGACCTTCTTCACCGCCGTACCCGAGCGGCTCGAGCTCAAGCTCCTGAGCGTGCATTTCATGCTCAAGGAGACGTTCCGGGGTGAGAGCGTCCAGGAGGGGGTCGTCTACCAGGAGCGCAACCCGGCGATCAGCCGGGACATCGAGATCATCGCGATCGACACGAACAGCCTCGCCCAGTTCGGACGCTGGCCGTGGCCGCGCTGGCGACACGCCGATCTCGTGAACTCCTTCGCGCGCATTTCCGACCAGACGAATCGCGAGCGCGCGCTGTTCCTCGACCTGTTCTTCATCGAGCCGTCCGAAGACGCCTACAGCGACGCCATCCTCGTCGAGGCGATCGACGCGAGCGAGCGCGTGTTCGTCGAGACGGTGCTCGCGAACGACCCCCCGCCCCCGGCGGCCGAAGAGGAGTTCTTCGAGCGTCACGAGGTCCTCTTCGACACCCTTGGGCGGATAGACGACGTCCAGGGCGACTGGTCGACGATGCGTACGCACTTCGGGCTCGAGCCGCCGCTGCAACCGTACGGGCGCGTGGCGGCCGGCTACGGGCACGCGAACTTCGACCAGGACTGGGATGCGGTCTTCCGGCACCAGCCGCTTGTCGCGAAGGTCTCCCGCCTCGTCGAGGAGATCCGCCTCGGGGAGCTCTCGCCGACCACACCCGTGGACATCGAAAACTACGAGCGCCTCGCCTGGGCCGACCGCGACGGCATCTATCACCACATTGAACAGCCCATGACCGAGCAGTCTCTCGACGAGTTGCGCGAACGGATGGAGGCATCGGCACCTGCCGAACGAGTCGACACCGATAACGACGGCGAGATCGACGAGGAGTACTACCTGGTACGGCGCTTCCGCGATCAGTTCATCCCCAGCATCACGCTCGCGCTCGCTCTCGACTACTTCAACAAGGATTACGATGACCTCGAGATCGTGCTCGGCGAGCACATCGTCATCCCCCATGTCGAGGTCTACGACACCGACACGGACGAATGGGGTCCGTACTACGTGCCTATTCGCTTCCCGAAAACCGACGCGGAGGGTAACATCGTGGAAGAGGCCAGGTACCGTCTCGTCGAAGACGTCGTGATCCCCATCAACGAAGACGGCGAGATGCTCATCAACTATATGGGCCCGCGGTCGAGCCCCTCGCGCGACGGCCATCACACCTTTCCCATCCGCTCCTACGCGGCCTACACCGGCAGAGGCGTCGTCGGTCCCGACCCGTCGACCTGGCGGCCCACGCGCGCCGCCGACAACAAGATCCTCATGGTCGGACCGTTTTCAGCCGGGATGGCGGAGGACGAGAAGCTCACGCCGTACGGGCTGATGTTCGGCGTGGAGATCCACGCGAACGCGTTGAATACGATCGTCATGGACCGATTTCTGCGTCACGCGCCGTTCTGGGTGGACCTCGCTATCCTCGTAGGCGCCGTGCTGCTCACGGCGATCGTCGCGAGTCTGCTCCGCAATCCGCTCTGGTCGTTCGGTATCACGATCGTCGCGATTCTGGTCTTCTTTTTCGTCACCACGCTCGTGTTCGACAGCCAAGCGTTCATCGTAAACTTCTCGTCGCCGGCGCTCGCGATGATCCTCACCTTCGTCGCGGTCGTCGTCTACCGCGTTCTGACCGAGGGGCGCGAGAAGCGCATGATCACCGAGATGTTCGGAAAGTACGTCTCCCCGCAGGTCGTCGACGAGCTGATCGAGACGCCGCCGGTACTCGGAGGCGTCGAGCAGGAGATCACCGTGGTCTTCTCGGACATCCGCGGGTTCACCGACATGTCGGAGAACATGACCTCGCAGGAGCTCGTCAAGTACCTCAACGGCTATCTCACCGCGATGACCGACGTCATCCTCGAGTACAACGGCACGCTCGACAAGTACGTGGGTGACGAGATCATGTGTTTCTGGGGTGCGCCGTTACCGCAGAAGGACCACCGCATCCTCGCGTGCAAGTGCGCCCTCCGACAGATGGAGGCCCTGGCGGAGTTCAACGAGCGTATGGCGTACCTGCGCGAGAACGACCCGGAGTGGGCGTTCCTGCCGCCCAAGCCAATCGACATAGGCATCGGGATCAACAGCGGTCTCATGACGGTCGGAAACATGGGCAGCGCAGGGCGACTGAACTACACGCTCATGGGCGACGAGGTGAACGCCGGCGCACGGCTCGAAGGAATCAACAAGCAGTATGGTACCAACGTGATCGTGAGCGAGAACACGTGGGGCGAGATTCGTGATCAGGCGATCGGACGCGAGCTCGACCTGATCCGCGTCAAAGGCAAGCAGAAGCCGCTCCTGATCTACGAGCTCGCCGACGTAGCGGGCGGGATAGAGCCGACGGCCGAGGAGCTCGCGTACGACCAACCGGAGCATTCGTAGCACCAATCGGCCGCGCCGCCGGGCGGCGAGGCGCGCCGTACGTCCCGCACCTCGAACACCCGGCCGGGGCGGGGGAGGGCTCATCCTCGGTCTCGTCGTGGTGCTCGCAGCGCTGCTCGCCACCTCCTGCGGCATCCCGCAGTACGTCTTCCTCGCGCCGCCGGTGCTCGGCACCGTCAGCTCTCTTCCGCCGACGATGAGTTTCGCCCACGATGAGCTCAACGACCTCGACAGTTTCCGCGGCTACGAGCTCTACTACAAGTTCTACGATCCCGCCGCGGGTGACGTCGACGGCGCATTCGCGGCCGACCGGTCGGCGATCGAGGTCGCGACGCCGGGCAGCGTCGTCACGACCCTCGGGGCACGCGACTACCGAAGGGTCTACGCTGCCGATTCGAACGGGTCGCCGGCTCTGCCGCTGACCGGCGACGAACGCGACGAGGCGTTCACCGTCTCCATCGTCTTCCCGGACAGTCCGGCGTCCACCGCCGACGCGTTCGCCTCGTGGAACACCGAAGGCCCGCGCACGGTCGTTCTCCTGCGCGACCAGGCGGCGCTCGGCAACCCGACCGATCCGGTGCGCTTCACGCCGTCCGACATTCGGGCCGCGGACGCCGACACGCCAAACCCGCTGCCGCCGGGAGGGACTGTGGAGATGGGACTCGCGATCACCGCGTACGGCATCGACTACGTCACCGGCACGTTTTCAGAGCTCTATTCGACGGCCATCGTGGCAGATCAGCTTCTCGGGGTATCCTACCAATGACCACTGCAGCCTTCGTAATCACACTTCTCACGTACGTCGTCGCGGGGTCGGGGCCGCCGCTCATCGCGCACCATATCCTGCGCATCCGGTTCCTCGGCGGCGCCTGGGCCGCCTCGCTCGTCGGGCTGCTCGGCGCCGTACTCGCCGGGCTCGTCGACACCATCTTCCTCGTCGAGCTCGGCGATCTGATCGTTCTCGCCGGCGCCGTGGACGTTGTCCCGCCGCTCGTCGGATCGATCGTGCTCACCGTCCTGTTCGCGCTCGTCACCGCGTCCAACGGCTGAGCGCGACGCGCGAGCCGGGACCCGCGGCACGCGCGGACGGCGGACGAAACGACCGGCCCACAAACCACCGCAGCGCGTCGAACCCATTACTTCCGATAATACATATTCTGTCTACTTGCGTCGCGGCGATCCGCTATCTACCGGCCGAAGTCCCTGACCCCGGTTTGTCCGGCCCCGGTTGTCCGCGCGGCCGCTTTTCAGGTAGAGTGCGCCGATGAGTGCCACCCAAGCCTTTGAGAGGCTCTACGAGATCATCGTCCGGTTGCGGGCACCCGACGGGTGCCCGTGGGACCGCGAGCAGACCCCGTCGACGATGCGTCGTCACCTGCTCGAAGAAACCTACGAGTCGATCGAGGCAATCGAGTCGGATCGGCCCGAGGACATCCGAGAAGAGCTCGGCGATCTCTACCTGCTCGTGACGATGATCGCGCGGATGTACGAGGAGGACGGGCGTTTCCGCGTCGAGGATGTTCTCGAGTCGATCTGCGAAAAGCTCGTCCGCCGACACCCCCATGTTTTCGCCGAGGCTCAGGTCTCGTCGACCGACGACGTGCTCGACCAGTGGCAGCGCATCAAGGTCGAACAGGAGGGAAAGCGCGCCAAGACCGGCGCGCTCGACGGCGTCTCGCGCGCCCTCCCGTCGCTCGAACGCGCCTTCAAGCTCCAGCGCAAGGCGGCGAAGGTCGGCTTCGACTGGCCCTCGCTCTCCGGTGTCAGAGACAAGCTGCACGAGGAGATCGACGAGGTCGTCGAGGCGGCCGGCGGAGAACCCGCGCTCGCAACGCGACGGCGCGACGACGATACCGCGGAGGCCGCGCTCGAGCGCGAGGTCGGCGACATGCTCTTCAGCGCGGTCAATCTCGCGCGCTATCTCGGCGTAGATCCGTCGACCGCGCTCAACCGGGCCAACACTAAGTTCACCGAACGCTTCCACCACATCGAGCGGGAGCTCGCGCGCGCGGGGAAACAACCGTCGCAGGAGCACTTCGAGCTCATGGATGAGCTCTGGAACGCGTCGAAGGAAAACGAGCCGTCCGAGTGAGATCCGGCGGTTTCTGCAGCACCGTCGCTCAATACCTATAGCGGGTGCTGCCAGCAGCTTCTGCCAGCACCGTCGCTCAATACCTATAACGGTGCTGGTAGATGCTCAAGAGCAG
>CAYWJH010000014.1:34933-53422 GCA_964458555.1 uncultured Spirochaetaceae bacterium | reverse complement strand
CCGCGAGGAGACCGCGCGGGCACGGGAGGGCGAGTTCATCGGCTTTCTCACACGTCAGCTCGATCGCTACCGGGCCTGGCAGAGCGAGGCCGAATCGGGATACTCCTTCATCCCGCGCAGGTACCTCGTTCCCATCAAGACCGCCGCCGACATGTACAATTGGACCGCCTCGACGATCGAATCCGACCCCTTCGTCGTCTTCCGCCGCAAGGTCAAGCCGTCGCGGCCCCGGATCGTCCGGACCGTCCTGGGCAACTTCATCGCCCCGGGCGCCGATACGCGAGTGGCCTCATGATCGAAACGCTCGCAGCTCACCGTGCTCCCGTCGTCGAGGCGCTCGGACGCATCGACCGCGACCATGGAGAGCCGCTCAGCCGGATCAACGGATGGGGAGGGGACCTGCGCCGACGAATCCTCGATTTCGCCGGCAGCGGCAAGGTCATCAGGGGCTCGCTCGTCGCCGCGACCGCGCAGGCGTTCGACGTCGCCGGCGAGCAGGCCGTGTATACGGTCGCCGCGTCGCTCGAGCTCATCCAGAGCTTTCTCCTCATCCACGACGACATCATGGACGAGGATCCGGTTCGCCGCGGCAAGCCGGCGGTCTACGAGCAGTATCGGCGGTACGCGAGCGAGAACGGCTACCGTGACCCGGACCGGTTCGGCGAGAGTATGGCGATCTGCGGCGGCGACGTCGCCGCGCTGATGGCCGTGTCGGCGATCGGGGCGACGACGCTGTCCGCGCAGACCCGCGTACGGCTGATGAAGCTCGTGACCGACGAAATCGCCAAAGTCGGCGTAGCGCAGATGGCCGACGTCGCCAACGGGCACTCACCGCACGCCGCGAGCGAAGAAGAGATCCTTTCGGTCTACAGGTACAAGACGGGCCGCTACACCTTCTCGCTGCCGCTCATGTTAGGCGCGATGCTCGCCGGAGCCGACGAGGCGACCGTCGACGCGCTGAGCCGCTGGGGCGAGCTCGAGGGGATCGTCTTCCAGATCCGCGACGATCACCTGGGCGTGATGGAGGAGACGACCGAGATCGGCAAGCCGGCAGGCTCGGACATCACGGCGAACAAGCAGACGCTCCACCGCCTCTATCTCTTCGAGCGGCTCGCGGATACCCGCTGGGCGGACGTGGCCGGGTACTTCGGCCACGCGCACCTGAGCGAGAATCAGATTGGTCGGGTCCGCGACGCGCTGCGCGAGACGGGGACGATCGCAACGCTCGACGCGCTCGTGGCGCGGCTGCGCGGCGAGGCTGCTGCCGTGCTCGGCTCGATCGCTCTGCCGGAATCCGCGCGCGAAGCGTTCGCGACGATCGACGCCTACAACGCCACCAGGTCGAGGTGATCGAGGCGGCTCACAGGCCGGCGACGTGTTCTACGAAATACCGATGGATGCGATCGTTTCGGGTGAGCTCGGGGTGAAAGGTCGTGGCGAGCTGCCTGTGGGCGCGGACCAGCACGGGCCGGTCCTCGTAGACGAGGAGGGGGGTCACATCGGCCCCGATCTCGACGATCTGCGGCGCCCGGATGAAGACGCCGTGGAACGCGCCGTCCCGCCAGCCCGGCGCACCGGTCGGCTCGACGTCGGCCTCGAAGCTCTCCACCTGGCGGCCGTACGCGTTTCTTCGGACGGTCATCTCCATCGTGCCGATGCGCGGCTGCTCGCTCGCCTCTATGCGGCGCGCGAGCAGGATTGCACCCGCGCAGCTGCCGTAGACGGGAAAGCCTTCCCCGATACGGCGCCGAACCTCCTCGAGAAGCCCGAACCGCTGCATCAGCATCCCGATGGTAGTACTCTCGCCGCCGGGGATGACGAGTGCGTCCACCGACGCGAGCGCATCGAGATCGCGCACCGGGCGCACGGCCACGCCGATGCGCGCGAGCGCGTCTATGTGCCGCTGAAAGCCGCCCTGGTAGGAGAGAACGCCGACTGTCGACACGCGTCTACCAGCCTCGCGACGCGATCCGCTCGCCTTCCTGCATGGTAGAGACGCTCAGGCCCGACATGGCTCCACCGATCCCGCGCGAGATCTCCGCGAGCTTCGCCGGATTGTCGTAGTTGGCCACCGCGTCAACGATCGCGCGGGCGCGTCGGACCGGGTCGTTCGACTTGAAGACGCCCGAGCCGACGAAGACCGCCTCCGCGCCCAACTGCATCATGAGCGCGGCGTCGGCGGGCGTGGCGACGCCGCCGGCGGAGAAGTTCGGCACCGGGAGCTTGCCCGTGCGCGCGACCTCGACGACGAGGTCGTAGGGCGCGCCGAGCTCCTTGGCGGCACTCATGAGCTCTTCCTCGCGGAGGCTGCCGAGTCGGCGGATCTCGTCGGTCACGGTGCGCAGGTGTCGCACGGCTTCGACGATGTCGCCGGTCCCCGCTTCGCCCTTGGTGCGGATCATGGCCGCGCCCTCGCCGATGCGCCGCAGCGCCTCGCCGAGGTCACGGCACCCGCAGACAAACGGTGCCTTGAACTCGTGCTTGTTGACGTGGTAGCTCTCGTCGGCCGGTGTGAGCACCTCGCTCTCGTCGATGAAGTCGACGCCGAGCGCTTCGAGAACCTGCGCTTCTACGAAGTGTCCGATGCGGCATTTCGCCATCACCGGGATCGTCACCGTGTCCTGGATCTCTTTGATCATCTCCGGGTCCGACATGCGGGCCACGCCGCCCTGCGCCCTGATATCCGCGGGTACGCGCTCGAGCGCCATGACGGCCTGCGCGCCGGCCTCCGCCGCGATCTTCGCCTGCTCGGGCGTGGTGACGTCCATGATGACGCCGCCGGTGAGCATCTCGGCGAGACCGACCTTTGTGCGCCACGTAGCCTTCTGACGCTCGCTCCACAGTGTTTCGCTCATGGTGTCCTCTTCCTAGCTGAAGGTAGTCGGGGGCACCCTCCAAGTCAACAGAGTCAGCGGCCGCCGCTACGTATCCGGCGGGCCTTCCGCCCTCGTGACGCGCTCGCGAATATGACACGCGGTGCTCCATCTGGTAGACTTCCGGGCATGGTCGCGCAGCATCTCCGCGAGGTCCGCGAGCGAATCGAGCGCGCCGCGGCGCGTTCGGGCCGTGATCCCGCGCATATCAGGCTCCTCGGCGTCACGAAGACCCACCCGCGCAGCGCCGTGGACGAGGCGATCGCCGCGGGAATCAGGCTCTTCGGCGAGAACCGCGTCCAGGAAGCCGACCAGAAGTACACGAGCGCGGACGACGTGGAGCTCCACCTCATCGGCCATCTCCAGCGCAACAAGGCGAAGCTCGTGCCGGACCTCTTCTCGTGGGTCGAGAGCATAGACGCGTACGCGACCGCGGAGGCGCTCTCCCGCCGATGCGACGATGCCGGACGAGAGTGTTCGGTCCTCCTCCAGCTGAATAGCTCGGGCGAGCAGAGCAAGTCGGGCTACGCCGATCCGCAAGAGCTGCTCGACGAGGCGACGCGCATCGCGCAGCTGCCCGCGCTCGCTCTGCGCGGCGTGATGACGATCGGTCCGTTCACCGACGATACCGCCGCAGTCGCGCGCGCGTTCGCGACGACGCGGGAAGTGTACGAGCAGCTGCGGCGAGCGCTGCCGTCCGCGGCGGTCGACACGCTCTCCATGGGGATGAGCGACGACTTCGAGATCGCGATCGCCGAGGGGAGCACCGAGATCCGCGTGGGGAGCGTCCTCTTCGGAGCGCGCTCGTGAACAGCCGTGCTCTCCTCGCCATGCTCCTGCTCATCGTCGTGACCGGCGGTGCCTGGCCGCAGGAGGGCGGCTCGGGCGCGGTGGTTCCCGACGCCGCGCCGTACGAGCCCGAGGAGTTTTCGCAGTGGTCGCTGTCGCTGCGGCGGGCCGAGATCGTCGCCCTCGGCGCGCTGCCGGTCAGCCTGCTCACGAGCCGTCTCCTCTACGGGCTCACACGGTTCGCCGGTCAGAGCATTTCCGGCGGCACGCTCGGCTCGCCCTTCGTCCCCGGTCTGTCGCAGTCGCCGGAGGCGGCGGCGCTCGGTCGTCGAGAGAACCTGCAGATCCTCGGCGGAGCCGTGTGGATCTCGATCATGATCGCGATCGCCGATTACGCGCTCGGCGAGTTCGAGCGGGCCGATGAATGAGCGCGAGTCGGTCAGCGCCCGCGTACCCGAGGAGGCCGTCGGCAGGCGGGTAGACCGCTTCATCGCCGACGACCTCGGGCTCTTCCCGCGGAGCCAGATCGCCCACCGCGACGTGGTCGTTCGGGTGGATGGGAGCGTGCGTAAGCTCTCGCATCGCCTGAGGGCGGGCGAGCTCGTCGAGGTCGACTACAGCCGCCCGGCGGACGCAGCGATCGAGGCGGAGCCGGTCCCGCTCGACATCATCTTCGAGAACGACGACGTCGTCGTCGTCAACAAGCCGGCCGGCATGGTGGTGCATCCGGCGGCGGGGAACCGGCACGGGACGCTCGCCCAGGGTCTCATGCATCGCGTGAAGACGCTTGCCGGCGACTTCGACGATTCGGCGCGCCCGGGTATCGTCCATCGGCTCGACAAGGACACCTCCGGCGTCATCATCGCGGCCAAGCACCCGCAGGCGCTCGCCGAGCTCGCGGCGCAATTCAAGCAGCACACCGTCGAGAAGCGCTACCTCGCGATCGTCAAGGGTAGGCTTCCCCGCAGCCACGGCACCGTGGACGCCCCGATCGGGCGCGACCCGCACAACCGCAAGCGGTTCGCAATCGTCGACCCCGGAGGCAAGAAGGCGGTGACGACCTACCGGGTGCTTCGGCACTTCAGCGGGTACAGCTTCGTCTCGCTCGGCCCCCGGACGGGACGGACGCACCAGCTGCGGGTTCACATGGCGAGCCTCGGATGCCCGGTGATCGGAGACCCGATCTACGCGAGGAGTGGGAGCGCGATAGCGGAGGCGGGACTCGCGTTGCACGCGTATCGCCTTCGGATCACGCTGCCGGGAGAGGACGAGCCTCGATGGTTCACGGCGCGACTGCCCGATCGCTTCAGGAAAGCTCTGCAGACCGTATCGAGTACTGGGTAGGGAAGGTGTCCTTCTCGACGAGCACGGTCGACGGCGGACCGTAGAACGGAAAGACGACCGTCTCATCCGCAAGCGTGAGCACACGCTCGCGGATATTGGCGAGCAGGATCGCCTTTGCGTACGGATTGCCAACGCTTCCGTACTCGGCAGCGCTCATCGCCGTTCCGGTAAACAGAAGGCCGTTGGTGAAGTAGGCCACGCTGTCGCTCGAATGGCCCGGAAGCGTGATCACCTCGATGGGCCCGCAGCAGAGACTGAACCGATCACCGTGCGATACGGTGATCGCCAACTCGCCGAGCACCGTCGCGTGGGCTGCGTAGACCGAACAGTCGTAGATTCGACGCAGCGTGCGCAGACCGGCGAGGTGCGACTCATCGTAGTGCGTGAGCAGGACGTGCCGGACGTAGTAGCCGTGTCCTTCGACGATTTCGAGCAGAGGAACGTCGAAGGAGGCCGGATCGACGAGAAGCGCGTCGCCTCCGCCATCGGGACCGACCACGTAGGTATTCGAGAGTGTGTCGAAGGAGAAATGGCTGAACAGTCTCATCACCAGCTGTCCTCGGTGCCGAACACGGCGTCCTCCGGGTTTGCGAGTCGGAACGAAACGTTCGCGGTGTCCGTTCTCAGGAATCGCGTCTCCTTCACGTTGCAGTTGTCGAACGTCGCCGGCCGCAGTACCGCGGCGTCGAAGCGCGTGTGCAACAGATCGCAGTCGTCGAATAGCAGCTCGGTCGCGTGCAGGCCGTTGAAATTGCACTGCACGACGGTGCTGCCCCGAAACGCGACGTGATCGAATCTGCTCGCACCGAAGACGCAGTTCTTCATCCGGACGTCGACGAATTCGACCTGCTCGACGAGCGAGGCGGGGAAGAAGCACATTTCAAAGGTGCATCCCCTGACCGAGCCGTGCACGAACGACGAACGGGCGAAGTTGCACCCGTAGAAGGCGTGTTCCGCGATTTCGACCTCGTGGAGCTGGAGGCCCTGCATATTCAGGTCGAACACCGGGTTGAATCTGGCGAGCAGACTCTGGAGGCGATCGGCGGTGACGGGCCGGCTCGGCGGAGCCCCTGGCGTGAACATCACCTTTGATGGTAGCGACGTCGCGGAAGGACCGCAACCCGGCGCGCGGCCGTGCCTGCGATTGATGGGTCCCGCCCCGGCGAGTATCATAGACGCATGGCAAGCTGTTTCCGCTGTGGCGCCGAGCTTCCCGAGAAGGTGTTCCGTGCGACCGTCTGCGAGTCGTGCGGCGCGGACGCGCGCGTCTGTCTCAACTGCACCTTCTACGACGAAGCGGCGCACTGGCAGTGCCGCGAGACCATTCCCGAAGCGGTCCGCGACAAGGACCGCGCGAACTTCTGCGACTTCTTCCGTCCCGCGGCCGACCGGCCCGGCCCGGGAGCGAGCGGCGACCACGAGAAGAAACAGTCGCAGGCGCGCGACGCCTTCTCCAAGCTCTTCGACGATGAGTGATCGACCGATCGCATTTCTCGATTCGGGCGTCGGCGGCGTTCCCTACCTGTCCGCGGCGATGGCCGCCTCGCCGGACGATCGCTTCGTCTATTACGCGGACAACCGCAATTTCCCCTACGGCGAGCGGAGCGTCGACGAGGTGCGTTCGCTCGTCATCGACGCCGCCAGCCGCCTGATCGAACGCGCGGACCCGCGCACAATCGTCGTTGCCTGCAATACCGCGAGCGTGGTGGCGCTCGACGCGCTGCGCGCGAGGTTCGACGTGCCGTTCGTCGGGGTCGTGCCGGCGATCAAGCCGGCGGCCGAGCTCGTCGGCTCCGGCCGGATCGGCGTGCTCGCGACCGCGCGCACCGTAGAGGACGAGTACGTCGCGCGGCTCATTCGCACCTACGCTCCCGGCAACGAGGTCGATCTCGTAGCCGCCGGAGGCCTCGTCGAGCTCGTCGAGCGCAGGCTCGGCAGCTTCTCGCTTCACGAGGTCGATCGCGCGCTCGAAGGTCCGACCGCGCGCCTCCTCGAAGCGGGCGTAGCTGCGGTTGTCCTCGGGTGCACGCACTTCATCCACGTCCGCGCCCATGTGGAGCGCTTGCTCGGCCAACGGACGCGCGTGGTGGACTCGGTGGACGGCGTGGTGCGCCAGACGCTCCGCGTCGCAGGTGCCGCGCGGTCGATCACGACCGATGAGCGCGGCGCGCTTCGCGGCGCCCTTCGCGGCGGCGCTCGCGACGTGCGGCTGTTTCTCTCGGATCCCGCCACGGCGCCGTCGAGCTACCGGTTCCTCGCGCGGACCCACGGCATGAAGGAGGGCGATCAGTGAACCGCCACAGCCTGCGCGTGCTCGAGTTCGAGAAGATTCGCGCGCAGGTACGCAATCGATGTCTCACCGCCGAGGCGGCGCAGGCGATCCGGCACGAGCGAATCGTTACCGACGCGGCCGAGCTGCGCGCGCTCCACGACGAGGTCGCGCTCGTGACCAGCGCGCTCGCGACTACCGTAGAGACACCGACGCTCGCCTTCCCCCCCGTACAGAGCACGCTCGAGCGCCTCGAGAAGGAGGGCGTCGTCCTCGAGCCGCTCGAGCTCGCCGAGCTCGCCGTCTTCGCGCGCAGCTCGACCGATCTGGACGCCTACCTCCGCGCCGGCGCGCAGGAGGCGGGCGTCGGCGACGAAGCGGACCGCTTTCTCGGCGACCGCCCGGAGGTGGGCCCGGTCGTCGACCGCGTGCTGCGCGCGATCGACCCGGACGGGACGATTCGCGAGCGCGAGATCCCGGAGCTGAGAACTATCCGAAACGAAATTCTCCGCGCGCAGCAGGACCTCCAGCGCGGCGCGGCGGCCCTCGCGAACCGCGACGACGTCAGGCGATACCTCAGCGCGACGGTGCCGACCCAACGCGACGGTCGCACGGTGCTCGCGCTGAAGTCCGATCACCGCGGGAAGGTCCAGGGGATCGTGCACGAGAGCTCGGGCAGCGGCGCGACCGTCTTCATCGAGCCGCAGGAGCTCGTGACGCGCAACAACGCGGTCGTCGAGGCGGAGCATCGGTACCGCAACGAGCTGCTGCGCATCCTCCGCGACCTCACCGCCTACTGCCGCCGGTTCCGCGGCGAGCTGACCGCGACGCTCGAGCGTACGGTCCGTGTCGACCGGATCTACTGCCGCGCGCGCTACGGCTACGATTTCGCGTGCGAACGCGCCGGCGAGTCCGACGATCACGTGCACCTCCAGCGCGCCCGGCACCCGCTGCTCGGCGAGCAGGCGGTGCCCATCAGCGTGGAAATCCCGGCGGGCAAGCGGGTGCTCATCATTACCGGTCCGAATACCGGCGGAAAGACGGTCTCGCTGAAGACCGTGGGCCTGCTCGCGCTCATGAACCAGTTCGGTCTCGCGGTGCCCGCCTCGCCGGGCAGCGAGCTGCCGATCTTCGGCGGAGTGTACGCCGACATCGGCGACGAGCAGAGCATCGAGCAGAACCTCTCGACCTTCTCCGGCCACATGCGCAACATCGCGCGGATCCTCAACCACGCCGACGAGCGCTCGCTGGTCCTGCTCGACGAGCTCGGCTCCGGCACCGATCCGGAGGAGGGCGGGGCGCTCGCGATGTCGATCCTCGACGAATTGCTCGTACGCGCCCCGTACACCGTGGTGACGACGCATCACGGACGTCTGAAACACTACGGGTTTACCCACGATCAGGCGGCAAACGCGTCGGTCGAGTTCGACCCGCAGAATCTGCGACCGACGTACCACATCATCCCCGGCGTCCCCGGGTCGAGCCACGCGGTCGAGGTCGCCGCCCAGATGGGTATCCTCCGCTCGGTGACCGCGCGAGCGCGCGACTATCTCACCGGCGAGGAGTACGACACCGGCAGGATCATCCGGCGGCTGACCGACCGCGAGCAGGAGCTCCACCAGGAGTCTCAGCTCGTCGACGAGCGCGAACGCGAGGTCGAACGCGAACGGAAGCGCCTCCGCGCTCGCGAGGAGGAGATCGACCGCCGCGAGGTCGATGTGCGAAGCGGCCGGCTGCGTGACCTCGAACGCTGGGCCGCCGAGACGCGCAGCCGGCTCGAAAACCTCGTGCGCGAGGTACGCGAGGGCGAGCTCACGCGCGAGAAGACCCAGGCGGTGAAGCGCTTCATCGCCGATCTCGACGACCAAATCGAGGACGAGCGGGAGGGGCTTGCCCGGCTCGACGAAGCTTCCTCCGGGCGTGGCGAGCCGGTCGCAGGCGTTCCCGGCGGGGGGGCGCGAGACGGCCAATCGCTCGAGCCGGGCGCCGCTGTGCGCGTTCGCAGCTCCGGCAAGGAGGGCACGATTCAGCGGCGAGGCAAGGGCTCGAGCTGGATCGTCCAGGTGGGCACGGTACGCCTGCCGGTCGAGGAAGCCGACCTCGAGCCGATCGGTCGCCGCGAGCAAGTCGCTTCGGTGAGCTACGCCTCCGGGGGCGCGAAGCCGGACCTCGAGCTCGACCTGCGCGGGTATCGGCTCGAGGACGCGCTCGACGCGGTCGAACGGCAAGTCGACCAGGCGTTGCTCTCCGGGATGACCGACTTCGGTATCGTCCACGGGATGGGCGAGGGCGTGCTCCAGCAGGGCGTACGCGACGTGCTGCGACGCCATCCGCACGTGGTCTCCTACGAGTACGCGCGGCCCGAGGAAGGCGGGTACGGCAAGACGAACGTGCATCTCGGCTGACGCCGAGCTTGAGGAGGAGCCTCGATTGTACTACTATCGCCGCATGCAAACGCTCCCACGGTCCGCCCGTTGTGCGCTGCTGCTCGCGGCGGTGCTCGCGCTCTCGGGCTGCCTTTCCACCCAAACGGACGTCGCGCTCGACGCCGACGGCAGCGGCTCGCTCGATCTGAGCTACGTCGTGGACCGACACGCGTGGGACACCGGCGTCTTCGACGACAGCGACGGCGCCCGCCCCGTCCCGATCACGCGAGGCGAGTTCGAGCAGACGGCCGGGTTGATCGAGGGGCTCGAGCTGCGCTCGTACCGGATCAGCCGCGACGACGAGCGGGTAACGGTGGAGGCGCGGCTGCGCTTCGACTCGCCGACGGCCCTCGAGAGCCTGCTCGGCGCAGACGCGCTCGAGATCGAGGTAGGCGAGAACGGCGGCTCGTGGCGCTACCTCGTGGCGTCCGGCGACGGGTCCGACGGCGAGCAGGCGCTTCGACTCGCCGACGAGCTCGCGGCGTATACGCTGTCGTTCTCGCTTCGCACGCCCGCGCCGGTCGTCGCGACCACCGGCGATACCGACGGCGAACGCACCGCGAGCTTTTCCGCTACGCTCGGCGAGGTCGCGACGGCGACGCAGCCGATCGTCTGGGAGGTGCGCTGGTGAAGCACCCGCGCCTCGCGGAGTTCGAAACGACACTCAAGCGCCTCTTTGACGTCATCGACGACAATCTCGAGGAGAAGTACGGCGGCCACTACCGGCTTCATCCCGCTCGGCCTCGACGCGGGGGCACCGCGAACAAGGCACACGACGGGCTGTTCAACGTCGGGGCGACGTTCACGCCCGGCTACGGGTCGAATCTCGGCCGTGGCTACATCGTCCAGGTGGACATGGTCACGCTCGAGAACGTTCCGGAGGACGTGCGCGAGTCGATCGAACGCGAGATCGCGAACCGGCTCGCCGAGAAACTGCCGTACTACTTTCCCCACCGTCGCCTCAGCGTCGACCGCGATCGTAACGTGTTCAAGATCCACGGCGACCTGCGGCTCGGTGAGATCTGAAAAAATCTCCAATCTCGGCTTGAATCCGAACCGGAAAATCGATTAGTATTGCGTGATCGGTCAGTCGGAACGACCGCCGATCCCCAACTCGCGATCACGAGGTCAGCATGGATACTCAGCTACAGGAACTCATCGAAACGATCAAGGCAGAGGGCGTACAGAGCGCGGAGAAGCAGGCCGAACAGATCGTAGCCGCCGCCGAAGAGAAGGCACAGGAGATCACGGCGAACGCCGAGCGGCACGCCGCCTCCATCGTCGAAGAGGCGAAGGCAGACCGCAGCCGACAGGAAGCGGCCGGGAAGGAGGCGGTCCGGCAGGCCGCCCGCGATCTCGTGCTCAGCGTCCAGGCGCAGCTTTCGGCGATCTTCCGCGCCGTCGTGGAAGGAGCGACCGGCGAGACCTTCGACGCCGGCGTGCTCGAGTCGGCGGTCGTGACGGTCGTGCAGGCGTGGGCCGAAGGCCGCGACCAGTCGCTCGACGTCCTCCTCTCTGAGGGGGATCTGAAGAAGGTCGAGTCGAGCCTGCGGAACCGGCTCGCCGAGCAGCTCGCCTCGGGGACCGAGATCAAGGTCTCGCCGGGCGTCTCGAGCGGGTTCCGGATCGCCTCGCGCGACGGCGGGGTGTACTACGACTTCACCGCGGACGCGGTTGCAGAGGCGCTCGCGGCGTACGTGACGCCGCGGCTCGCCGCGACGATCCGCGAAGCCGCCGCCGGAGCGTAGGGGAAGCGGTGAGCCAGTACTACTTCCTGGTCGCAAGCCTTCCCTTGCTGACCTACGAAAACAAAGACGCCGTCGAACCCTCCGAGTTCCTCGAGGTCCTTGCCGATCACCTTCCGCAGGAAGAGCGCGAGCTCGTAGCGACGGCGACGATCGACGCGCCGCTCGACGTCTCGCCCACCGGTCAGCGGACGATCGACCTATGGCGTGATTTCGAGCGCGGGCTGCGGAACGCGCTCGTGGAGCTGCGCGCACCCGGCGCGTCGGTAGAGGCATCGCGCTACCTTCGCCTCGACGAGGCCGGCCACGACAATACCGACCCGGCGGAGATCGCAGAGGGCTCGCGCGAAGCGTTCGCGCAGGAATCCCCGCTGTCCGGCGAGGACCAGCTCAACCGGGTACGGTGGCACTTCCTCGACGACCTCGAGGTCGGGCATTTTTTCGATTTCGACCGGATCGTTATCTACTACCTGCGATTGCAGCTACTCGCGCGACGACGGCTCTTCACCCGCGCCAACGGCGAGGAGCGCTTCGCGCGTATCAACGAAACCATTATGAACGAGTATTACCAGGAGCAAAGCGAATGAGCCAGTCACGAGGTACGGTCATCGGCGTGAACGGCAACATGGTCTCCGTCCAGGTGGAGGGCGAAGTCGCGCTCAACGAGGTCGGCTACATCGAGGCCACCGCCGGCGAGGAGACGAAGCGCCTGAAGAGCGAGGTCATCCGCGTCCGCGGCGAGCGCGCAGAGGTGCAGGTCTTCGAAATGACCACCGGCATCGGCGTGGGCGACGAGGTCGAGTTCTCGGGCGAGCTGCTCGCCGTCGAGCTCGGCCCCGGACTGCTCACCAGGGTCTACGACGGGTTGCAGAACCCGCTCCCCGAGCTCGCCGAGCAGTGCGGGTTCTTTCTCGACCGCGGCGTCTACGTCAACGCGATCGACCGCGAGGCGAGGTGGCGTTTCACGCCCAGGGTATCGCCGGGAGACACGGTGCAGCGCGCCGATACGCTCGGTACGGTCCCCGAAGGGATTTTCGAGCACCGTATCATGGTGCCTTTCAACCGCTACGGCACCTACACCGTGAAGAGCGTGGCGAGCGACGGCGAGTACGTCGTCACCGACGAGATCGCCGTCCTCGAGGACGCGAACGGAAACGAGGTGCCGGTCACGATGATGTTCGAGTGGCCGGTCAAGCGCGCGATCGACTGCTACGCGGATCGTCTCAAGCCCGCCGACCCCATGGTCACGAAGGTCCGCATCATCGACACGTTCTTCCCGATCGCGCTCGGCGGCACCTACTGTATTCCCGGTCCATTCGGCGCGGGCAAGACGGTGCTCCAGCAGATCACGAGCCGCAACGCGGACGTCGATATCGTGATCATCGCCGCGTGCGGCGAGCGCGCCGGTGAGGTCGTCGAGACGCTGCGGGAGTTCCCGGAGCTGATCGATCCGAAGACGGGCAGGACGCTCATGGAGCGGACGGTCATCATCTGTAACACGAGCTCGATGCCGGTCGCCGCGCGCGAGGCGTCGGTCTACACGGCGGTCACGATCGCCGAGTACTACCGGCAGATGGGACTCAACGTCCTGCTGCTCGCCGACTCGACGAGCCGCTGGGCGCAGGCGATGCGCGAGATGTCCGGGCGCCTCGAAGAGATCCCCGGCGAAGAGGCGTTCCCGGCGTACCTCGAGTCGGTGATCGCCGCCTTCTACGAGCGCGCCGGGCGCGTAACGCTCGGCGACGGGAACCAGGGGTCGGTCACGATCGGAGGAACGGTCAGCCCGGCCGGCGGCAACTTCGAGGAGCCGGTGACGCAGGCGACGCTCAAGGTCGTCGGTGCGTTCCACGGTCTCTCGCGCGAGCGGTCGGACGCACGACGCTATCCCTCGATCCACCCGCTCGAGTCGTGGAGCAAGTACGAGGGGCCCATCGACCCGGGCACCGTCGAGTACGTGCGCGACGTGCTGCACCACGGCAACGAGGTGGGCCAGATGATGAAGGTCGTCGGCGAAGAGGGAACGAGCCTCGACGACTACGTCTGGTACCTGAAGAGTGAGTTCACCGACTCGGTCTATCTCCAGCAGAACGCCTTCGATCCGGTGGATGCTGCGGTGAGCGTCGATCGGCAGAAATACACCTTCGGTATCCTCTTCGACCTGCTCACGAGCAAGCTGAATTTCGGCGAGAAGGAAGAGGCGAGGAGCTGGTTCGCGCAGCTGCGCCAGCGCTTCCTCGACCTCAACGGGTCGGAGTGGCAGAGCGACGCGTTCACGGAACGCGAGGCTGCGATCCGAACGACCATTGACGACCGCCGCGCGGGCGTGGAAGACAACGCCGCCTCGCTCGTCGGCGAGATGCGATAGGAGCGCTTCAATGCGAAAGGTCTACAGCAAGATAGAGGCGATCGCGGGGAACGTGATCACGGTTACCGCGGAGGACGTCCGCTACGGTCACCTCGCGACCGTCTCTACCAGGTACGGCGTGAGCCTCGCCGAGGTCATCCGCCTCGACGGGAACAGGGTGTCGCTCCAGGTATTCGCCGGCGGCCGGGGTATCTCCACGGGCGACGAGGTCGTCTTCCTTGGGCACGCGATGGAGGTCAGCTTTAGCGACAACCTCCTCGGCCGGATCTTTGACGGAAGCGGCAACCCGCGCGACAACGGCCCCGGGCTCGAGGAGAACCTCGTCGAGATCCGTGGCCCCTCGGTCAACCCGGCGATGCGCATCATTCCACGGAACATGATCCGAACCGGTATCCCCATGATCGACGTGTTCAACACGCTCGTGGAGAGCCAGAAGCTGCCGATCTTCAGCGTCTCGGGCGAGCCGTACAACGAGCTCCTCGCGCGGATCGCGATGCAGGCGGAGGTCGACATGATCATCCTCGGGGGGATGGGCCTCAAGTACGACGACTACCTCTACTTCCGCGAGGTGCTCGAGGAGGGCGGCGCGATGAGCCGCACGATCTTCTTCGTGCATACCGCGAGCGATCCCGTCGTCGAGTGTCTGCTCGTGCCGGACATCGCGCTCGCGGTGGCCGAGAAGTTCGCGCTCGGCGGCAAGAAGGTCCTCGTGCTCCTCACCGACATGACCAATTTCGCCGACAGCCTCAAGGAGATCGCGATCACGATGGAGCAGGTCCCGTCGAACCGTGGGTACCCCGGCGACCTCTACAGCCAGCTCGCGAGCCGCTACGAGAAGGCGGTCGATTTCGAGGGCGCCGGATCGATCACGACGCTCGGCGTCACCACGATGCCGGGCGACGACGTCACGCACCCGGTCCCGGACAATACCGGTTACATCACCGAGGGGCAGTACTACCTCCGCAACGGGCGCATCGAACCGTTCGGTTCGCTCTCGCGGCTCAAGCAGCTCGTGAATAAGGACTCCCGCGAGGACCACCGCGCGATCATGGACGGCATGATCACGCTCTACGCGAACTACAAGGAGTCGCTCGAGAAGAAGTCGATGGGCTTCCGGATGAGCGACTGGGATCAGAAGCTGCTCAAGTACGGCGAGATGTTCGAGAGCGAGATGATGGACCTCTCGGTCAACATCCCGCTCGAGCAGGCGCTCGACCGCGGATGGGAGATCCTCGCCGCGTGCTTCGAACCCGCCGAAACGGGTCTGCGCACCGAGTTGATCGACCAGTTCTGGCCCACCGGCGGTGCGGCGGCGACGGAGGAGAGCGCGTAGCTCATGGCCAAGGTCAAGCTCACGAAGAACGAGCTCAAGGCGCAGAAGGACGCGCTGAAGCGGTTTCAGCGCTACCTGCCCACGCTCCAGCTCAAGAAGCAGCAGTTGCAGATGGTGATCCGCCAGGTCGAGGCCGAAATGCGCACCAAGGACGCCGAGCGCGAACGCCTCCACCGCGAGGTGATGAGCTGGGTCGAGGTCTTCGGCGAGGACGTCGGGCTAGAGAATTATCTGAAGATCCGTTCGCTCGTAACGAGCTCCGGCAACATAGCGGGCATCGACATTCCCGTCTTCGAGGAAATCACCTTCGACGAGCTGCCGTACGACCTCTACGTCATGCCGCTGTGGGTCGACCGGGGGCTGGACGCGCTCAAGCGCCTGCTCGCGCTCGACGCGGAGGTGCGGATCCTGAAGAAGCAGCACGAGCTTCTGAGCGAGGAGCTGCGGATTACGACTCAGCGCGTGAACCTCTTCGAGAAGGTCAAGATCCCGGAGACAAAGGAGAACATCCGCATGATCCGCATCTACCTGGGCGACCAGCAGACCGCGGCGGTCGTGCGCGGCAAGATGGCGAAGGCGGCGATCGACGCGAAGGCGGCCGCTGAGCTGGAGGCTTCATGATCGCTCCCATGAAGAAGGCGACGGTGGTCGTCCTCGACTCGCGCCGGGTGGCCGAGCTCGCAAACCTCAAACGCCTCGGTCTCCTGCACCCCGACATCGAGCGGCGCAGCGACGAGCGGACCGAAGCGCTTCAGTCCGACCGTGAGCTCGTGCTTCGCGCGATCGGCGTGCTGCCGAGCGAGGAGGACCTCCCCGCCGATGAGGTGCCGGCTCGACCTGCCGCCAACGACGATTCGGTGGCTCCCGGAGCGGGCTCGGGGGAGGACCTCGAGGATGCCGTGGAGACCGCGCGCGCGATCAACGCCGCCGCCGACCACCTTCGCGGCCGACGCGAGGCGCTGGGAAAGATCGACGACGAGATTTCGCGCCTCGCGCCGTGGGGAGAGTTCGACCCGGACGAGATCCGCGAGCTCGCCGAGCGCGGTATCGAGATCGAGCTCTTCTCGATGGCTCCCAAGGATTATCGCAAGCTCGCCCCCGAAGGCGTCATCGTTCTCGAATCGGTGCCGGTCGCGGTGCGTTTCGCGATGATCTGGTACCAGGGGTCGCACGCGTCGGGCCTGAGCCCCGATGAGTTCGCCCAGCGTCCGGGCGTCCAGCGCTTCCGCCTGCCGGAGATCTCCGCCGAGGGGCTCCGCGCGCGCCGCGAAGAGGAGCTCGCCGAGATCAGGGCCGACGAGAAGGAGCTCGCCACCTTCGCCGTGCGCCGCGAGGCGTTGCAGGCGGCGCTCGAGGAGATCGAGCGGCGGTTGACCGACGAGCGGGTGCGGCTTGGCATGGAGACCGCCGAGCGCGTCGCCTACGTCACCGGCTACATCCCTGCCGACTCGGTCGACACGCTCAAGCGCGCGGCGGCGAACAACGGCTGGGGTACGCTCATCCGCGACCCGAGCCCCGAGGACCCCGTTCCCACGAAGATCAAGAACCCGGGTTGGGTTCGCATTATCCGGCCCGTCTTCGAGTTACTCGGGGTCACGCCGGGCTACCGCGAGCGCGACATCAGCTTCTTCTTCCTGCTGTTCTTCATCGTCTTCGTGGGCATGATCATCGGCGACGCCGGCTACGGAGCGATCCTTGTGGTCGGCGGGCTGCTCGCGCTCGCGAAGACGAAGGGGGGCAACCGCGCGGGACCGGCGCTCCTGCTCGTGCTCGGGCTGTCGACGCTCGCGTGGGGCACGATCACGGGCAACTGGTTCGGCTACGAACCGATCGGAGACACCGCGCCGTTCAGCTTGCTGGTGATCCCCGCGCTCGACAGCTTCGAGCCGCGAAGCACGCAGGCGGTCCAGGCGGTCTGTTTCGTGCTCGCGGCGCTGCATCTGTCCATCGCGCACCTGTGGAACTTCGTGCGCGAGGTGCGGGAGAAGCCGGCCATCAAGGCGTTCGCACAGCTCGGATGGCTCAGCCTCGTGCTCGCGCTCTACATGCTCGTCGTGAGCCTCTTCCTCGGAGAGGCCTTCCCGTCCTACGGCATGTGGATGATCGGCGGCGGGCTCGCCGCGGTCTTCATCTTCAGCGGACAGAGCGAAGACGTCGGGTTCTTTGCCGGTATCGGTCGCGGGCTCGCCGGCGCGTTCACGACCGTCTTCGACGTCATCAGCGCGTTCAGCGACGTCATCTCGTACATCCGTCTGTTCGCCGTCGGCCTCGCGTCGGTGGCGATCGCTCAGGCGTTCAACGAGATGGCGGCGAGCATTGGCGGTGGCGGCGTGGGTATCGTGCTCGCGATCGTCGTCCTGCTGTTCGGTCACACACTGAACCTGATCATGGGTGCGCTCGCGGTCGTCGTGCACGGCGTGCGGCTCAACCTGCTCGAGTTCTCAGGACATCTCGGTATGGAATGGACTGGAATCGAATACCAGCCGTTCAGCGAAAACAATAGAAAGGCTTCTTAAGGAGTACGGCTATGAATTGGGGTTTGATTGGTATCGGTGCGGCGATCGCGTTCGCGGGTGTCGGGTCGGCGCTGGGAACGGGTACCGCGGGGATGGCCGCCGTCGGCGCGTGGAAGAAGTGCTTCGTCCAGAACCGGCCGGCGCCGTTCATCCTCGTGGCCTTCGTCGGCTTTCCGCTCAGCCAGACGATCTACGGCTACCTGCTCATGAACCGGCTCGCACAGGCGGTCGCCGCCGGGGCGGACGCCGGCTACCTGCTCGGCGCGGGGGTGCTCGGCGGGATCGCGATCGGCATGTCCGCGTGGTTCCAGGGCCGCGCCGCGGCCGCAGCATCGGACTCGATGGGTGAGACCGGGAAGGGTACCGGTAACTACATCTTCGTCCTCGGTATCATCGAAACCGTGGCGCTGTTCGTCATGGTCTTCCTCTTCCTGATCACGGGGACGTTCGAGGCGTAGTTCAGCGCGTTCCGCGGAGAGCCGATAAGAGAAGCAGTGATGCGGGTTCGACACACGGCGACCATCCTGCTTCTCATCCTCCGCGGGGCGATGTCCGTTTCCTCCCAGGAGACCGAACCGGCGTGGCTCGTCGCCGAGCGCGCCGAGCGGCTCATGGTCGAGCGCGAGTTCGGTCTCGCGATCCAATCGTTCCGACAGGCGTTGCAGTTTTCTCCGCGTGACCCTGACGTCCTCTTCGGGCTCGGTCGCGCGTACAAGGCGATCGGCGATCCGACGGTCGCGCTCGACTACTTCGCCCGGGCGCTCGATCAGCGCGCCCGGTTCGATGTGCCTGCTACGGCCCTGCTCGTACGCTACGAGCGCGCGGACGT
>CAYWJH010000014.1:0-34923 GCA_964458555.1 uncultured Spirochaetaceae bacterium | reverse complement strand
CCTCGACCCGCGCGCCGGTTTCTTTGCCCCCCCCCCCCCCCTCCTCGCGCGCGGCGCGGGGGGGCCCCCCCCCCCCCCCCGCCGTGACTTCGCACGATACGAGACCGAGCTCTTCAGCATCGTTACCGACGATGCCGTGGCCGAGGATCCCGTTCCCGAAGACGCGCTTCTGCCCGACGACCTCCACCTCGCCCTCGACGCACGCGGGCTCGACCGGCTGCTCGTGCTCTACCGACTGCCGGAATCGGGCTCGACGCGCGCCCGCGGTATGCTCGCCGAGCTCCTCGTGGGCCTCGGTCGCTACGCCGGAGCGGCCGAGCAGGGGGCGATCGCTGTTCTGCAATCGTTCACCACGCTCATCGATGCCGCGCTCGAGCGCGACCCCACGTACGAGTTCACGACGGTACCCGATCTCTGGGAGCGAATCACGCGCCTTCCGGAGGTCGAGCGCTATCTCGAAACGAGCGCGCTGCCGCACGATCTCTACTACCTCGCCGCGGCGTACTGGGGCGAGGGCAACGCGACGGCGATCGAGGTGTGGCGAACGCTCGCGTACATCGACGCCGACGGACGGTTCGGAGCGCGCGCCCGACGGCAGCTCGACGACCCGAGAGTCGAACCGCTCATCGTCGCGCCCCGCGAGCCGTAGACCGACCGCCCATTGCAAGCCGCTGGTCTCTGTCGTACTGTATCGGCACGATGGACAGGCTCATCATCCGCGGCGCGCGCGAGCACAACCTCAAGAGCATCGACCTCGACCTCCCGCGCGACCGGCTGATCGTCATCTCCGGGCTTTCCGGCTCGGGCAAGAGCAGTCTCGCCTTCGACACGGTCTTCGCCGAGGGGCAGCGGCGCTACGTGGAGTCGCTCTCGGCCTACGCGCGTCAGTTTCTCGGGAGGCTCGATAAGCCCGACGTCGACTACATCGAGGGGCTTTCGCCGGCGATCAGTATCGAGCAGAAGACCACGGGCCGGAATCCGCGGTCGACGGTGGCCACGGTCACCGAGATCTACGACTACTACCGCCTGCTGTTCGCGCGCGTGGGCATCCCGCACGACCCGAAGAGCGGCGCGCCGATCGAACGCCAGACCATCGACGAGATCATCGACGCCGTGCTCGCGTTCCCGGAGGGCTCTCGGATCACGGTGTCGGCGCCGGTCGTTCGCGGAAAGAAGGGCGAGCACCGCAAGGTGCTCCAGGACGCGCAGCGGGCCGGATTCCGGCGCGCGGTCGTCGACGGCGAGACGCATCTGCTGGACGAAGAGATACACCTTGAGAAGAATCGAAAGCACGACGTCTCGATCGTCGTCGACCGGCTCAAGCTCGGCGGTCGCGACGACGAGCACGATCCCCGCCGCCGCGTTGCCGACAGCGTGGAGACCGCGCTCGAGCTCTCCGGCGGGCTCGTCGAGGTAACAGAGGGAACCGGCGAAGACGCGCGAACGCGGTCGTTCAGCCAGAATTACTTCTATCCCGACAGCGAGATCAGCTTTCCCGAGCTCGAGCCGCGCCTGTTCAGCTTCAACAACCCCTACGGCGCGTGCCCGGAATGCGGAGGCCTCGGCATGCGGCTCGAGTTCGACCCGGCGCTCATCATGCCCGACCCCGCCAGGAGCTTCGAGGACGGCGGACTGCTCCCGTACAACCCGAAGGCGGCGTGGAATCGCAGCCGCTTCGAGAGCCTCGCCCGGCATCTCGGGTTCGATCTCGCCACGCCGCTCGCCGAGCTACCCAGCGAAACGCTCGATGCGATCTTCCGCGGTACCGACGAGCCTGTCCAGGTCGTCTACGAGAACCGGAAGAAGACCGGAAAGTTCGAGTACGAGGCGCCCTTCCGCGGTGTGCTCGACGACCTCAAGCGGCGCTACCTCGAGACCACCTCCGAAGGCATCAAGCAATGGCTCGAAGGCTTCATGAGTCAGCGCACGTGCGAGGCGTGCGCCGGGCGGAGGCTGCGCCCGGAGGCGCTCGCGGTCCTCGTCGGCGGGAAGAGCATCCACGACGTGACCGCGATGAGCGTCGCCGAGGCGGTCGAGTTCTTCGGCTCGCTCGAGCTCGACGAGACCGAGGCGCAGATCACCTCGCAGATCCTCAAGGAGATTCGCAGCCGGCTGCACTTCATGGTGAGCGTGGGCCTGCAGTACCTCACGCTCGACCGCAAGGCGGCGACGCTCTCCGGCGGCGAGGCGCAGCGGATCCGCCTCGCAACGCAGATAGGCAGCTCGCTCGTCGGGGTGCTCTACATTCTCGACGAGCCGACGATCGGGCTCCACCAGCGCGACAATCAGCGGCTCATCGGGACGCTGACGCACCTGCGGGACCTGGGCAACACGCTGCTCGTCGTCGAGCACGACGAGCAGACGCTGCGCGCCGCCGACCACATCGTCGACCTCGGACCGGGCGCCGGCGTGCACGGCGGGTACGTGGTCGCCGAAGGATCGCTCGAGGAGATCCTCGCCTCCGACGAGAGCCTCACCGGTCGCTACCTCTGCGGACGACTCGCGATGCCGGTTCCCGACGAACGGCGCGCCGGCACCGGCCCTTCGCTCGTCGTGCGGGGAGCCGCCGAGCACAACCTCCGCGGGATCGACGTCGAGTTCCCGCTCGGAACGCTCACGGTCATCACCGGCGTGTCGGGCAGCGGCAAGTCGAGCCTGCTCGCCGACGTCGTCTACCCGGCGCTCGCGAACCGGCTCAACCGCGCGCACCTGCGCGAAGGCGCGTATTCTTCGATCGAGGGAATCGACGCGCTCGACAAGGTGATCAACATCGACCAGAGCCCCATCGGTCGCTCGCCCCGGTCGAATCCTGCCACCTACGTCGGGCTCTACGGCCCCATCCGCGAGCTGTTCGCCTCGCTTCCCGAGAGCCGCGCGCGCGGGTACAAGCCCGGTCGGTTCAGCTTCAACGTCGCCGGAGGTCGCTGCGAGAACTGCGAGGGCGCCGGCACGATCAAGATCGAAATGCACTTCCTGCCCGACGTCTACGTCACCTGCGACGTCTGCGGTGGCAAACGGTTCAACCGCGAGACGCTCGACATCCACTACCGCGGCAAGACGATCCACGACGTACTCGAGCTCACCGTCGAGGAGGCGCTCGAGTTCTTCCACGCGATCCCGGCTGCGCGCCGCAGGCTCGAGACGCTGCAGGCTGTCGGGCTCGACTACATCCGTCTCGGCCAGAGCGCGCTCACGCTCTCAGGCGGCGAGGCACAGCGGGTCAAGCTCGCGCTCGAGCTCTCCAAGCGCAGCACGGGCAAGACGATTTACATTCTCGACGAACCCACCACCGGCCTTCACTTCGCAGACGTCATGAAGCTCATGGAGGTCCTCCAGCTCCTCGTGGAGAAGGGCAATACGGTGATCCTCATCGAGCACAACCTCGACGTCATACTCCAGGCGGACCGGGTGATCGACCTGGGACCCGAGGGGGGCGACGGCGGCGGCTCGCTGGTTGCGGTGGGCACGCCCGAAGAGATCGCGGCGCACCCGACGTCGTACACCGGCGAGTTTCTCGCGGAGACGATCGCGCGCGCGCAAGGTGCCGGACCGCACGCGCGGAGCGGACGGGGGGCATGATCCAGAGAACGCTCGCGCGCACCGCAGCGGTCGCGCTGCTCGGCTGCGCCGTCGCGTTGGCGGCGCTCGCGCAGGAGGAGGCCGCCCCGGAGGCGACGCTATTCCGACGCACGCTGACCCAGGACATCGAAACCGCCGGCTTCTACGAGCTCGTGAGCTGGCTCGAGCTGCTCGGGGCGTCGACCCGGGGTGACCGGGCCGCGCTCGTCGATCGGCTCTACGAGTTCTACGACGTCACCGAGGCCGAGCGCGCGGCGGCCACCGGCGCTACGCGCGAAGACCCGGAGGATCCGCCGGTCGTCGTCGACTCCGCGTCACGAACCCGCTACTTCACGCTCGAGGAGGTGGACGAGCGTTACGTTCGACTCAGCGGCGGTGTGATTCTGACGCTGCGCGACGACGAGGACGAGGCGGTCCACCGCGTCAGCGCGGACGAGATCGTCATCAATCAGGAACAGAACACCCTGGCCGCTTCCGGAGACGTGGTCTACACGCTCGACCGCGGAGAGACGACCGAGCAGTTCACCGGGCAGGCGTTGACCGTTGAGCTCGACACATGGGAGGGCGCATTCGTAGACGGGGTGACGCGCCGGGAGCGGACCATCGAGGGCGAGGAGATCGACTTCCGGTTCGCCGGTACCTACATCACACGATCGCGCGACGAGGTAATCGTGCTCGACGACGGCCGGATTACCTCGTCCGAAGCCGACCCGCCGAACTACGAGATCCGGGCGCGCAAGATCTGGGTCCTCGCACCGGGCGAGTGGGGCCTGACCAACGCCTTCCTCCACGTCGGACGGGTGCCGGTTTTCTACCTTCCGTTCTTCTTCAAGCCCGGCAACGAGCTCTTCTTCAACCCGACGCTCGGAACGCGCGACCGCAGCGGGGCGTACATCCAGACGACTACCTACCTCGCCGGCAGCCCGGAAGAGGACGACACGCCGTTTTCGCTCCTCCAGATCGCCGAGGAGGAGGGGACCCGGGCCGATCGTGAAATCGAGGGACTCTACCTCGTCCCCGTGGAGCGCCCGCCGGGCGATGCCGCAGACGCCCCGCCGGCCGCCGATGACGGGGCGACGGTACGCCTGCTCGCCGACGTCTACACGAAGCTCGGCGCGTACGTAGGGCTCGACGCGTCGGTCCCGGGCTCGGAGATTCTGCGTCGACTCGAGCTCACCGCAGGGCTTGCCGCGAGCCGCCACATCTACACGACCGACTACTCGCAGACCGGCGTGGCGTACACCCCGTACTACATCGCCGACGGTCAGGCGACGCAGTCGTGGAACGAGGGACGCTTCGGACCCGTGAGCCTTCCCTTCCGGTTCGGAGTCGACCTCTCGGCCGACGCGTCGGTGAACCGGCTCACGGCGTCGCTCACCCTGCAGGCGTACAGCGACCGGCGGTTCCGTACCGACTTCGCGGACCGCTCCGAGCAGATCGACTGGCTCGGGCTGGTCGGGCAGGGATCGACCGCCGACCCACCGGGTCCGGTGAACTCGCTTCTGTGGCAGCTCGACGCTCGCTACAACGCGACGACCGGCGACATGCTGCGCGTCTCGCAGCTCTCGCTCCAGCGCGCGGTGGTCGCGTTGAACTGGCGAAGCAAGACGATCGACGAAGAGCTCCTGCCGCCCGAGGTCGCGGCGGCCAACGAAAGTCCCGAATCGGCCTTCTTCTACCCCGAGTCGCTCAAGCTCCCGGAGATCCAGGCGACCATCTCCGGGACACTCCTCGAGTACCCGGCGCGCGAGCGGCCGTCTGCAGACGCGGAGGAGGCCGAAGACGAGCGGCCCGAGCTCGCACCGCCGTGGGATCAGCGAGCCGGCAACGCAGAGGCCGAGGACGACGCAGACGAGCGGCCGGCCGCGCCGCTTCTCGTGCCGGAGCTGCAGCCGACGCTCCCGTCGCCCACGACCCCCGAACCCTTCCGCGCAAGCCTCGGCTACTCGCTGTCGCCCACGGTAATCGTCGACCAGCAGTTCCTTTCCACCGCGTGGGACGAACCCTCGGATCTGGACGACCTGCGAATCGCGTACGGCGGCGCGTCGACCCGGGTGTCGGGTTCGGTCTCGTACTCGGCGCGGCTCGCCGCCGACCTGGCGCGGCTCGACGGCTCGCTTTCGACGAGCACACAGTACCGCACGCTCTTCAACCGGGACCCCGATTACCCCGACCCCGACCTCGCGGCGGCCGAGCAGGAAGCGGCGTGGAACGCGCTCGAACGCCAAGCGTGGGCGTTCACCACGTTCAGCGCGGCCAACAACCTGACGTTCCGCGTGCGCCCCCTGCTGACGACGCGCCTGTGGTCCGGCTCGTCGCTCGCCTACAGCGCGAACGTACTCCTCTATCAGAACGTCTTCGACGAGGTGATCGACGGCGAGCCCCGGTGGCGGTCGGATTCGTTCGAGTGGGACGAGGAGTACTTCCGGCAGCACCAGGTCCAGGCGACGGCGCAGCTCGACGTAGCCGACACGCAGAGCCTCCAGATAGGCGCGACGATCCCTCCTCGCGACGAGCGGTACACCGGCCGTCTCTCGCTGCAGGTGAGCCCCGTATCGCTCGCGCTCGCCACCGGCGTGAGCAGGGACGAAGAAGCGACGGTCGAGGAAGAGTGGACCTACGACCCGCTGACAGCGACGGCGACCGTCTCGCCGTGGGAGGCGGTCTCGGTCTCGAACGTGCTTTCGTACGACCTCGAAGAGAGCCACGTCGCGTCCAACCGCGCGAACCTGACCGCGGGTCCGCTGGCGGCGAGGTTCTTTTCGGCACGGACGACGGGCTACGAGTTCGGCGGCCGGGGAGTCGGCTGGGTTGCCGAGGGTGAGGAGCGTCTTCGGCCCCAGAGCGCCTCGCTCGGCTTGTCGCTCGCCACGGATCTCGATCCGCTGTGGAGGAACCGGGTCGTGCTCGACGTGGGCAGCGAGCTCTCCGTTCAGTCGAACCTGCAGCGCTTCACGGAGAGCTCGCTCGGATTGGCGTTTTCGGCGGACGTGCTCGTCCACCGGTTCATGCGGCTGTCGCTACAAACCCGGTCCTCCAACTCGCAGGGCTACGTCTACGTTGGAGAGCTCGCCGAACGCGTGGGGCGCGAGCGACGCAGCTTCCTCCTCGACCTCGCGCGAAGCTTCAACGTGTTCGACCGTGACGACCGAGTCGCGTCGGCGTTCAACCTCCAGTCGATCCAGCTCAACGCAGTGCACGACCTCGGCGACTGGGATCTCACGGTCGGCTACAGCGGGGCCCCGGCGCTCGAGACGGTCGAGTACTGGATCGAACGCGGGTTCACGCTGCCCGAAGGAGTCGACCCGCATAACCCGGAGGAACTGGATGCGATCCGTACGTCCGACCCGAACGATCCGCGTCTTTCCCGACAATGGTACCAATGGCGCGGCAGACTCGACGTGACGCTTCAGTGGCGTCCGATTCGCGAGCTGCGGACATCGGTGCAGGCCGAGGAGGGTGAGATCACGTTCGGGGACGGCTCTTGACCTCGCGTGCGAGCGGCTTCTATACTCCAGCTGAGGAGTATTCTTGAGCAAATCTGCGGTCGTGCTCGAGAGTCCGGCGCTCCTGAGCGAAGTCTGCGGGGTGAACGACCAGAACTTGCGGCTGCTCGAAGAGCTCCTGGGCACACGCGTTCTCACCAGGGGCAACGAGCTCTACTTGGACACGAATGACGAGGAAGCCCGCCAGACGCTCGTTCGCATCGTGGACGAAATCAAGGCGCACGTGAAGCTGGGCCAGAGCCCCAACAGAGACCTGATCAAAGCAGTGCACGCATCGGTAACCGACGAAGACACCTCGAAACCCGACCTCCTGAAGGACACCAGCGTGACCATTCCGGGGCGCGATCGAGCTGTGTTCCCGCGCACCCTGACGCAGGGGTACTACCTGCAGAGCCTCGACGACGAGGAGATCGTGTTCGGGATAGGCCCGGCGGGAACCGGAAAGACCTACCTCGCCGTGGCTCACGCGCTCAGCGACGTGCTCTCGCGGCGCAAGCGTAAGCTCGTTCTCACACGGCCGGTCGTCGAAGCCGGCGAGAGCCTCGGGTTTCTGCCCGGCGACCTCGCGCAGAAGATCAGCCCGTATCTGCGCCCCCTCTACGACGCCATGGAGTCGCTGATCCCGTACGAGACGATCCAGCGCATGGAGGAGCAGCGGATCATCGAGATTGCGCCGCTCGCCTACATGCGCGGACGAAGCCTGAACGACTGCTACGTCATCCTCGACGAGGCCCAGAACACCACGCGCGAACAGATGAAGATGTTTCTGACCCGGATCGGCGAAGGGTCGCAGGCTGTCATCACGGGTGACGTGACGCAGATCGATCTGCCGCGCAAACAGCACTCGGGGCTGCTCCACGCCGCCGACGTGCTCGCCCCAATCCCGGAGATTCGCTTCACCTACTTCAGCACCCGCGACGTCGTTCGAAACCCTCTCGTCCAGAAGATCATCAACGCGTACGAGGCGGAGGACGACGACACCCACGCCTAGCCATGAAGAACGTCGAGCTCTCCAGCGACAACGTCGAACCTCCCGATTGGCTGCCCGATCTCCGCGGCGTTGCTTCACAGGTGTACGGGCGCATCGGGCGGACCGCGTGGGACGTCAGCGTCCTGCTCTGCGACGAGCCCAGAATCGCAGACCTGAATCAAAGCTACCGCAAGGTCTCCGGACCCACCGACGTCCTGACCTTCTCGCAGCACGAGGAGGTCCCGGGCGAGGTAGGTGCCGATGGCGCGATACCCATCGCCGGAGACATCGTCATATCGCTTCCGACCGTAGCGGCCAACGCGCGCGACTACGGCGTTTCGGCAAGGGAGGAGTTTCTACGAGTTTACGTGCACGCACTGCTGCATCTGGCCGGGTACAGCCACGACGGAATGGACCTGTCGTCGCCGGAGGCCGCCGAACACCCCATGCTTGGTCTCCAGGAACGCCTGGTGGCCTCGCTCGGCAAGGAGTTGGACTCGTGAAGCACGAAGGATTCTTCAGACGCCTGTTTCGCAGAAACGGGACTGACGAAGGTGCCGAGTATCACGAGCTGAACATTGAGAAACGGGATATGATCCGCGGGATCGTCGCGCTCAGCGAGACGACCGTCAAGGAGGTCATGGTGCCGCGGATCGACGTCGCGTTCGTCGGCGTGGAGATGGAGGCGCGCGAGGTCCTCGAGAAGGTGGCTGAGAGCGGGCACTCGCGACTTCCCGCCTACCGAGACACGATCGACAACGTGGTGGGCATGCTCTACGCCAAGGATCTGCTGCAGTACTACCTTTCCGGCGAAGAGTTCTCCGTAGAGAAGGTCATCCGCAAGCCGTTCTTCGTACCCGACAGCAAGCGGCTCGACTCGCTGCTGCGCGAGATGCGCCGGCGACGGGTCCACATCGCGGTCGCCGTCGACGAGTACGGTGGTGTCTCGGGCATCGTCTGCCTCGAGGACATCATCGAGGAGATCGTGGGCGATATCCAGGACGAGTTCGACAACGAGCGAGAGGACATCCTCGAGATCGGCGAGAAGGTCTACCTGTGCGATGCGCGCGTCGACATAGAGGACCTCAACGAAGAGCTGGGGATGACCCTGCCCGACGAGGACTTCGACACGCTCGGCGGCTTCGTCTTCGACCTGTTCGGGAAGATTCCGGTGAAGTACGAGAAGGTCAGCTATCGCGACATGGATTTCGTCATCCAGGACATGGACGGTCACAAGATCAAGACGGTCAAGATCGTCGCGGCGAAGGATGAGAAGTCGCCTTCGTAGGCTCGCCGTCGCGGCGCTCTTCGCGGCCGCGTCGCTGAGCCTGCCCGCCCAGCAGCCCGACGCACCCCGGCTCGCAGACGAAGCCACCGGTGCGCTCGAACGCGGACGCTACTTCCAGGCCGTCGAACGTTACCGCGAAGCGCTCGACGTCAACCCCAACTACCTCGACGCGATCGTCGGGCTCGCCGAAGCGTACTACTGGCTCGGCGAGTACGACCAGGCGCAGACGTTCATCGAACGCGCTCTCGAGCTCGCCCGAAGGAACCCGGACGTCATCAACCTCGCCGGCCGGATCGCAATCGGCAGGGGCGACCTCGCCGCCGCGGAAGACGCGTTCGCGCGCGTGCTCGACGATCAACCAAACAACGTGGAAGCGGTCATCGGTCTCGCCGAGCTCTCGCTCGCCCGCGGCCGCGGCGCCGAAGCGGCTGCTCGGCTCGAGCGCGCGCTCCGGCTCAACCCGGACCAGCGCAAGGCGCTGCTGTCGCTGGTTCTGGTCTACGAGCACATGGGCGAGGAAGAGATCGCGCGCGACTACCTCGAGATAGCCCGGAGCGTCCACCGCGACCGGCCGGAGGTGCACGTGCTCGCCGCCGAGTACTTCCTTCGCGCGGGTGAGGTGGACGCGGCCGGCCGCGCAGCGCGCACCGCGCAGGCGATCGACCCGCAGAATCGGGCAGCCACCGCGATCCGTGCCGAAGTCGCGCTGGCCGATCACAGCTATCTGGAAGCGAAGACGATCGCAGAGCAACTCATCGACTTCAACCGAAGCGACGTCTTTGCGTGGTACGTTCGCGCCGTATCCGCGCGCAGGCTCGGAGAGCTGGAGACCTCGCTGGAGAGCGTTCGAACCGCGCTGCGCATCGAGCCGGAGAACGAGATGCTTCGCATCTGGGCCGAGTGGCTCGCGACGAGCGAGCTCGAGCTCGAGCATCCGGTTCGCACCGAGCTCGCGGCAGAACGAGCGTCGGACGCCGCCGCGCTCGCGCGCGAGTTCCGCTTCAGCCGCGCGATGCGGGCGTACCGACGGGCGCTCCAACTCACGCCGCTGGACCTCGAGCTCCGCCGGACGTACGCCGAGCTCTTCCGACGGATGGGCTTCAACGCGAGCTACCTGCGCGAGCTCGAAGTGCTGCGGGAGAACGGCCTCGACTCGCCCGAGCTCGACCGCACGATCGAGGTCTATCACAACGCGCTCGCGTCCAGCGTCGCACGGGGCTGGAACATCGACCAGTTCACCCTCGCGCGCACGCGCACCTCGCTCGGCCTCTACCTGACCGGCAACGCGAACGACCGCTACCCACAGAGCGAGCCCGCGCTCCTCGAGTTTCTCGAGCGAACGCTCGCCGGACGCGAGCGTATCGACGTCGTCGACGCCGCCGTCGTCGACGGATACGCCCGCGCGTTCGCAGGCGCCCGCGCCGCGGACGTGGACTTCTATCTCGCCACACGGGCAGCGGTTACCGACCGTATGACCGTCATCACCACCCGGGTGAACGTCGCACGCACCGGTGAAACGGCGGTCGAGCGCACCAGGGTTCGCACCGGCCCGGACCACGCGGCGGCAGCCGCGGATGCCTTCGGCGACGACGTCGCGGCCTCGCTGCAGACCGTCGGGCGAATCGTGCGGCGAGAGGGAGCGCGGGTCGTGGTGGACCTCGGCGCGCGCGACGGTGTGGCCGACGATGCGATGTTTGACGTCGTGCGCCCGCGCGACGCGACGGTCGCGCCGAGCGAGGCGCGCTACGCCTATCCGCCGGAGGCGGTCCTCGGGACGGTCACGATTACCTCCGTCGACGACCTCGTCGCAGAGGGCGCGCTCGAGACCACCGGCGTCGTCGACGAGGTCACCACCGGCGACCTCGTCTTGCTGCATAAGGAGGAATCCGACGACGAACCCCGAGCCCGGTCGGACGATCTCTTCCCGGTGCTCTACGAACGCGTCCGCCGACTCAGGTGAGTTCGTTGACATCGTAATAGCTCGTTTTGTACTATGAAGAAGCGTTCATCATCATCACGAAGAGGGGAATACCATGGCACTGAAGACGGTTCGAGACGTTGATCTCAGCGGGAAGCGTGTGCTCGTTCGCGTGGACTACAACGTGCCGCTGAAGAATGGCAGGGTTTCTGACGCCACGCGTATAGAGGCGAGCCTTCCCACGCTGAAGCACATCGTCGACGAGGGCGGTTCTCTCGTGCTGATGAGTCATCTCGGGCGCCCCAAGGGAAAGCCGAATCCCGACATGAGCCTCAGGCCGGTCGCGGATAAGCTCTCAGATATGATCGGGCGTCCCGTCGAGTTCGCCGACGAGTGCGTTGGAGCGGACGTCGTCGAGCGCTCGAAGAAGCTCGAGAGCGGTCAGATCCTCATGGTCGAGAACGTGCGCTTCCACGGCGAAGAGACCGACAACGACGCCGATTTCGCCGCCGAGCTCGCCAAGCTCGGCGACGTCTACGTCAACGACGCGTTCGGAAGCGCGCACCGGGCGCACGCGTCGACCGAGGGCGTGGCGCACCACCTGCCGGCGGTTGCCGGCTTCCTGATCGAAAAGGAAGTGGCGTTCTTCCAGCCGCTCCTCGATAATCCCGACCAACCCTTCGTCGCGATTATCGGCGGCGCGAAGGTGTCCACGAAGATCGGCGTTCTCGAGACGCTGCTACCGAAGTGTACCACGCTCATCATCGGTGGAGGCATGTCGTATACCTTCCTGAAAGCGCAGGGCCATGAGATCGGCGACAGCCTCTTCGAAGAGGAGTATCTCCAGACCGCGACCGACCTCCTCGCCCAGGCTGAGAAGGCCGGGATGGAGGTGATCCTGCCGGTCGACCACGTGGTGGCAGACGAGTTCGACGAAAACGCGACTCCCGAGCAGATCGACAGCGTCGACGTGCCGGCCGGTAAGGTCGCGATGGACGTGGGCCCGAAGACGATCGAGCGGTGTACCAAGGCGATCGAAGGCGCGAAGTCGCTCGTGTGGAACGGACCGATGGGCGTATTCGAGTTCAAGGCATTCGCGCAGGGCACGCTCGCGATCGGGAAGTCCGTCGCCGCGTGCGCCGGCACGACGGTCGTCGGCGGGGGCGACTCCGTCGCGGCGGTCAATATCTTCGGACTCGCCGACAGCATCGACCACGTCTCCACCGGCGGCGGCGCGTCACTCGAGTTCCTGGAGGGCAAGACGCTCCCGGGAATCGCAGCACTCCAGGAGTAGTCCCATGCGACAACCGTTTCTTGCCGGTAACTGGAAGATGCACAAGACCGTGAGCGAGGCAACCGACTTCGCCCGGGATCTCGTGCTCAAACTCTCTTCCAGCTCGAATAAGCTTATGGTCGCGCCGCCGTTCACAGCGCTCGCCGCGGTGAACGCGGTCGTGCAGGGCTCGAAGATCCTCCTCGGAGCCCAGAACATGGCCGCCGAGGAGAAAGGCGCTCACACCGGCGAGATCTCGGTGATCATGCTCCGCGACGTCGGGGTAAAGATCGTGATCCTCGGGCACTCGGAGCGACGCCACACCTACGGCGAGACCGACGAGCTCGTCAACCGGAAGGTGCGCCTTGCGCTCGATCATGGCATGGAGGTGATCCTCTGCGTCGGCGAGACGAACGAGGAGCGCGAAGCCGGCCGCGTCGAAGACGTCGTGGGAACGCAGCTGCGAGGCGGACTCGAGGACGTGAGCGAATCGGACCTGCGTCGCGTCACGATCGCCTACGAGCCGGTGTGGGCAATCGGAACCGGCAAGACGGCGACGCCGGAGGATGCCGACGCGGTCCACTGTTTCATTCGCAAGCAGATTGCAGACGCGTATTCGCAGGACGCCGCCGACGAGCTGATCATCCAGTACGGCGGCTCGGTCAAGCCCGGCAACGTGAACGAGCTCATGGCGATGGAGAACATCGACGGTGCGCTCGTGGGCGGAGCGTCGCTCGAGCTCGACTCGTTTGCGCCCATCGCCACGTATAACGAATAGTCGTCTGGTTGAAGGAGCAATATGGCAATTCTGAGTGGTTTTCTGCTGGTGCTGTTCATTATCAGCGCCGTGCTCCTCGTCGTTATCGTCCTCATGCAGGACGAGGGCGGTGAGGGCCTTGGCGGTATCTTTGGAGGGGGCGGCGCGGCGCCGGTCGGAAACCGATCCGGCAACATCCTCACGCGCGCTACGTCGGTGATAGCGACGATCTTCCTCCTCAGCCTGTTCGGGTACGCGTGGATCAACCGGTCGCCCGAGCAGTCGAACGTCGAGGCGGCCGCCCGCTCGCTCGAGGCGGAGCAAGGCGACGTGCTCGAGTGGTGGAAAGTCGACGACGAGGAAATCGAGATCGACGACGGTGATGAGAGCCTTGGCGCGGGCGGCGCGACGGAATCCGACGCGACGATCGAGGAGCCATCGTCCGAGCCGTCGGCCGAAGAGCCCGGCGGCGGCGAATAGAGCCCCCGGCGCGCCGCGGCGCGCCGGCTCGAAAGCGACGGACGAGGGAGATCCATGAGAGTAGCGGTAGTATTCGTTCCACAGGCGAAGCGCGAGAAGCTTCTCGAGATCTCCAAGGCGCTCGCATCGGGCATCGAGTCGCAGGGACACCGGGTCGAACTGATCGACGCGAGCCGCGACGTAAACACCAAGCTCACGATCTACGAGTACATCGCCGTCGGCACGGAGGTCGTCTCGCTCTTCGGCGGGAAGATCCCGCCACGCGTCTCAGAGTTTCTCCGGTCGTCCGGTACCGTGGTCGGCAAGCGGTCGTTCGCCTTCGTCACGAAGAAGGCGATCGGCGCCGAGAAGGGGCTGCAGCGGTTGATGCGGCAGATGGAGGCCGAAGGGATGTTCCTGAAGCTCTCCGACGTGCTCAGTTCTGCGCCGGAGGCGACGGAGATCGGAAAGCGGTTGAAGATCAGTTGAAGAGCTACTACGACATCCTCGACATAGACGTCGACTCGTCGCCCGAACGGATCAAGCGGGCCTTCCGCAAGCGAGCCAAGGAGCTGCATCCGGACGTTACCCGGGACCTCGGGGACACCGTCGAAGCGATGCAGAGCCTCCTGCGCGCGTACGAGACCCTGATCGATCCCGAGCGGCGAGAAGAGTACGACCGCAGGATGATGATCCTGCGCCCCGAGGTGCGGTTCGACTACCGCGAGTTCCTCAAGAGCCGTCCGGACGACGACGAGTTCCAGTCGAAGCTCGTCTTTTTCGATCTGCTGCACCAGAACGAGGACGAGGCGATCGACCTCTACGATCGCCTGCGCGCGCGGGGCGATTTCGCTCTCTGCGAGCACCTCGACCGCGAGGACTACATGGACTGCGCGTATCTCCTCGCCGAGGAGTACGAACGACGAAAACACTACGTGCCGGCGTTTCGCCTGCTCACATCGGTCATCAACTTCGAGCTCGAGCTGCCGTACTTCAAGCACTTCTTCGTCGATGTCGTCGAGAAGCTCCGGACGCTCGTCTGCTTCCGAATGGCCGCTACGATGGAGCCGCGAGACGTGATTTCCTGCATCGACGAGGTCCTCGTGCTCGACCTCAGCCACAAGGAGCTCGCCTTCTTCCTGAAGAAGGGTGCCGAGCTCTACGCCGACGCCGGAGATCCGGTCACGGCGGCGAGCTATCTGCAGCGCGGTCTCGAGCTCGACGGGAAGCTCGCCGGAACCAAGAAGCTGCGCGAACGACTCGCGTCCGCGTATCCGGCCTGAGGAATACGATCCGGGCGGCTGTCCGGCCTTCGGCGACGTGGTATCATTACCGAGATGAGGAGAATCATGACGAGAAAACTGGCAGCACCGCTCTTGCTCTTCCTTGTGGCGGCCACCGCGTCGGCCCAGGTACTCGATCAACCGGTAGCCATCGTCCGCCTCACCGAGACGGTGAATATCGGGCTGCGCGAGATCGAGGGCCAGCTGGCGGTCTTTGAGCAGCAACTCGGGCGGGAGCTCGAGGCGGGCGAAAAGCAGCAGATTCTCGACGCGCTGATCAACGACGAGCTGTTGCTTCAGGCGGCCGGGCGCGCGTCGGTTCGGGTCACCCAGGAAGAGATCCAGAACTATCTCTCGGTTCAGCGACAACAGTGGAGCCAGGCGCTCGGCGAAATGCTGACCGAGGAGCAGTTCCGCCGGCAGGTGGAGCAGCAGACCGGCGAGAGCTGGAGTCAGTTCGTCTCCGACGTCACCGACGAGCTGATCAAGCTCAAGTACGTGCGCGAGCAGAAGGCCGATGTCTTTCAATCGCTCGGCGGGGTGACCGAGGCCGAAGTCCGCGACTTCTACGACGAGCAGGAAACGTCGTTCACGAATCCCGCGATGGTGAGCTTCCGTCACGTGTACGCCGACCTGCGCGGCAAGAGCGACGAGGAGCGAACCCGGGCCCGCGAGCTCCTCGAGCGATACCGGCAACAGATCCGAAACGGCAGCCTCACCTTCGAGGAGCTCGAGCGCCGTGCCCTCGACGACGCGTCGATCAGCGTGGACAACTTCGGCTACCTCATGCGAAACGACGCGCGGAGCCAGCAGCTGCTCGGGCGCGCCTTCATTCAGACCATGTTCGGCCTCGACGAAGGAGAGGTGGGCGGCGTCTACGAGTCGAACGTCGCGCTGCACATCGTGTTCGTCACCGACAAGCGTTCTGCCCGGATCCTCGGCCTCGACGACCCGATCCTTCCCGGACAAAACATCACGGTTCGTCAGCAGATCCGGTCGCAGCTCGCGGCGCAGAAGGAACAGCAGGCGCTCGCTCGTGCGGTCGAGGGTGTGGTCGCCGACCTTCGCGACGAGGCCGAAGTCACGGTCTACGACCAGAACCTGCCCTGGTAGCCTGAGGATGGCGTCGCGGCGCAAGGCGAGAATCTACGCGATGCAGGCGTTGTTCAGCTGGGACATCTCCTGTACGCCGCCCGAGGAGCTCCTCGAGTTCTCCTGGGTGGACCGACAGGGCGACCGGGAGGACACGCTTGCGTTCGCACGGATTCTCCTTGCGGGAACCATCGAACACGTCGAGGAAGTCGACGCGGCGCTGCAGGAGCACCTCGAGCACTGGAAGCTCGAACGCCTCGCGCGCGTGGACCTCGCCATTCTCCGACTGAGCGCGTATTCGCTTCTCTTCCAGCCCGACATCCCGACGTCGGTGACGATCGACGAGGCGATCGATCTTGCGCGGGAGTTCGGCTCTGCCGAGTCGTATCGCTTCGTCAACGGCGTTCTCGACGCCGTTCGCCGCGACGCGCGCCGCGATGCCTGAAACCGAACGCCGCCGCCGGCGACGCCAGTTCGTGCTGCTCGCCGTCGCGGTCGTCGCGTTCGCCGCGATGATCGTGCTCGTGGCTACCGGCGTGACCAGGCGACGGCACGCGCGGGACCTGACCTTCGGACTCGAAGAACTCGACATCCTCCTCGATGACCGGTCGATTGCCGAAGCCGCCGCGATGATTCCCTGGCTCGCCGATCGCGTTCGCACCTCCGCAGAGGGGCTGCGCGTGCTCAAACGGGGATACGCGCTCTACGAGAGCGACGGGCTCGCGGGTCCGCTCGACGAGGCGGCGAGCCGGCTCCTGCGGGAGTTTCCGGCGAACGCGACCATTCGCTCGATCGCCGTCTTCGCCTCCGTCCGCGCGGGCAGGGCCGACGCGGCGCTGGAGCTCGCGCGCGAAGGGCTCGGAAGCGACGCGGGTACGCTCTACGCCTGGACGCTTCTCAATAACCCGGAGGCCGGGCTCGACGGTGAGCCGACCGACGAGCTCCTCCTCGCCGGTCTCGGACGGACGAGCCCGGCGGCGGATTTCGAACGGGCGTGGCGAATGAGCGGCGACCAGCGATACGCCCTCGACGCGGCGCTGCTGCACCTGCGCGACCGCTCGCCCGATCGCGCGGCAGAGATCCTCACGACGGCGGGGCTCGTACAGCGGTGGCCCCGCTTTTCGGCCGAGGTCCTCCTCGACCGCGCGCGCTACGAGGAGGCGATCGCGGTGCTCGCGAGACTGCCCGAGTCGTCTCGCGAGGCGCAGTTGCAGCTAGCCGACGCGAACGTCTACCTCGGCAAGGAGGACGCGGCGCGGGCTATCTACGAGCGATTGCTGCTGCTCGCTCGGCCCCCCCTGCACGCGCTGCTCGGTCTCGCCTCGCTCGAGGACGACCCGGAGCGTCGGGCGCTCCTGATCGAACGGGCAGCGGGGCTCTACCCCGACGCCTGGGAAGCCGCGCGCGCGCAGGCGGTTACCGGGGCGGGCAGCGGCGCGGACGCGCTTGCAGGCTGGGACGGCACCGAGTACGAGGGGCAGGCACGACTACTCCGGCTCCGGCTCGAGGCACGACCCGACCGTCGGGGGTACGCCGCCGAGCTGTGGACGCTGCTTTCCGCGCATCGGTCTCAGGAAGGCTACCGGTACGCCGCGTGGTATTTCGCGTCTCGCGACGCGCGCGACGACCTGCGACTCGTGCTCGAGCGCGCCCGCGCCGGAGGTGAGGAGGCGAGCTGGTGGCTCGCCTACGACGGCATCCTGGCTGCCGCGGCGGAGGCGTGGGACGAGGCGGCCTCGCGGTTCGAGGCGGCGTTCGTTCGGTCGCCCGCCTGGCAACCCGCCCTGAACGCCGCCGTCGCGCTCACGCGCGCCGGAGACCGGTCCGGCGCGCGGGCACGACTTCAAGACGCGCTGCTGCTCGCGCGGCATTCGAATCGCCACCGGCGCATCGCCGTGTTCCTCCTCGCCGCGCGAGCTGCGCGTGACCAGGCCGAGGCGCGTAGAATCGTCGCAGAGGCCATCGCGATCGACCCCGATCATCCGGAGGTCCTGCTGCTCGGCGCCCAGCTTGAAAAGGCACCGGCCAGATAGTACTTTGCAGCAAGCGAGTCACCATGAAGCTGAAGAACCCCAGGCAGATCGAACGCATACGTGAGTCCGGACTGATCCTCGCCCACACGCTCCGCGAGCTCGGAACGATGGTCGAGCCGGGACTACCGCTCATCGAGCTCGACACGAAGTGTCGTTCGCTGCTCGAAGCCGCCGGTGCACGGCCGGCGTTCCTCGGGTACATGGGTTTCCCTTCGTCGGTCTGCGTGTCGGTCAACGAGGCGGTTATCCACGGAATTCCCACGAAGCGACGGCTGAAAGACGGCGACGTAGTGAGTCTCGATATCGGCGTCGACCTCGAGGGATTCATCAGCGATTCGGCGGCGACCTTTCGCGTGGGAACGGTGAGCCCGGAGATCGACCAACTGCTCCGCGTCACCGACGAGGCGCTCTGGAAGGGAATCGCGGCGGCTCGACCCGGAGGGCGCGTGCACGATATCTCGGCGGCGGTCTTTGAGCACGTCGCGCAGTACGGGTACGGCATCGTGCGACCGTACTGCGGTCACGGAGTCGGCTTCGCGGTCCACGAGGAGCCGCAGGTACCCAACTACGTGTCTCGCGGTCCGAACCCCCGCCTGAAACCCGGCATGGTGCTCGCGATAGAGCCGATGATCAACCTGGGCGGCGACGAGGTGGACGTCCTCGACGACGACTGGACGGTCGTGACTCTGGACAGATCGGTCTCCGCGCACTACGAGCACACGATCGCGATCGTCGACGACGGCGTGCAGGTGCTCACGTACCTCGAAGAGACGGTGGAGGTCTCATGATACACAGCCGCAACGCGCGTCCCTCGCCGTGGACGTTTGTCAGTATTGCAGTGTCGACCGTTGCGATCGTCCTCGTGACGACGTTGTTTCTCGGCGCGTGTTCGACGGGGGAGCCGGGTATCGTCCGCGGGGAGAGCTCTGCGCCTCCTGCGCCGACCACCGAGGGGCTGAAGAGCCTGCAGAGCTCGTTCCGCTCGATCGCCGAGTCCACGCGGTCGAGCGTCGTTCGCCTGGATGTGAGCGCGCGCGTGAGGGCGGGCGGCATCCTGCCGTTCGATCGCTTCGGGATCCCCGACGAGCAGGAACCCGAACAGCGCGACTTCGAGTCCGAGGGACTCGGTTCCGGGGTCATCATCAGTCGTGACGGACGTCGCTATTACGTTCTCACCAACGACCACGTGGTTGGTGAGGCCGACGACATCACCGCCGTGCTCGACGACGGAGACCAGTTCGACGCACGACTCGAGGGCAGAGACCCACGGAAGGATCTCGCGATGGTCTCGTTCACGACCGGTCGCGACCTTCCGGTGGCGCGCCTCGGCGACTCGGATTCGTTGCGCGTGGGAGACTGGGTTGTGGCGATCGGAAGCCCGTTCGGCTACCAGAACACGGTGACCGCCGGTATCGTCAGCGCGCTCGGACGCTCGGGAGCGATGATCGGAAATATCAGCGACTTCATCCAGACCGACGCCGCTATCAACCGCGGAAACTCCGGTGGAGCGCTCGTCAATCTCGATGGCGAGGTCGTCGGGATCAATACGTGGATCACCAGCGAGACCGGTGCCAGCGCCGGCCTCGGCTTCGCGATCCCCATCAACAACGCGATCCGAACCGTTGAGACGCTGCTCGGCGGAGAGGACGTCGACTACGGCTGGCTCGGCGTTTCCATCCAGTCGGTGGACCCCGTACAGGAGCGTGCGCTCGAACTGCCCGACCGCAGGGGCGCGCTCGTCAATTCGGTGTTCGGTGGTTCCCCGGCCGACGAACACGACATCCTGCCCGGCGACGTTCTCGTCGCGATCGACGGGGATCGGGTAACCGACTCGGACGAGCTCGTCCTCCGCGTCGGAGAGCTCGAGGTGGGCTCGCGTCCGGCCTTCACGCTCTACCGCCTCGGCGAAGAGATCGAGGTGCAGGTCCGCATAGAAGAGCGCGCTTCGGATGCGACGATCAGGCAGCAGAATCGCCAGCTCTGGCCCGGCATGAGCGTCTACCCGCTCACCGACGACATCGCCGAAGATCTCGGCCTGTCGCGCCGCGACGGCGTGGTGGTCTCCGGGATCGACCAGGGCTCGCCGGCAGACATTGGCGGCGTGATCGTGTACGACGTGGTCCGGAGCGTCAACGGCGAGCCGGTCGACTCGGCGCTCGACTTCTACGCGGCGATCGCGGACGAAGAGACGCGCGAATGGGAGATCACGGTTCTCCGTGACGGCGAAGAAACTCAGTTGACGGTGGTACGGTAATGGGCAAGGAATTCCTCGACGCCGAGTTGGTCCGCAACAACGCGCTCAAGCTCGCACGACGCATTCATACCGACGGATTCGTCCCGGACGTCATCTACGTCAGCCTCAGGGGTGGCGCCTACCTGGGCAACGTCATCAGCGAGTACTTCAAGCTCGTCCGACGCGACGAGCGCCCGGTCTTCTACGCGGCGGTCGTCGCGCGTTCGTACACCGATATACGGCGCAGCGAGCGGGTGATGGTCGATGGGTGGACCTACAGCCCGGAGTACCTGCGCAGCGGCGATCGCGTCCTGCTCATCGACGACATCTTCGATTCGGGTCACACGATCAACCACCTCGTCGAGATCCTGCTCGAAAAGGGGATCCCGCGCGAGGACATCAAGGTCGCCGTACACGACTACAAGATCCGCACCTTCGCCGGCGAGAAGCTCCCCATCCAGCCCGACTACTGGTGCCGTCGTCACGTCGTCAGCAAGCCCGAAGAGGATAAGTGGGTTCACTACATGAGCCACGAGCTCGTGGGGCTCACCCCGGAGGAAGTCGCTGCACGATACGGCGACGACGCGGAGATCGCCGCGATCATCGAGTCGATTCTACCGAGCCAGACGGAGTAGCCGAAAGGCCGATCCGCTGCCGCGGCGTCGCTACTCGCGCACCCACTGCACCGCGCCGTGGTCGCTCGGGTACGAGAGTGCCCTCCACAACCCACGGCTCGGCGTCCCCGCGAAGAAGAGGTAGCCGTCGAAATCCTCGTAGGGGTTCCCTTCGGCGGTGGGTACCGGATAGCCGGTCTGCGGCGTCGGGTCGACGAAGAGCGTCTGCACCACAGCGGCGGCGAGCCCGCTTCCCTCGTAGTTCGATCCCCCGACGACGGCTTCCGGCGAAGCCGGAGCCGTTTCGTAGGTAATCGTCGAGGTGTCTCCGATCACGCGGTAGCCGTAGCCGCGCGTCCCGACGATGAGGTTGGTCGTGGTGCCGTCCACCGGCACGAGCGCGAAGTCGATGAAGGGAATCGCCGTGTCGTTGCTCGAGCTCACCGTGTGCGACGCGCTCTTCTGCCAGCCGGTGCCGGCGTCGAGCGGACTCGTGTAGATGTGACCGGCGTCGTCGGCGAGCCAGAGGAGACCGCTCCCTCCGGCCGAATCGTCGTAGGCGAGCCCCGTGAGGCGGTCGCCGGAGGTGAGCCCCGGCGCAGCCTTGGCGACCAGGTCGTCGGACCCGAGCCCGTTGGTATCGACGAGCACGCCCGACACCGACATGAACGCGACGTTGGTGCCGTCGCTCGCCGCGTCGCGCCAGGGCGCGGTCGCCTCTGCCGTGGCGAGCTCGGTGAACGTCGATCCGTCGCTCGTGACGTAGAGCGTGTAGTCGTCGATCGCGCTCGACTCGCGGACCGACACGACGAGCCGTTCGCTGCCGTCGTTGACGACGAACAGGTCGATGATACTCGCCACCGTGTCCTCGCCGTCGGTCCCGACGTCGCCCGTTTCAAGCAAGGCGGTCTCGGAGAGCGTTGCCTCCGCCGGGTCGATCTCGTATACGCCGGAGTCGTTGCCGTCGAGGCTGGTAAAAACGGCGTATACGAGCTCTTCGGATCCGAGGTTCGCCGTCACGACCGCGTTCGTCGTGTAGTTGGTATCCGGTGGATCGACCGCGCTCCACTGCGCGAGGTCCCCGGCCTCGTAGTCGGGATCCTTCGCGTCGCGGGCGTACAGCGTGCCGGCGGCCAAGAAGTACTGCGGGGGGTAGTAGTTTTCGTCTTCTGGATCGACCGTGGGTGGGTCGACTCTCGTCATCGCGGCGACGTTGACGTCGTTGTCGAGACCGCGCTCGTCGTCGAGGATCTCGCGCTCGCGCTCGATGCTCGCAAAGATGCCAACCGGATTCTGCGAGCAGGCGACGAGCACGAGGATGAGGGCGAACGCCGCAGCCGCGACGCGCAGTAATGTCTGAATACGCATGGTTGCCCCTAGAAGTGGTAGAGCGCCGAGAGCGTGAGCTCGAGGAAGTTGCCCAATCGGGTCTCCTGCGAGCCGGCCGTCGGCACGTCCGTCTCCCTGTCCGTGTAGATCTGTGGTACGAACCAGTAGGAAAGATTCGCCCCGAACGCCCACTGCGTGCTGTAGTTCCAGAAGAACGAGCCGCCGCCCTTCACGAACGGGTCGATCTTGAGCAGATCGTCGAGACGCGCGAAGCTCATCCCCAACCCCATCGACACGGGAAACTCGAACGGGTAGGCGCTGAAGATGTAGCTCGCCTTCGCGGCGATCGGAACGAGGAAGAGCGCCCGGCGATTCGGCGTGAACGAGAAACTCCCGCCCACCTCGACGCCGAGCTTGAACTCGTTGGTGATGTAGCTGCCCCACTCGAGGGAACCGGCTCCGCCGAGTGTGAGGTTGGCGGGTGCCACGCCGTCGGGACCACCCGCGAAAAAGAGCGGGATGAACGTGCCAAGGTTGATGGCGAGCGTCTGGTCGCCCAGCGAGTACGAAGGCACGAAGATCTCCTCTTCGCCGTCGCCCTCGTCCGGTGTTTCCTGCGCCGTCAGTCCAACTGCGGTCACCAGGAGCAATGCGAGTACGACTCGCCTCAATCGTGGTTGTCTCATAGTCAAGTAGAAGGTAGCACGCAGCACGCCCCGGCATCAATCTCCCCGACGATCCATCTCCCCGGCGATCCGTATGGTGACAATGCCGGTCGTTCGTGGTACACCATGGCGATGGCTGGACAGCTTCTTGACGGGAAGGCGATCTCACAATCGTTGCGTGCTGATATCGCGACGGCGGCCGAGGCGGCGACGCGAGCGGGAACGCAGCCGGGCCTCGCCACGGTGCTCGTGGGCGAGCATCCGGCGAGCCTCTCGTATATTCGCAGCAAGCAGAAGGCGTGCTCCGCGGCCGGGATTCTCGCCGAAGACGTGCGACTGTCGGCACAGACGAGCGAGGAGGAGCTTCTCGCCGTCCTCGACGAGCTCAATCGCCGCGCCGACATCCACGGGATCCTCGTTCAGCAGCCGCTGCCGCCGCACCTCGACGAGACGCGCGTCGTCGCCGCGATCGACCCGAGCAAAGACGTGGACGGCTTCCACCCGGTCAACCTTGGCCGTCTGATGCGCGGCGAGCCGGGCTTCGTGCCGTGCACGCCCTTCGGCATCGTAAAGATGCTCGCCACAGCCGGCGTAGACACCTCCGGCGCGAACGTTGTGATCGTGGGTCGGAGCCTCCTCGTGGGCAAGCCGCTCGCGTCGCTGCTCATGCAGAAGAACCGCACCGGCAACGCGACGGTGACCGTCTGTCACAGTCGCACGCGCGAGCTCGCGCAGGTGACGGCGAGCGCGGACATCCTCGTCGCTGCGATGGGACAGCCGGCCTTCATCACCGCGGATATGGTACGCGACGGCGTGGTCGTCGTGGACGTGGGCATCAACCGCGTCGACGACGCCTCGCGCAAGCGCGGATACCGGCTCGTGGGCGACGTCGACTTCGAGGCTGTCTCGCAGAAGACGTCGCTCATCACCCCCGTCCCCGGCGGCGTGGGGCCGCTGACGGTCACGATGCTGCTCTACAACACGGTGCAGTCCGCGCGTGGCCGCTCGTCGCTCGACGACCTCGCCTCGTAAGGAGCCCCCGTGAACCGAGTTGCACGCATCGACGATCGTATCCGCATCAGGCGCGTCCTCGTGAGCGTCTCCGACAAGAGCGAGCTGGAAACGCTCGTCCCGGCGCTCGCCACGCTGGAGCACCTGGTGATCTACTCGACCGGAGGAACGCACGCGCGCATCGCGGACATCCTCGGCGAAGCCTCGAGCCAACGCCTGAAGCAGGTAAGCGAGTACACCGGCCAGCCGGAGATGCAGGGCGGGCTGGTCAAGACGCTCGATTTCCGTATCTACCTGGGACTCTTGAGCGAGCCGTACAACGAGGCGCACGCCGCCGACCGCGAGCGCCTCGACGCCGACCTGATCGACATGGTCGTCGTCAACCTCTACCCGTTCCGCAGCGTCGCCGCACGCTCCGGCTCCGACCCGGAGGACGCGCGCAGCAACATCGACATAGGCGGGCCGTGCATGCTCAGGGCAGCCGCCAAGAGCTACCTGCGCGTCGTTCCCGTGTGCGACCCGAACGACTACGCGATCATCGCCGACGAGCTCACAGAGAACGAGGGTACGATCGGACTCGAGACGCGCTACCGCCTCGCGCAGAAGGCGTTCGGTCATACCGCGCAGTACGACACGGCAATCGCAGAATACCTTGCCGAGCGGTCGTTCGCGCAGGCGGTGGCGCCCTACGAGGTGGTGACGAGGTGAATCGATGAGCAACCGCGCAATCTATCGGAATATCAACGCCGACAACTTCCCCCGGCGGCTCGAGATCACCTTCGCCGACGAACAGATGCGTCAGACGCTCTTCTACGAGAAGGTGACGTGGACGATCGACGGCGAGGACCGCGGGCTGCGCTACGGCGAAAACCCGGACCAGCAGGCATCGCTGTACCGCCTGGTGAACGGCAACCTCTGCCTCGGCGAAGTGGAGTGCATCCGCTCTGGCCGCTATCTCGCGAGCGACATCGATCTCCTGCAGAGCGGCAAGCACCCCGGGAAGATCAACATCACCGACGCGGACGGGGCGCTCAATATCCTCCGCTACCTCACCGATCGACCCGCGACCGTCATCGTCAAGCACAACAATCCGTGCGGAGTCGCCGTCGCAGACTCGCTCGAGGAGAGCTACCACAAGGCCTACTACGCCGACCGCGTCGCGGCCTTCGGCGGAGCCGTCGCCGTGAACCGGGAGCTCGATCCGGCCACCGCGGAGGAGATTGCCTCGTCGTATTCGGAGGTGGTCCTTGCACCCGGCTACGCGCCGGGCACGGTCGAGCGCCTCTCGAGCAGGAAGAACCTGCGGATCATGGAGATCGAGAACATCGGCAGACTGCACGAATTCGTCGGCGCCGACGTGGTCGATTTTAAGAGCCTCATCGACGGCGGGCTGATCGTCCAGTGGTCGCAGACGCCGCGGGTGGCCTCGCCGGCCGATTTCATGCCGGCGAAGGTCGAGCGGAAGGGCGCGGTCCACGAGATCTCCCGCGCTCCCTCGGACGCCGAGCTCGCGGACATGTTCTTCGGCTGGATGGTCGAGTTCGGTGTGACGAGCAACTCGGTGCTCTACGTCGCCGACGGTGTAACCGTCGGCATCGGCACCGGAGAGCAGGATCGCGTGGGTGTCGCGGAGATCGCACGCGACAAGGCGTACCGCAAGCACGCCGACAGGCTCGCCTGGGAGCGCATGGAGACCGCGTACCGCGACGTCGAGGGAACCGAGCGAGGCGAGGAGATCTGGCAGGAGACGCTCGCTGCGCGCGGAGGCCTCGCCGGCGCCACGATGATTTCCGACGCCTTCTTTCCGTTTCGCGACGGCGTGGACGTGGGGCTCCGCGAGGGGGTCGTCGCGGTCGTCCAGCCGGGCGGGAGCCTCCGCGACCACGAGGTGATCGACGCGTGCAACGAGGCCGGCGCGACCATGGTGTTCACCGGACAGCGCTCGTTCCGACACTGAGTATTTACGCCGGCTCCCGGCGCGGCTATTATCTAGAGTGCACGCCGGGCTCAGCCGGTGTGCAGAAGAGGGAATGCGCACATGAGTGACAACAGAGAGATCGTTCCGACGAAGACACTGGTGAGGCAGGGAACGACCGGCGTAGGCGGCCTCGCCGGAGGCGCCGCGCTGCTCATTCTCGGATCGCTTGGGGGGCCGTGGGCGTATATCATCGGCGGCCTCGTCACGGTCGCCGGAGCCGGTGTCGCGGCGGCAAGCAAGGAGGATCGGCTCGCCGGGGGCATCGTCGCCGGTGCAGGCGCTCTCACGATCGTGAGCGGTCTCGGCCTCGGGTTCGGCGGGGCGCTGCTCACGCTCGGCGGAATCGGCCTGCTTGCCGTAGGTGGAATCGGCCTCTACAAGTTCATCAGGGGACTACGAAGCCGCCGGTAGGCCGACGCACGCAAAACCCGTCAAACCGGCACGGCCTTCCTCCGAAACTAGAAGTGAAGGCATGGCGGTGAAGACCATTCGTCACACATATTTCCACTCGTCTCGCGCGTGGAGCGTCGGCAGGCGGAAAAGCATCGTGCTCCTCCTCCTCGGATCGCTTTTCGCCGGGGCGTCGCCGGCGCAGACCCGGCCGGTCGAGCCACCTCCGCCCGTTGAGGCCGATTTTGACACGCTTGCAGCCTGGATCGCGTCGAATCCGGGACACACCGCCGCCGGCGATCAGCTCGATCGGCTGATCGGAAGCGCTGCGACGATGGACGAGGTGCGTCGCATCGCCTCAGAGGTGTTGCCCGGGATCGCCCACGACGGTGTGCTTGCCCGGGCCGCAGCAACGCTCGCGAGGATTACGCTCGTCGCACGCGACTACGCGACGACTTCCAATCTCGCCGAAACCGCGTACATCGCAAGCGGCGGCGCCGATCTCGAGAGCCTTTTTCTCCAGTCGCAGGCCTTGCTGCAGACCGGGGAAATCGTCGCCGCCGAGCAGCGTGCGCGCATGGTCGTGGGCCGCACCGATGACTACGAGCTGAAGCGGCGCGCCTACGCGCTCGTCGCCCGCGCGATGCACGCTTCGGGTCGACCGTCCGAGGCAGCGCGGCTGCTTGCCACCCTCGCTGAGCTCGACGACCCGGCGCTCGTCGAGCCGGACACCTTGCTGCTGCAGAGCGCCGTGGTCTCCGAGCTCGGCGAATCGGGTGATCGTTCCATCGCCCAGCTCGCACGGCTGCACCCGGAAAGCGTCGCGATGCGGCTCGTGCGCGGTGAGCTCGTCGAGCAGGCGCCGCTTCCCTCCGCCTTGCTCGCGACGCTACCGGCGGAGGCTGTCACCGCCGGCGCAGCGACCGCGCCGCCGCCCGAGGCGCGAACAGAACCTCGCGCGGAGCCGCTGCCCACGCGCGGTGAAGCCGCCGCGCCGGCGGTCAGCGCGATTCAGGTCGGCTCGTTTTCCGATCCCGACAACGCGCGCCACCTGGCCGATGATCTTCGCGATCTGGATCTGGACGTCGTCGTGGAAACCGTCGACCGGAACGGTCGATCGCTCGAGCTCGTCGTGGTCACGGTCCCCAATGGAACCTCGGCTTCCGCCTCGCGCGTCCTCGGCGTACTGCGGGAGGCCGGGTACGACGGATTCCTGATGTACTGACGAGTCGATTGGACCGTTGGTTTCGTCGCGGGACTACGCTCAGCCGTCGCCGAGCACCTCGATCTGCTCGAGCACCAGCTCCTCGGCACCGGTTGCCTCGAAACCCGCGATTCCGATTCGTCCCCGGGTGAGCTCGAGCCGACGCACGATTCGGTCTTCCTCGTGGTTCTCCACGTACACGGCACGATAATCGCGCTGTTCGGTCGGCAGTCGATTCTCGTCGACGAACTTCATCGACAGCACGAGATCGCTCCCGAGCTCGTAGAGCACGTACCCCCCGGCGGTGGGATCGGAGCCGTCTCGGTAGGTAAACTCCGGATTGCCGAAGAAGATCTCGACTCCGCTGTCGGAGCGGTAGAGACCGGCGAGATCGATCTCCGAAAGCGTCACGCGGGCGTCGCTTTCGAGCACGGCAGATTGCAGCGATCCGGCGAGCCGTTCGTAGGTGCCGTCGAGACCGTCGAAGCCCTGGATGGAGATCGTGACCCTGTTCAGGTCGCCGACCGATACGTTGACCAGCTTCTTCACCGTGTGGATGTTCTCGTTCGTGACGAACAGCGACACGCCTCTGCCGTAGACCGTCTTCGTCGAGTTATCCCAGATGAACGATTGCTGAAGGTATCCGCTGTGGAACACGATGGTCCCCTCGCGCGGGCCGAAGAACACCATCTGGATCTCACCGGCATCCGATGACCGGTACCAGGGGCCGGAAAGAAACTGCTCGAAATCCTCTTCGGTGCCCGCAAAGAGGTCGCGCAGGCGGTCGTCCTCGATCGCCTCACCGGAGATCGACTCGAGACGCCCCGGTACGTACCGGCGGGCACCGTAGTCCCAGAAGTAGGTGGTTCTCACCGTGTCGAAAACGTTCTCCGACTCCGGGTCGCGACGTTCGGCGATGATCGGGTAGCTCGGGGCGCTCACCGTTTCCATCGCCTCGTACGCCTCCGACCGCGGGACTTCGTCGACTTCGATCGTCACGTCGGCGGCGATCGCGAGGATCGGAGCGAACGAGAGCCCGAGGCCGAGCGCGTCGTTCGTACGCCGGAAGACGTCGAGGGTCTGCTCGCCGTCCTCGTTGATCCCGAAGGCGACGATCTCCTGCTCATGATCGCCGATGAGGTCGTCGGTATAGACCGTGAAGCTCCGCACGCTCGTCGCCGCGGTCACCCCTTCCCAGGCGCGAATCCAGCTGTTGCGGATAGGATCAAAACTCACGACGAGGAGCCGGATCAGATCGTCCGGATCGTCGCGCCGTTTGAACACGATGATCTGCTCGTCGGTCTCGTCGAGGTCGAGGTTCACCGTAACGGCCTGAGAGTAGATGTACTCCGACGGCAGCCGAACTTTGAGCTCTGGACCGCTGTCGCGATCGTCGTCGGAACGCTCGGTGGTAGTCTCCGCCGCAAGTACGATTCCGTTGCCGCCGCGCGGCGCTACGACCCGTCCCGGTTCCTCGAGCTCGCTGCGCTGCGCCGGCTCGCTGCACGCGCTGAGCACCAGCGCGAGAAGGATCACGGCGACCGGCAGGGAGGCGATTCGCATAAGGTTAGTATCCCAAATCGGCCCGCGAATGAACAGCCGCTTTGACAATCGAATCGGGTTCGTGCAGAATGCCGCATGGAAAGCCGACCGGTATTCCGCAATCTCTCACCGCTCGACCACCGTTACTACGAAGCCAACGAGGAGGCGTTCACCGAGCTCGCCGACTGCCTCTCAGAAGAGGCGACGGTACGCTACTGCACGCGCGTGGAGGCCGCGCTCCTGCGGCGCCACCTCGAGCAGCGAGGGTCGCTCGATGACGAAGCGGCCCTCGCGATCAGCCGCCTCGAAGAGCTCGTCACGCCCGACGAGGTCGCCGACGAAGAACGCACGACGCACCACAACATCCGCGCGCTCGTTCGGGTGATCAAGCGCTACCTGCCGGAGCACGCGGCTGCACTCGTGCACGTCGGAGCGACCTCGGTCGACATCCTCGACACCGCCAACGCGCTGCGGTGCCGCGACGCGGCGCTCGGCGTGGTCCTTCCGCGGCTGCTGCGCCTCGAACGGCAGCTCATCCAGATCGCCGACGATCACGCAGAAACGCTTCAGGTTGGACGCACGCACGGACAGCACGGCGTTCCCGTGACCTTCGGATTCGCGATCGCCGAGTACGTCTCGCGGCTCGGCAAGAGTATCGAGGAGATCGCCGTACGCGCCCAACAGCTTCGCGGTAAGCTCGCCGGCGCGGTCGGTGCCTATAACAGTCTTTCGCTCGTGACGCCCGACCCCATCGGGTTCGAGCGCGAGACGCTCGCCTCGCTCGGACTGCTGGCGAGCGACCACTCGACGCAGCTGGTGGAGCCGGAGCACCTGCTGCGCCTTCTGCTCGAGCTGAACGTCGCCTTCGGCATCATCGCGAACCTCGCCGACGATCTTCGCCACCTGCAGCGCACCGAGATCGACGAGCTGCACGAGCTGTTTACGAGCACGCAGGTCGGCTCGTCCACGATGCCGCAGAAGCGGAACCCGTGGAACTCCGAACACGTGAAGAGCCTGTGGAAGGCGTTCTCGCCGCGCGTGATGACGTTCTTTATGGACCAGATCTCCGAGCATCAACGCGATCTCACGAACTCTGCCTCCGGGAGGTTCGTCGTCGAGTATTTCGGTGGCTTCCTCGCAGGCGTAGAGCGGATCAACAAGGTCGTCTCCACGCTGCACGTGGACGTCGAGCGGATGCGGTCGAACGTCACGATGACCGGCGACCTCGTCCTCGCGGAAGCTGCGTACACGCTGCTCGCGACCACCGGCAGGCAGGACGCGCACGAGGACCTTCGGGCCGCGACGATCGCAGCGCGCGAAGGCGGCCGTCCCATGGCCGCGGTGCTGCGCGAGGACACAGGGCTCTGGTCCGATCTCACCACGGCGCTCGAGCACGTAGGAATCGACCCGGCTACCTTCTTCGAAAACCCCTCGCACTACACCGGTCGCGCCGCCGAAGAAGCACGCCGACTCGCAATCGAATACACCGAACGAATGAACCAGGTCACGGAGGTACTTCACCAATGACGCTCGAAGAGACACTCAGCTACGACGATGTCCTGCTGCTACCCTCGTACGCCGATTTCCTTCCGGGAGAGACCGATGTACGCGCGCGCCTCGTCGGCGATATCTCGCTCAACATTCCGGTCGTCTCCGCCGCGATGGACACCGTCACCGAGGATCGCCTCGCGATCGCGCTCGCCCTCGAAGGCGGTGTCGGTGTCATCCATCGGAACATGAGCTCGGAAGCCCAGGCGAAGCACGTCGCAGCGGTCAAGCGCTTCCTCAACCTCGTCATCGAAAACCCGGTGACGGTCGACTCGCGCCAGTCGATCGAAGAGGTCTCCGACATCATGACCCGGTACCGAATCAGCGGCCTGCCCGTGGTGGACGGGGACCGGCTCGTGGGCATCATCACAAGCCGCGACATGCGGTTCTGCACCGACTTCTCCATGCACGTCAGCCAGGTCATGACCCCCGATCCGATCGTCGAAGTCGGCACGCCCGACTACGCGAGCGCGCAGGAGAAGTTCAACGCGCACAAGATCGAGAAACTCCCGGTCGTCGACAAGGACGGGCACCTTACCGGGCTCATCACGGTCAAGGACATCGAGAAGCACAACCGCTATCCCTTCGCGGCGATCGACGCCCACGGTCGGCTCATCGTGGGAGCGGCTGTCAGCCCGACCGACCTCGACGCGCGCATGACCGCGCTCGTGAACGCCCGAGTCGACTTCGTCGTGCTCGACACCGCTCACGGGGACTCGAAGAACGTCACCGATGCCATTCGTCACATCAAGCGCACGTACCCGGTTCCGGTCGTCGGCGGCAACATCGCCACGCGCGAGGGCGCCCGGCGGCTGATCGAGGCAGGTGCAGATGCGATCAAGGTCGGCGTCGGCCCCGGCTCGATCTGCACCACGCGCGTGGTCGCCGGCATCGGCGTGCCGCAGTTTTCCGCGGTGCTCTGGGCGGCCGAGGAGGCCGCCAAGCATGACATCCCCGTCATCGCCGACGGCGGGATCAAGTTCTCCGGCGACATCACGAAGGCGCTCGCCGCCGGCGCGAACACCGTCATGATCGGAAACCTCTTCGCCGGCCTCAAGGAATCGCCGGGACGCGAGATCATCTACGAGGGGCGAATCTTCAAGGCGTACCGGGGGATGGGGTCGCTCGGCGCGATCAAGGCGGGAAGCGGCGACCGGTACCAGATCCGCGAGAACGAGACGCCGGTGCCCGAAGGGATCGAGGGGCGCGTACCGTACAAGGGCGAGCTGCAGCCGTTCGTGCACCAGCTCGTGACAGGCCTGAGGAAAGGCATGGGCTACTGCGGGTGCAGGACGCTCGACGATTTGCGGGCGTACCGCAATTTCGTTAAGATATCGCCGGCCGGTCTCAAGGAAAGTCACGTGCACGACGTGTCGGTGACCCAGGAGCCGCCCAACTACTCGCGATAGGATTGCTTCATGAACGTCGTCGTCATCGGCGCCCAATGGGGCGACGAGGGGAAGGGCAAGATCGTCGACTTCCTCGCCGAACACGCGAGCGTAGTCGTGCGCTACTCAGGCGGCGCGAACGCGGGCCACACCATCGTGACCGGCGATGAGACGTACAAGCTGCATCTCGTACCGTCCGGCATTCTGTACGCGGGTGCGACGGTCGTGCTCGGTACCGGAATGGTCATCGACCTCGATGCGCTCTTCGACGAGCTCGGGACGTTGAGCGGCCAGGGGGTCGACTGGCACGGCCGGGTCCTCGTCTCGGACCGCGCGCACCTGGTGCTGCCGGCATATCGCGAGATCGACCGGCAGAAGGACCGTGAACGCGCACAGCCGCTCGGCACAACCGGGCGTGGGATCGGCGTGGCGTACGCGATGAAGGCGGCGCGCGACGGGATCAGAATCGGCGACATCGATGAGCCCGAGGCGCTCGCGAAGCTCGACGAGGGTTCGCAGGCGTACCTCGAGGCGAACGCCGAGCGGTTGCGTCCCATGGTTGTCGACCTCGTCGAGTTCATGGCGCACACCGCCTCGGAGGACCACATCGTCTTCGAAGGCGCGCAGGGAGCGTTGCTCGACCTCGACCAGGGCACGTACCCCTACGTCTCTTCCGGGTACGCGGCCGCGGCCGGCGCGAGCCTCGGGGGCGGCATCGGACCGCGTTCGGTCGATCGCGTGCTCGGGGTCTTCAAGGCGTACTCGACCCGGGTCGGCAACGGCCCGTTTCCGACCGAGTTCCGCGGCGGCGACGAGTCGGGACTCGAAGAGCTCGTCCGGGAAACCGGCCGCGAGTACGGCGTGACCACCGGCCGGCCGCGCCGCTGCGGATACCTCGACCTCGTCGCGCTCAAGTACATCGCGCGCGCAAACGGCCTCGACGGACTCGCGCTGACGCATCTCGACGTCTACGACTCGCTCGACGAGGTGAAAGTCTGCGTCGCCTACGAGAGCGACGAGGGCGTGCTCGACACCTTTCCGGCATCCGCGTACCTGCTCGACCGCTGCCGACCCGTGACGAAGCGTCTGCCGGGGTGGGGGGAGCCGATCGGAGCGGCCCGCTCGTTCGACGATCTCCCGGCGCGCGCAAGGGAGTGCATTGGCTTCATCGAACGCTTCGTGGGCGTACCCATCGACATCGTCGGGGTCGGCTACGAGCGCGAACAGACCATCGTGAGGAACGACCCGTGGACGCGATCGTAGTACTCGACTTCGGCGGCCAGACCGCCCAGCTCATCGGCAGGCGCATCCGCGACCTGGGTGTCTACAGCGAGATCGTGCCGGGCACGACGCCGCTTTCCGAGATCGGCTCGCTACCCGGGCTCGAGGTACGCGGTATCGTGCTGTCCGGCTCGCCGGCGAGCGTACACGACGCGGATGCGCCGGTGCCCGACCCGGCGCTGCTCGACAGCCACCTGCCCATCCTGGGCATCTGTTACGGACTGCAGCACATGGTGCACCACGCGGGGGGCCGGGTGGCCCGTGCGACGGCGCGCGAGTACGGCCGTGCTGCGGTTCGCTACATCGCCGACCATCCGGTCTTCACCTCCATCCCCGAAGGGTTCACGAGCTGGATGAGCCACGGCGATCACGTCGTCAACGTCCCCGAAGCCGCGCGCGTCGTCGCCGAAAGCGAACACGGCGTGCCCGCCGCGATCGGATTTGGAGCCGGACGGGTGGGTATCCAGTTCCACCCGGAAGTCAGCCACTGCGAGTACGGCGAGCGCATCCTCGAGAACTTTGCCGTCGGCATCGCCGGCGCCGCACGAGGATGGTCGCTCGAGAGCTACGTCGAAGAGGCATCGGAGGCGATCCGCGGAGCGGTGGGCGACGAGCCGGTGCTGCTGCTCATCTCCGGAGGCGTCGACTCGACCGTCGTCGGGGCGCTCCTGCTCCACGCGCTCGATCCCAACCAGGTCCACCTCATGTACGTCGACACTGGCTTGATGCGCAAGGGCGAGAGCGAGGAAGTAGCGGCGTCGCTGCGCCGACTCGGCGCGAAGCATCTTGACCTCATCGACGCCGGGGACGAGTTTCTCCACGCGCTCGCCGGGGTAGACGATCCGGAGCGCAAGCGTGAGATCATCGGAGATCTCTTCATTACCGTTCAGCAACGCGAGATCGCGCGGCGCATCATTGGCGACTACTATCTCGCGCAGGGCACGCTCTACACGGACATGATCGAATCCGGCGGTGGGGTAGGCAAGTACGCGCACGTCATCAAGAGCCACCACAACGTTCGCAGCCCGCTCGTCGCGGCGAAGCGGGAGGCGGGACGTGTCGTTGAGCCGCTCTCGCGCCTCTACAAGGACGAGGTGCGAAGGCTGGGCGCGCTGCTCGGCGTCGCACCGGAGGTCATCGGACGCCACCCGTTCCCGGGACCGGGGCTCGCGGTGCGGATCCTCGGCGAGGTGACGCCCGAAAAGTGCCGCATCCTGCGCGAGGCGGACGCCATCTACATGGAGGAGTTGCGCGCGCGCGGACTCTACGACGAGATCTGGCAGGCGTTCAGCGTGCTGCTTCCCATCCGTTCGGTCGGGGTCACCGGGGACACGCGGCACTACGGCTACGTGCTCGCGCTGCGGGCGGTGCACTCGTCTGACGGCATGACCGCCGACGTCTACCCGTTCGCCGCCGACGACCTGCTCGCGATCAGCGCGCGGATCACCAACCGGGTTCCGGAGGTGGGGCGGGTCGTGTACGACGTGTCGAGCAAGCCGCCGGCGACGATTGAATGGGAATGATTATAACTGTCATCGACCTTGCAGGTCCGCGAAGGCCAAATCGAGCCTTGCGTACTTTC
>CAYWJH010000013.1:29706-53585 GCA_964458555.1 uncultured Spirochaetaceae bacterium | reverse complement strand
TGCCGATCGTATTTCTCTCCAGCCATACCGAACCGGAGGTTGTGGAAAAGACCGAAAGAATCACCTCCTACGGCTATGTGGTGAAGAATTCCGGAGCTACCGTGCTTGATGCGGTCGAGCCTGACCGATACGAAGTCGTCATCGACTGTTCTGACCTGGTAGCGCGCCCCGGATCAGGACGCTTCGATCACAGAAACCAGTTCTACGAGGAAGCGCCTGAGTGCAGAGAGCTCGGAGCGTATCCGGGGTTCGGTCCGATCGACCAGGGCGAGCAGATGGTCGAGTCGATGCCAGTCGTACCTGAGCTGGAAGTAGTAGCGCTTGAAGTGCCGAAACCTCATCAGCTCGTCGAGCATCTCGTGGGTCTCGTTGGTGATGACGGCGGGGCGTACGTCGGGCACGGCGAGCGTCATCCGGTGTAGAAGGTCGGAGTGCCAACGTTCGGCATCGAGGCTGTTGCCGAAGTTCTGCGAAACCCTGAAGAGTACGGTCTCCAGCGCGGTGTAGTAGTTCTCGATGAGACCCGCCGCGGCGACCGAGGTGGTGGTGTTTCGCCCGATTCGAGGGATGTCGTCATCCACGAGCGTTCGCGCGGCGGCCAGGAGCTCGCGTGAGACCGCGGCGTGACCGTCGATCTCACCGATGAGCTCGCGCAGATCACCAGCCCGACTCATAGACTACCTTACCGCGGGCTTCGATGCTTTCGCGGTGGGGCTGCATGAGATCCTCCCACCGGACCAGGTCGAGCGGCAGCTGTACCACCGCGAGGAGTCGTTGCTCGAGCTCGGACCAGACGGTCGGCGACGATACGCCCTCGACACAGATATCGATGTCGGACATCTCGGTGAACCGGTCGGGACGCAGGAGCGATCCCCACACCCGGACTCGCTGGACCTGCGGGAAGGCGCGGATGGCATCGAGTGCGCGCTCGAGATCGCACTGTGCTTCGGCGTAGCGTTGTGCGCGTGCCGCATTGTCGGCTCGTTGCAGCCGGCGAATCCGCTCCGCCGCTCTGGAGATGTCGATTCCGTTATCCGTAGCCGGTCGTTCCACGCGACCAGTCTATGCCCAAACAGCGGGGCAAACAAGGCCGGGCTCGTCGAGCGACCTCGCCCGAGATGTCGCCCTTGACCGGGCTCCGTCAATGCGATAGCATCAGATGCATGCGCACCACTTTGGACATTGACTCGGACGTGCTCGAGACTGCCAAGGAGATCGCCCGGAAGGAAAAGAAGACCGCCGGTGCGGTGATCTCGGACTTTGCCCGACGAGGATTCTACGGAACAGAGTCGTCCGTCTCGGAGCCATCGCAGCCGTATCGAGAGAAGGACGGCGTGCCGGTGCTACCGCCGACTGGTTCGCTCGTGAGTGAGGCGTCGATCCGGAAGATCCGAGATGCCGAGGGCATCTGATGCGGTCTCTCCTCGACATCAACGTCGTAATCGCGCTCCTCGACTCAGATCACGATTTTCATCATCGCGCGCACGGATGGTGGCGCGAGCATCAGGGCGAGGGGTGGGCGTCGTGCCCGCTGATCGAGAACGGCGTCGTCCGGATCATGTCCAATCCCGCCTACAACCCGCGCCGATCGCTCGCACCAACGACGGTGGCGGAGCTGCTGCGCACCTTTGCCGGCCGGACGAACCACGAGTTCTGGCCGGATACGGTCTCGTTCCTCGACAGCGCCGTCATGGACACGAAGAAGGTGCTCGGTCCCCGGCAGATTACGGATCTCTACCTGCTCGCGCTCGCCGCGTCCCGCGGCGGTCGCTTGGTGACCTTCGACGATTCGATTCACAGAGAAGCCGTCCGGACCGCCGGTCCGGAGAGCCTTCACACTATCTGACGGAGGGTAGCGATGCTCGCCGCGACGCGCCTGCCCCGTGGGGGATCGTCCTGCTGCTCAAACGGCGAGGACGAGCTCCGAGTAGCGCGGCAGTACGCCGTCGCGGGTGAGCAGCCGGCAGTCTTCCTCGAGCGCCTGCGAGATCAGCAATCTGTCGAACGGATCGCGATGGATCTGCGGCAGGCTCTCCACGCGGATAACGTGTTCGGGTTCGATCATGAGCAACCGGTAGCCCGAATGAACGAAGTACCGACGGGCATCGGATGCGTTCACGGGCATCTCATCGCGTCTCAGTGCGTGCTTGATCGCGATTTCCCAGAGGCTTGCGACGCTGACCCACACTGCGTTGGCCGGCTCGCAGATCAGCGCGGCCGCTTGTCCTCCCAATCGGGAGTCGTCGGTGACTGCCCAGAGTGCAATGTTGGTGTCGAGCAGGAGCCTCACCGCAGAGACCCGTCGTCGCCATGCGTACGCTCACCTTCCGCGACGAAGAGCCCGGCCACTTCACCGTCGAGCTCCGTAGTTTGCTCAGGAAGCGCGAACACACCCTTCGCAACGCCGATCCGCTGCCGAACGCCTCGTGCCTCGTCGATACTGACGAGTCGCGCAACAGGCTTGCCGTTGCGAGCGATCGTGATCACATCTTCTCTGCCGCTTTCGATCGCCTCAACGAGCTTCGAGAGTCGAGTCTTCGCCTCGTGCATGTTTACCTGCTGCATGAACGCCTCTTAGCTAATCTTAGCTAAAGAACGGCTCTCCGTCAATGTACGACCGCAGCGGGTGTGCGAAGCACCGCAGACAGCGACAACCCGCGGAGATCTCGCGACCACTGCTTCACCGCCCGCAGCAGTACTTGTACTTCTTGCCGGAGCCGCAGGGACACGGTTCGTTGCGGCCGACCTTCCCGCCGACCCTGACGAGCGCACCGTCGGGGCGTGTGCCGAACCCGCTCGGGTTCGGTTGGGCGACAGGTCGGCGATCCGGATCATCCGGAGGCTCGACGGATGCGTCGCGCATGCGAATCAAGGCGTCCTTGGCGAGTATGACCTCGATCTCGAAGACTGGATCGTCGAGCAGATCGTATTCGTCCGACTCCTGCATCTGCATGAGGTGGAGTTCTCTGCTCTGCTCGAGTTGCCGGCGAATCCTGTCCAGGTAATCGGTCCCGGACCGCTTGAGGAGGCCTTCGCGCTCGAGACGCTGCACGACGCGGATGAGCTCTTCGGGGTAGATCGCGCAGATCGCTTCGGCGAGTGAGTCCGCGATGAACCCGTCGCCCGACGCGACGACCGCGTCGGCAATTCCTTCGAGGTAGCACACGACCTTCGAACGCTCGAGACGACCCGTCAGGTAGAGCGTGGCGAGCGCGCGGATCGCGCACCCGCGGCCCGACACGATGAATCCGTCGTCCTCGGCCGCCCGGATGAGCAACTCGGGCTCGTGGCGGCAGAGCGAGGCGAAGAGCGCCGTACAGGCCTCGATGAAGTCGAATGCGTCGCCGAATCGGTAGGAAGACGGCGAGTCCTCGCGCAGAGTTTCCTCGAGCGCCGAAAAGAGCGGCGCGTCCGGCAGTCGTCCGACGAGATAGAGCGCGTAGATATGCGGCGCCCGTCGTCGCAGCGGCTCCTTCCAGTCTTCTTTGAGCGCTTCGACGACGATCTCGCGCAGCGCGGGGGCGAAGTGCTCTACGTTCCGGTCGATAAACCGCGCGGCTTCGTTGGTCGTGCTCGTATTCGCCGGTCCCGACAGACGCGCGACATACTCGGCGACGACCGCCGAGCGCTCTTCGGCCGACCCGCCGTCGATTGTCCTCTGGTCTCGCTGGGACGGCAAGTTTTCGATCAACGCTTCTGCCCTGGCACGAGTCTCGTATTCGCCTTCGGGGTCCGAGCCCGGTCCGTAGTACCCGCAGACTCCCATTCGCGGAGAGTTGGTCAGCGGCGCGAGCCCGTCGACGTCGAGATCGTCGGCCTGCAGGCACGTCTCGCAGAGAAACGGGTCGTCCCATGCTTCGTAACGATCGATCGCGATCGCGTCCGCTCCGCAGGAACACGTGATCTGCGGCGGATCGTTGCGCGCGGCGAGTACGATATCGGGACCGGAGTCCACGTGTTCGACCGGTGAAAGGATTCGGATGCGGAGCTCGGTCGGCGAGCCCATGTCGTACGTGTAGTGAAGATCAGCCGCGCCGGGCAGTCTCGAGAGCGCAACGTCGGTATTTCGTTCGCCGAAGAAGGCGTCGGGACTCGAGGTGAAGCTCACCTCCCCGATGCGGAAGGTGCTCAGGTGTCCGCAGCACTCGAGCCAGATCTCGCGGAGGTAGGCGTCGAGATCGGCGAGCGTGGTGCGCGGACGGGCGAGCAGGTCGAGGCGGTAGTCGGCGTCGTGCGGGTCGACGACCGACAGATGAGCGAATACCGCGGTCTGCCCCTCGCTCGCCAACCGCTTCTTGCACGCGGCGACATGTCGGGCGATACCGGCGTTCGCGTAGCGGTTCCCGCAGAAGCGGCACCGTGATTTGGCCATACGTGGATCGTATCAGGACACGTCCGTTGCGTCACCACGCGACGGCGAATGCCAATGGGCGCACCCCTTGACGCCGTGTGTTCTGATTACTATGATCGCATACGTGCGCGTCGTCATGGATGCAGACTGTCTCATCAAACTCACGAAGGCCGGACTCAAGGAAACCGTGTGCGAATCGTGGCGAGTGGAGATCCCGGAGCTGGTCGAACAGGAGACCGTTCACCAGGCGCCCGATCTGCCCGATGCGCTCCAGATAGGACGGAATATCTCTGTTGGTCGGGTGAGAGTGAAACAGACCATCGGCGGTGGCACTCGTGGAGAGCAGGAAGCCCTGTCGTTGTTTCGGAGTGGAGCGTACGACGCGATCGCAACCGATGACGCGCGCTTTGTCCGGGAGTTGCGAGCGGGAGCCGTTCCATTTGCCGTGCCATCGGTCATCGTCGTTCGTCTCCAACGCGACGGCCATCTGTCGCTCGAGGAGGCGGAGCGAGCGCTTCTCGACCTTCGACCGTTCGTGAATCCCGATCAGCACTCAGCGGCCTGGCTCATGCTTTCAGGGAGAGAATAATGAAGACAAAGACAGTGCGCGTAGGCGACGATCTCATCGCCGCGGTTCACGAGGTCGGGTCAGCCGAACGCATCGAGGAATCGCAGGCGATGCGAAAGCTCATGCGGATGGGTTACGAGATGTACCTCACCGAGCAGTATCGCGCCGGGACGATCACGGTACGCCACGTCGCGCTCGGTATGAAACGGCCGCTCGGCGACACGCTTGACCTGATGAGAAGACTCGGCGTTTCGGGCAACACCGGCGCCGACGATACGCTCGCCTCCATGCGTTCGCTTTCATCCGACGTCGAGTAGCCGGCGCCAACCCCTACTCCTTCACCTCCAGCATCACGGTCACGATCGCGCGCGCGTCGACGGGGACGCTCACGCGCCCGCTTCTGGCCTGGATCTCGCCGCCGTCGAGCGGGCGCTCCATCAGATCGACGAGCGTGGCCGCGGAGACGATGCCGACGCTCGGGTCGAGGCTCACGGTCGCGGTCGACGACGATCCGCTCGGATTGTAGAGCCGCACGACGAGGGCATCCGTGGCCTCCGCGTTCTTGATCCCGCTCACCACCGCTCGGTCGGACTCCACCGTGACGAAGGCGCCCGCCGGGGGCAGCGAGCCCTCGTGGGCGTCGGTGTTCACCACCGCGAGCGGCCGGCAGAAGGCGGTCGCCCTCCGAGACAGGTCGGTCGGATCGGGGCGGCCGTCGAGGCAGAGGAGCCCGCAGCGAATCGCGTGCTCGCCGATCTCAGGAAGCGGGTCGGGCTCGTAGCTGCTACGGATGAGCGTCAAGGCGAGCTCGCCTTCTGCGAACGAATGACCGTGCTTGCTGTCGTTGAAGAGCGCGAGCCCTCCCGATCTCGTCGATACGGCCGCCCACGCGAGCGCGGGGACCTCCTCACCGTGCTCCGTCACCCGGTCGATCGAACCGAAGGGGATCTCGTACGACGCCGCCCCGTCGCTCATCGTCGTCGGTAGCCGCAGGCTCAGCACCGGCGTGCCGATCTGGGGTCCGCCGCGCTCGAGCCAGGTTCCCTGTACGCTGAGGTGCACGATGGGGTCCGATGCGTGCACGCGATAGGTGAGCGTCACCTCCGAGCTGCGGACACGGTACGTCGCAGCGAAACTCGCCGCAACTGGACCATCGATCTCACGCGTGAGCGAGACGAGTACCGGCTGCTCGGCGGGCATGACATGGTTGATCTGCCACGCGCTCATCGCACCCGGCCGCTCGACGGCGAAGGAGAGCAGCGGCAGCGCCGTCGGCTGGTCGATCAGGACCTGGTTGCCCTGCCTGCGCACGAGGCGTCTGATCCCACCCGTCGCGGGGTCGAGCTCCAGCCGCAGGAACTCGTTCTCGAGCCCTTCGGGGCCGCGCTCGTGCGCCGCGTAGCTGCACACGTTGCTGATTCCCAGGTGCATCGATGCGGCGCTCGCGCTGCGATCGCGAACGTGGACCCGGGCGGGATTGGTGCTGCGGCCGGCATCGTCGTCGTGGCGTACGATGTAGCGCGCGTACCCGAGGCCGGCGACGACCGCAGGAAAGGCCACGCGGCGGTACTCGTGCCCCCAGTACGCGCCACCTTCGAGCAACTGCGCTTCCACCGCTGCGCCGTCGGGACCGGTCACGGTGAATCGACCCGGGTCCTTTCCCCTGCCCCAGGAGCCGCCCTGGTCCCAGAGCACGGCCTCGACGATCTCGCGACGAGCGGTTTCGAGATGGTTGAACACCACGACCGCCTGCGACCGGTCGCTTCGCGCGTACGTGTAGTGGCTCAGCCCGCCGTCGTGCGACCCGTGCCCCGCTCCCGCGCCCATGATGCGAGCTTCGGTTCGATCCTCTGCCGCCGCGGGGGAATCGTCGGCATCCTTCGTGTCCACCAGTTCGGCGATCAGCCGGAGCGCTTGGGTCTCGGCCGCGCCCGCTGCGGCCACGATCTTCTGGTAGAGCCCGTGCGTATAGGTTCTCGTGTCGTGGACGCCGCTTCCGGGGAGGATGTCGTGGAAGTGGCTGAACAGGTGATCGCGCCACCGCTCTTCGAAGACGGCCCGCGGATACGGCATCGATCCGAGGCGCGATGCGAGGCTCGACGCGAGCTCCGCGGAGAGCAGTCGCTGCTCGCCCAGCCGGTTCGCGCGCTTGATGAGCGTCTGCGTGGTATAACATCCGGTGAACTCGTAGTTGAGCTCCTGGTCGAGCACGGGGAGGGACTTCGCTTCCCTCTCTACCCGCTCGAAGTACGCCTTCGCCGTGGAGAACGCGATCGTCGGGAAGAGCGGCCAACGGTCCATGTCGATCGCCCGCGAAACGTCGGCTCTCGTGGGTCCGCCCCCATGATCTCCGACGCCGTAGACGAAGAGCGCGAACGGAACGCCGGTCTCTTCGACCCGCGCCGTGAGCACCTCCGTGCCGATGTGTGGCCCGACGACACCGTTATACCCGTAGTACATGTCGTTGTGGACGATGACCTGCGATCCGCCCGCGCCCTTCCAACGGAAGAGGCCCGGCTTGGGGGGCCCGCCGTCGGAACCAGGTCGATGGAGATAGACGAAGCGCACGCCTCCCCTGACGAGGTAATCGGGGACCGTGTGCGCGTGGCCAAAGGTGTCCGGAGCCCAGTCGACCGCAACATCCTCCGGCGACAGGCCGAAGAGCCGCTCCATGTAGGCGCGCGCATAGAGCAGGTGCCGAGCGAGCGACTCGCCGGTCACGAGGTTCTTGTCGGTCTCCACCCAGTGGCTCGCGGTCACTTCCCAACGCCCGGAGGCGACGTGCCGCTTCGCCTCTTCGAGCAGATCGGGCCGGTACTCTTCGAGGATGCGGTAGATGCTCGCCTGGCTCTGGCTGAAAACGAACGAGGGAAACTCGTCCAGCAGCCGCAGAACCGTCGTGATCGAGTCGATCGTGGCGGCCACGGTTTCGGGCCAGCCCCACATCCAGTTCATGTCCATGTGCGCGTGTCCCGCGCAGTAGACGGTATAGCTCTTCGCGACGTCGCCCAGCTCGGATAGCTCGGCCTCCGCCGCGCGGACGGCCGTACGAACCGCGTTCACGTCGCGGGTTTCGAGACTCGCGTTGACCCGCGCGGTCATCTCCGCCAGCACGCCCTCCCACCGGGCGGCGAGCTTCCTGTCGCGCGACAGGAGCCAATCCGCGAAACGGTGCTCTGAGGTGAATCGTTCACGCTCGTACTCGAGCTGGGAAACCATCGACTGAATGTCCATACCGGTCCCTCCAAGGACGCTTGAAGGGCCATGCTATCGCACGTGGCCGCCGACAAAAATACGAAATCTACTTCTCCTTTTTAGTTTGTCCCATACGTGCGATCATATACCCAGTCGGTCGCCGGCCGACTACCCCCGGGGTGTCCCGGGAAGGAGCTCTCATGAATCCACACCAGATGACATACGTGGACACGTGCTTGTCCGCGCTGCAGAAGATCACAGCCGAGCTGGATCTCACCCTCCCGCTCGACAACCTGCGCCAACAGTTTCGCAGGCTCCGCCTGCCCGGTTTCTCGTGGCCGGCCCTTCGGATCGGAGAAAAGGTCGCTCGCGCCCCCGTCGTTCAGGGCGGAATGGGAGTCGGCATCTCGCTTTCCGGCCTGGCATCGGCGGTGGCCGAGGCCGGTGGGATCGGCGTGATCGCGGCGAATGCCATCGGCATGCTCGAGAAGGACTACTTCAAAGACGGAAGGGCGGCGAACCTGCGCGCGCTGCGACGCGAAATCCGAACCGCCCGGAAGCAGACCGACGGCCTGATCGGCGTGAACATCATGGTGGCGGTGAACGACTTCCACGATCTGCTCGACGTCGCGATCGACGAGCGGGTCGATCTCGTTCTCATGGGAGCGGGCCTGCCCGTGAAGGAGATCCCGGTGGAGCGGATGCGCCGCAACGGGGTGAAGGCGGTTCCCATCGTGAGCTCTGCTCGAGCCGCGGAGATGATCTTCCGGATGTGGAAGAAGATCTACGCCGATGTTCCGGACGCGGTCGTCTGCGAGGGTCCGCTCGCCGGCGGTCACCTCGGCTTCTCGGCCGAACAGATCGACGACCCGGAGTATCAGCTCGAGCGGCTCGTACCGCCGATCGTCGAAGCCGTCGCTCCCTACGAGGCGGAGTTCAAGAGGTCCATCCCGGTCATCGCCGCCGGCGGCGTCTATACCGGCGAGGATATCCACGACCAGCTCGCGCTCGGTGCCGGCGGCGTGCAGATGGGCACGCGCTTCGTGGCCACCGAAGAGTGCGACGCCGACGAACGGTTCAAGCGCGCGTACGTCGCGTGCACCGAGGAAGAGATCGGCCTCATCAAGAGCCCCGTCGGGATGCCCGGACGCGCGATCCGCAACGAGTTCATCGCGGACGCGGAGGCCGGCAAGCGGCCGTCGTTCACCTGCGCGTGGCAGTGTCTTTCGAGCTGCAAGGCCCAGGAGTCGCGGTACTGCATCTCGATCGCGCTCAACAACGCGCGCCGGGGCCGGATCGAGAAGGGCTTCGTCTTCGTCGGTGCCAACGCCCACCGCATCCGGGGCATCGTCCCGGTGAAGTCGCTCGTCTCCGAGCTCGCCGAGGGCTTCCGGACCCGAGCGCGCGAAGAGGTCACGGAGCGTCTGGAGTCGATGCTCGCGTCGGTACGAGACGCTCGTGAGTCGGCCGCCGGTCGGGTCCGCTCGAGCTACGACCAGATGCTCGCCCGGCTCGGGGAGCTGCAGGCGTTCGTGGCAACGATGAGCTCCCCGTCTCGCTCGCATTGACACGCGAGCACGACGCCGCTATATTTATTTCCCGTTCGCAGCAACGGAGAGATGTCTGAGTGGTCGAAAGAGGCGGTCTTGAAAACCGTTGAGCCGCGAGGCTCCGTGGGTTCGAATCCCACTCTCTCCGCTACAGATATCAGCACTGGAGAGGTGCGAGAGCGGCTGAATCGGGCTCCCTGCTAAGGAGTTGTACGTATTGCACGTACCGAGGGTTCGAATCCCTCCCTCTCCGTAGCCGATTGCTTCGGCGAATGTGCCCATAGCTCAGCTGGATAGAGCGCCAGGTTGCGGACCTGGAGGCCGGTGGTTCGAGTCCACTTGGGCACGCCAAACCAGACCGACTCCTTCGGGAGTCGGTCTTTTTTACGTCCGAAGGGAGCGCCCCCGGGACTGGCGTCTAGACGATCGCCACCAGGCCCGACGCGCGAATGCGATGGTCGTTGGTGACGATGCGCGCGCCGAATACCCGCGCGGTCGCCACGATGAGGCGGTCCGCCGGATCGCGATTCTCCCACCCGTCGAGGACCGCGACCTCGTGCGCCACCTCCGGCGTGATCTCGACGACACGGACGAGCGGCGGTGCGATCGCCCGGGTCAGCCACTCGCGAAGCGGCAGGTCCAGGCGCAACCGGCCTCCGGTCGTCAGCGCCGAGATCTCCCAGATCGAGATGTTGGCCACGAACGCCGGGTTCGCTTCACCGATCGTGCGAACCGCGTGCTGCTGCGCCGCGGAGCGACTCCTGAGGTACCTTGTCCTCAACGCCCGTGTAGCGGATCAGCTCGGCCACTCGTTTCCCGCGCTTGCTGATCACCACGCGCGTGCCGGACTCCCCGACCGCGACGTAGGCGCCACACCGGTCGCCTACGCGCTCGCATGTGGTCCGGCCGCCGGCGTTTCGCAGATGAGCGAGATGCTCACACTGACGCTCCTCCAGGCGATCGCCGCCGCGCCCGGGTCGGCTCCTCGCGTTCCTCGTCGGTCTCTTCCGCCTCGTCGGTCGGCTGTTCGCGTCCCGCGGGCGCCATGGGCGCCGGGCGACTACGTGCGAAACCGTTGGTGATCCGGTCGATGACGATCGCGAGGAATACGATTGCCAGCCCCGCCTCGAAACCCTTACCTATGTCCACCCGGTTGATCGCGAGCAGAACCTCCATCCCCAGGCCTCGGTTGCCGATCATCGACCCGATGACGACCATCGCGAGCGCCATCATCGTCGTCTGGTTGACCCCGACCATGATCGAGGGACGGGCGAGTGGGAGCTGGACGTCGAAGAGAAGATTCCAGCGATTCGCGCCAAACGCCTGCGCCGCTTCGATCGTGTCACTCGGAACCTCTCGAATGCCCACGTCGGTCAGCCGGATCACGGGGGGGATGGCATAGATGAGCGTGGCGAACGTCGCGGGGACCCTGCCGAGGCCAAAGAGCATGAGGGCGGGTATGAGGTACACGAACGATGGCATAGTCTGCATCGCGTCCAGGATGGGCGTGAGAATTCGCTTGAGCGTCTTGCTCCAGGCCATGAAGATGCCGATCGGTATGCCGAAGGTTATAGCGATCGCGACGGAGACGATGACGACCGAAAGGGTGGTCATCGCCTCGCTCCAGTAGCCGAACGTACCTACGAGCGTGAGCATGACCGCCATGCCGACGCCATACTTCCACGATCCGATCATCCGCCAGGCGAGCAGCCCGACCGCGATGACCCAGACGAACCACGGTAGGAAGGTCAGTGTCCGTTCGACGGAGATGAGTATCTGAAGGCCGACGCCACCGATCCAGTCGAAGACCCCTCCCAGATTGGTCAGTATCCAGTCCATCGCGCTGTCCACCCACCCGGCGAGGGGGATTCGTAGCCCTTCGGGAAACTCAAACATCTGGCTCTTCCTCTTCGGGAGTGTGGAGCGCTTCGAGAATCGCCCGTGGCCGGACGACCCCTAGCAGCTTCCCGTCGTCGTCGGTAACCGGAAGCGGATAGCTCTCCGCGCTGACGAGACCAAACAGATCCTCGATCAGCACATCCGGTCGTACCGGTTCCAGTCGAATCAGATCGCTCTCATCAATCGTCCGTACGCGCTTCTCGATCAGTCGATCAACGAGATCACGGGTGCAGATGCCCAGGTAGCGATGCTTCTTGTCGACCATGAAGCTCCACTCACGCTTCGCGTGCTCGAGCTCGACACGCGCCACCTGCGGGCCCTGCCAGCGGTAGAGCAGCACCTCCGGATCGTCCATGACCGTCGCGGCGCTGAAGACCCGTGCTGCAGAGGCATCCCGTGTGAACGCTCGTACGTAGTCGTCGTAGGGATTACTCAGGATTTCCTCGGGCTCGGCCACCTGAACGATTTCACCGTCTCGCATGATCGCGATCCGATCGCCCAGTTTGAGCGCCTCGTGCAGGTCGTGCGTGACGAAGACGATCGTCTTGCCCAGTTGGTCCTGCAGGTTGATGAACTCGTCCTGGAGCTCACGCCGGATGAGCGGATCGAGCCCGCTGAACGGTTCGTCCATGAGCAGAATGTCGGGGTCGGTCGCGAGCGCCCGAGCGAGTCCCACCCGTTGTTGCATGCCGCCGCTGAGGGACGACGGATGGTACTCCTCCCACCCGGACAGTCCTACGGTACTGAGCGCCGCTCGGGCGAGCTCCTCACGCTTCTCTCGCTCCTCGCCGCGAAGCTTCAGTCCGTATGCGGCGTTCTCGAGCACCGTATAGTGAGGCAGAAGACCGTAGTTCTGAAAAACCATGCTGATCGCGTTTCGCCGGAAGTGGAGTAGCTCGTGCGGCGTCATCGCCGACACATCGGCCCCGTCCACCCAGAGCTTCCCGCTCGTCGGCTCGATGAGACGAATGAGCGTACGAATCAGCGTCGACTTGCCGCTGCCCGACAGGCCCATGAGCACGAAGAGCTCACCTGATCTGACCTCGAAGCTGACATTGCGAAGCGCGATGACGCTGCCGGTTCGTGCCTGCAGCTCTGACTTTGAAACGTCGCGCAGGTCGCTCTTGAGGACCTGCTCCGGGTTCTTTCCGAAGGCCTTCCATAGACCTTCGACGCGAACGGTGACGTCGCCGTCGAATGCCTCGTCTGCACCCTCGACGGCGACGTCGGAAGCTGGCCGGCGTTCGCCGGCCTCGGTTGGTTCAGGCATATCAATCCTAAGGAAGCGCCGCTCGAACGTTATCGGCGATCTCGTCAGATACCCAGCTGGTCCACACGTCCTCCCGGTTCTGAAGGAACCAGATCGCCGCCTCCTCGGCGTCGTCGACCTGCGTGTCGAGTGCGTTGAGGAACTCGTTGTTGATCGCTACCGTCGTGCTGTACTCCGACAGGAACTCTGCGACCTCCGGCATCTCCTCGTAGGACTCGGCGTTCATGAGGATATCGACCTCTGCGGCGGGCCACTCGGTTCCCTCCAGGCGCACCATATCGAGCTGGTACATGATCGCCGTCGGTTCCCAGTAGTATCCGATCCACGGCTCGCCCTGCTCGTAGGCAGACTTCATCGAAGCGGCGAGCGCCGCGCCCGAGCCGGGGAGGAACGCCGTGAAATCTTCGTAGAGCCCGTACTCCTCCATCAGATTCTCGCTGCGCTCGGTCGCGGCCCATCCCGGCGGTCCCACGAGGATCCGGCCCTTGCCCGGGTTCTCGGGGTCGGGGAAGAGCTCGGCGTACTGGGGGAGGTCCTTGATCGACTCCAGGTCAGGCGCTGTAGGCTCGATGCCTCGGTCCGGGTCGCCCTCGATGAGGTAGCGGGGTACCCACCACCCCTGCGGACCGTCGGGAAAGTTCTCGCCAAGATTGACTATCGTCCCCGCTTCGATCTCCTCCTCGTACGCCTCCGGGAAGTTGGAGTGCCACGACTCCATGTTCACGTCGATGTCCCCGGACGCGAGCCCGTTGAAGAGCGGAATCGTGTCCCCCGGGATGAAATCCGCTTCGTAGCCGCCGTAGCCGTTCTCCAGGATGAACGCCGCGATCCGATTGTGGACCAGGATGCTATCCCAGGATGCGTCTGCAAAGACTACTTCCTGTACCTCTTCGCCGCCTTCAGCCTGTCCTGCCGCCACCGCGAATCCGGTGACCAGGACGAACAGCATGAAGACCGTCGCGATTCTAATGCTCAGATGCTTCATCACTCGTGACTCCTTGAACTGTAATATTTTTAACTCTATGTAAACGCGGCGCGGATGTCAACGCTCTGCCCCGAAACGCAGCGCTCCCCTTCGTTGGAGGGCGAGACTACCGACCAGTAAAACACTGCAAGACAGCAATCTGGCGTCATGAAAGCGAGCGACCGGGGGCCACAGAGCTCATCGCGAATCGTGCGCGGGTCATTTTGGTTCTAATGGTTGCTCGTGGGGCGCGGCGCGCTGGATCTCGACGTCGGAGCCGCCGGTTTCACCCGTTCGGCGGGTTGATGATCGCGAGCTCCTCGCGCGTCACGTCGGTCACCCACCGCCCGCTATGCACGCGCGCCCAACCGAGCAGGAACCGCGTCGCCTCCTCCAGCATGAGACAGCCGTAGACGAGCGTGGCGGGGAGTCCGAGGACGAGCCCGGTCACGATCGCGAGGGGAACGCCGATCAGCCAGAGCGGCAGAATATCGATCGCGAGCGCGTAGCGCGTGTCGCCGCCGCCGCGGAGGATCCCCACGATCACGTGGATGTTGCCCGCCTTCGCGACGATCAGCACGGCGAACAGGCGCAGGAACTGCCGAACGAGCACGCGCGTCCCCTCCGGGATCGCGAAAAAGGTGGGTACGAACGGCGCGACGCCCAGGAAGACCGCCACCCCCACGGCCGCGCTCACCAGCGGCACCAGCCGCAGGAGCGTGCGACCGATGCGCTCGGCCTCTGCCGCCTCTCCGCGTCCGATCGTATTGCCGATCAGCACGGCGCTCGCCTGGCCCGTGCCGATGAAGAAGACGAGCATCAGCCTGCCCACCGTGTCGGCGATGTTGTACGCGGCGAGGTAGGCGGTGCCCATGCGGCCGAAGACGAGCGCGTACATCACGAAGCCCGTGGACCAGAGCACCTCGTTGAAGATGACCGGCGCCGATCGGGCGAGGTAGCGCCGCGCGAAGACCCGGTCGCGCTGCAGGAGCTCGGCCGGCCGGGCGGCGATCGGCCCCTTCCTCCGGTAGACGACGGTGAGGATGAGCGCGAGCTCGAGTGCGCGGGCGATCGCCGTGCTGACCGCCGCTCCGGTGACGCCGAGCGCCGGCAGTCCGAACGCGCCGAAGATCAGAACGTAGTTGCCCACGATGTTGACGCTGATCGACACGACCGACGCGTACATGGGCAGCTTCGTATCGCCGATGCTGCGGAGGCTGTGCGCGAAGGTCGCGCTCGCCGCGGTGAAGAGGTAGCTCGATCCCACGATGCGCAGGTAGGGCACGCCCACCGCGATCACCCGTGCGTCCTCGGTGAACGCCGACAGGAGCAGCCCGGGAGCGGCGATCGCGGCGGTCGAGAAGAGCAGCGCACCGGCGAGCGCCACCCGCAGGCTCACCGCGAGCGCCTTGCGCACGCCGGCCACGTCGTCGCGGCCCCAGTACTGCGCGGCGAAGACCGCGCCGCCGCTTCCCACGCCGAGGAGGAAGAGCATGAGCAGGAAGAAGATCTGGTTGCCCAGCGCGATCGCGGCGATCTCCACCTCGCCCAGCCGGCCCACCATGATGGTGTCCACGAAGTTGAGGATGGTCATCATGAGCGACTGCGCGGCTATGGGCAGCGCGAGGTGCAGCAGCCGGGGCACGAACGAAAGGTGCTGTGGGAGTTTCATCGGTGAGCGTTTACGGTACCCGCTACGCGCCCGGAGGGCAAGGCCTCCCCCGCCGGACCCTGATTGCTGATTGACTGAAATGCAGATATTATGTAGAACTGAAAACGACGATTTCGGTGAGCGAGCGAGGCGTCATCACCTTGCCGCGGAAGCTTCGCAAGGCCCTCGGCCTTTCCGGGGACGACCTGCTGATCGCGGAGACGACCCCTGACGGCGTCCTGCTGCGACCGGCCGTTGCGCGTGTCTCTCGACGCGAACGTCCTGTTCGCGGCGGCCTGGTCGGCGGGAGCCGTTCGGCGCCTCCTCAGGGGGACCGCTGTCGCCGGCAATACCCTCGTCGCAGACGGCTACGTCTGGGAGGAGGCCCGGCGCAACCTGCTCGCGCACGGGTCTGCACGCCTTGCTGAGCTACACCGGCTGAGCACCGCAATGGAGCTGCATACGCACCACGCCGGCTCGACGATTACGGTGGACGAGCTCCATCTGGCTGACAAGGACGTGCCGGTGCTTGGGTCTGCGATCGCCCTCGAGTGCGACACGCTCGTGACCGGGGACCGGACGCACTTCGGATCGCTGTGGGGGACCGAGGTATGCGCGGTTCTGGTCGTCAGCCCGGTCATGCTTGCGAAGCTGATCTGACATCGCTTTCGTCCCGTCACCTTGCCCCCCGAACGGGCGCCGCCTATACTGAGGGACATCCGCACAGCGCCTGAAGGGGTTCGCCATGGACGTCATCTCCATCGTCCTGATCGTATTCGGGGTCCTCGAGCTCGCCAACGTGCTCCTTCTCTACCTCGCGCCCGGCTCGCGGAAGGGCAACAGCATGGGGTTCTTCAGGGCCTACGAGAAGTCGAAGAAGGATCCGGAGGTGCACGCGCTGGTGAGCTACCTCGTGAACTGGGTGGCGGGCACCAAGCTCATTTTCATCGTGCTCTTGATCGGCATCCTGATCACGGGAAACGCAGCGACGAAAGTCTTCACGGCGATCGCGCTGATCTTCTCCATCATGACCTTTTTCTCGCGGCTCTACCCCGTGCTCAGGACGATGGACGAGCGCGGCGAGCTCACGCCGCGCGGCTACTCGCGAACGCTCCGGACGATGATCATTGGCTTCATCGTTACCTTCGCGGTGGCGGTCACCATCTATCTTGCCGGTTATCACACGACTGCAGGATGACGGAGCACTCATGACGCAGCTCGACGAGGAAACGATACGGACCCTGTGGTCGAAGACCTACAACACCGACGGTAAGCCCGACTGGTCGCATCTCTTTCCCTACTACGACGAGCGGATCGTCTTCCAGGACTCGATCCAGCGGGTCGACGGCAAGGAGGCGTTCATGGCCGTGTGCAATCGGCTCGCCGATCGCTGCCGCGAGCTGCACATGGACATCCTCGATGTGTCTCAGAACGGCAACGTGATCTTCCTGCAGTGGGAGATGACGATGATGTTCAAACGGTTCCCGAGCTCCACGCTCTACGGGTGCTCGAAGCTCACGCTGAACGAGGAATCGCTGATCGTCGATCAGCGCGACTACTACGACCTGTGGGGCGACATCTTCGACAATATCCCGCGATTCGGCCGGATGTATCGCAGGTTCATGCACAGGAAGTTCGGGTAGGCCGATGGCCGGGTATCTGAAGGAGTACCGATTGTCCGACATGCGGGCGATGCTGCGCAACAGCAGAACGCCGCACCACCGATCGTCCACCTCGCTCGCCGGGAGGACCGCCCTCGTTACCGGTGGTACCTCCGGCGTGGGGCTCGCCGCCGCGAGAGAGCTCGCCGGCGGCGGGGCCGATCTGATCCTGCTTGCCCGAGACGAGGAGAAGGCGCGCGCGGTCGCAGAAGAGCTCGGCGCGGAATCGGGTCGTCCGGTGCGGTTCTACCTCGCCGACTTCGCGGACCTCGCGCAGGTGCGCGAGACCACCGACCGCCTCGCGCGCGATGAGCCTCGGCTGGACATCCTCGTCAACAGCGCCGGTATGCACTCGACGCGCCGGCGCTCCACGCGGGAGGGGCGCGAGCTCGTCTTCTGCGTGAATCATCTGGCACCGTTCATCGTTACGTGTCGGCTTCTGCCGCTCCTGAAGCGGTCCGTGCCGGCGCGGATCGTCCAGGTGAGCTCGCAGGGTCACCGGTTCAACGGGCTCGACGCGAGCGACCTCGACTGGCGCAGGCGCATCTACACGGGGCTCCGCGGATACGGGGCGTCCAAGACCGCGCAGCTGCTCACCGTCTGGGAGCTCTCCGACCGGCTGCAGGGATCGGGGGTGACCATCAACGCGATGCACCCCGGCGAGGTTCGAAGCGCGATCGGGAGTAACAACGGGCGCGTCTACAGTTGGTACAAGCGCCACGTGCTCTGGCGAACGCTCAAGGAGCCGGAGATCTCCGGCGAGTCGATCTATTACCTCGCCGCCGACCCCGCGCTCGACGGCGTTTCGGGCGTGTACTTCAACCTTACCCACTCGGAGAAACCCGCGCCGCACGCGCTCGACCGCGAGGTTGGTCGCGTCGTGTGGGAGGAGACGCTCCGCATGACAGGACTGAGCGATGACCTATGATGTGATCGTCGTCGGAGGCGGGGCCGCCGGCCTGACCGCCGCGGCGTACGCCGCGCGCGCCGGCAGAACCGCCGCGCTCTTCGAGCGACAGGCCGAGCTGGGCGGGCTCGTGCAGTCGGTGAACCGCGACGGCTTCGTCTTCGACATGGGGCTACGCGCGATCGAGAATTCGGGGATCGTGCTGCCCATGGTCGCGGAGCTGGGTCTGCCGCTCGAGTACATCGAGAGTCGGGTCTCGGTCGGGATCGCCGACCGGGTGATGGCCGTCGAATCGGAGGAGTCGCTCGCCGACTACGAGCGGCTACTCGAGTTGTTCTACCCGGACAGCGGCGTCGACATCCGGAGGATCATGGAGGTGATCCGGCGCATCATGAGGGACATGGACGTCCTCTACGGCATCGACAACCCGCTCTTCAAAGACCTGACGTCCGACTACGCGTACATCTTCCGGACGCTGCTGCCGTGGTCGCTGCGATTCCTCGTCACGATCGGGCGGATCAACCGGATGAACGCGCCCGTCGAAGACCTCCTCGCCGAGCTGACGTCGAACGAGTCGCTGCGCAGCATCGTGGGCCAGCACTTCTTCCGCTACACGCCCGCGTTCTTCGCAATGAGCTACTTCAGCGTCTACCTCGACTACCTCTACCCGAAGGGCGGGACCGGCACGCTCATGCACCTGCTCGCCGACTACGGGGCCGATCAGGGTGTGTCGATCGACACCGGCAACGGGATCGCCGCGGTGGATCCGGAGCGCCGCACCGTGACCTGCGACGACGGTGCCGAGCACGAGTACCGCTCCCTCGTCTGGGCGGCGGACCTGAACACCCTCTACGCCTCTATCGACCTCTCGCGCCTGTCCGACGCACGCCGCCGACGCGCGATCGAAGCGCGCCGCGACGAGCTCGCGCAGTACGAGGGCGGCGACTCGGTCTTCTCGGTCTTCCTCTCCGTCGACGAGCCGCCCGCATACTTCGGCTCGAAGTCCCACGGCCACTTCTTCTACACGCCGGACCCCCGCGGCCTCGGCGACCGGCATACGAAGGGGCTCGAGACGCTCGTCGCCGCGCTGGAGGCCGGGCGCGTCGGCTGGGACGAGATCGCCGACTACCTCCGCGGGTTCCTCGCGCGCAACACCTTCGAGATCTCGATTCCCGTGCTCAAGGATCCGTCCATGGCTCCCCCCGGGAAGACCGGGCTCATCGTGAGCTGGCTCTTCGACTACCGCCTCACTCGTGTGATCCGCGAGCGCGGGTGGTACGACGAGCTCAAGGAGCTCTGCATGGACGAGGCGGTGCGCGTTCTGTCGGCGAGCGTCTATCCGGGGATCGGCGCGAAGATCATCGACCGGTTCGCGACCACGCCGCACTCGATCGCCGCGCGCACCGGGAGTACCGGCGGGGCGATCACCGGCTGGGCGCTCGGGCCCGGCGCGGTGCCGGTCGTCCACAAGATGCAGCAGGTATCCGCGGCGGTCGCCACGCCGGTTCCCGACGTCTACCAGGCGGGCCAGTGGGCCTACAGCCCGTCCGGGCTGCCCATCGCCATCCTGACCGGCAAGCTCGCCGCGCAGCGCGCGGTGCGCCGAGCGGGGCCCGCGCGCGGACCCCGTCCAAACCCTCAGTAGTCGTACTCGTCCGGCGGTCCGGCCGGCGCGTGTGTCTTCTGCGGCGCGTCGGTGATCGCGACCTCGGTCGTCAGCAGGATACTCGCCACCGACGCGGCGTTCTGCAGCGCCGACCGGGTCACCTTCGCCGGATCGACGATACCCGCCTTCACGACGTCGACCCATTCGAGCCGTTGTGCGTCGAAGGCGACGCCCTCCTTCTCGCGCAACGCGCGTTCGGCGATGATCGCGCCGTCGAGCCCGGCGTTGATCGCGATCTGCCGTGTGGGCTGCTCGAGCGCTCGCCTGACGATCGCGAACCCTGTCCGCTGGTCCTGGTTGAGCGCGTCCGTGTTCTGCGCGTCGAGCGCCTTGACCGCGCGGATCAGCGCGAGTCCGCCGCCGGCGACGATGCCTTCTTCGAGCGCCGCGCGGGTCGCGGAGAGCGCGTCCTCGACGCGGTGCTTGCGCTCCTTGAGCTCGACCTCGGTCGCCGCACCTATGTTGAGCACCGCGACGCCGCCGGCGAGCTTCGCAAGCCGCTCCTGCAGCTTCTCCCGGTCGTAGTCCGATGTCGTCTCGTCGATCTGGCGCTTGAGCTGGTTGATCCGGCCGGTGATGTCGGCCTTCGTGCCCGCCCCCTCGATGATCGTCGTGGTTTCCTTCGCGACCTTGATCGTCTTCGCGCTTCCGAGCATGGACAGATCGGTACTCTCCAGCTTGATGCCCATTTCCTCGCTGATCACCTGGCCGCCGGTGACGATCGCGATGTCCTCGAGCATCGCCTTGCGCCGGTCGCCAAAGCCCGGGGCTTTCACGGCGCACGCCGTCACCGTGCCGCGCAGGTTGTTGACGATGAGCGTCGCGAGCGCCTCGCCCTCAACGTCCTCGGCAATCACGAGGAGGGTCCGACCGGCGTTCGCTGCCTTTTCCAGGACGGGAAGCATGTCCTTGAGCGCGGTGATCTTCTTGTCGTGGACCAGTACGTACGGATCGTCGAGAACCGCGGTCATCGTTTCGCGGTTCGTCGCGAAATAGGGAGAGATGTAGCCCCGGTCGAACTGCATCCCCTCCACGATCTCCATGTGCGTCTCGATCGACCTGGACTCCTCGACGGTGACCACGCCGTCCTTGCCCACGCGGTCCATCGCGTCCGCGATCAGCTCGCCGATCGTGCGGTCGTTGTTCGCGGAGATCGTCGCGACTTGGGCGGTCTCGTCCCGGGACCTGACGGGCTTCGCCTGCGAGCCGATCGAGCCCACAGCGACCTCTACCGCGCGGTCGATCCCCCGCTTGAGATCCATGGGATCCATCCCGGCCGCCACGCCCTTGACGCCCTCGCGGAGAATCGACGCGGCGAGCACCGTCGCCGTCGTCGTCCCGTCGCCGGCGATGTCGTTCGTCTTCTTCGCGACTTCCTTCAGGAGTTGAGCGCCCATGTTCTCGTAGGGCTTGGGGAGCTCGATCTCCTTCGCGATCGTCACGCCGTCGTTCGTGACCGTGGGGGCGCCCCACGTTTTGTCGATGACCACGTTTCGTCCGCGTGGTCCCAGCGTCATCTGTACCGCTCGGGCGAGCGTTTCGACGCCGTGCATGAGCTCGCGCCGTGCGAGCTCGTCGAACACCAACTGCTTAGCCATGCCGAATACCTCCGACACCGAATGAGATGGTGAATGGAATATACCGAAGATAGATTCCGTCGCGGACGTCGATTCGTCAATAGTTTTCGCGGCGGTCGTGCGCAAGCTGAGGCGGGGTGCGCGGCAACGCTACCCGATTGCGAACCGCCGCGGCCGCTCGGCGGTCGTCCCGAGTCGCCACACCCGGTCTATGTACTGGTGCGTGTAGAGCTGCTCGACGAGGTGAAAGAGCCGCGCCCCCCGCGGCGTCAGATCGTACGCTTCGCCGGTGCGCCGGAGGATCCCCAGCGCCCGTGCCGCGCGCAGCTCCATCCCGAACCGCGATTCGACCGGCTCGTCGAAGAGCGCCTCGGAGCCGCATCGGTCGACGTGGAGGTTGTACGACCGCCAGAACAGCCAGAAGAGCGCGCGCTCCCGTGGGGAGAGGTCGACGCGGCACTCGGCCCGAAGCCCAGCTACGGGTCGCGCCGTGGTCGACCGCTGTGCGAACGTCCGCCGAGATCGACGCCGGAGTCTGGCCGGGGATCCCGAAGATGAGGTCCACGTCGATTACGCTGAAGCCGCCGCGGCGCACAGTGTCGAATCGCGAGGCGAGGTCGGCCGGCGAACGCCCCAGCGCCTTCAGCGACTCCGGTTGGAACGACTGCACGCCGAGGCTCACCATCGTTACGCCCGCGGCACGGAGCCTCGCTACGGTTTCGTCGTCGACGTCGTCCGGGTGCAGCTCGATCCCCCACGGGCCGCGGACGTCGAAGGCCTTGTCGATCGCCGAGCGGATGCGCGGCAGGTACTCGGCGAGCACCGCCGGCGTCCCGCCGCCGAAGGAGACGCTCGTGGCGGGGATGCGTTCATCGGCCCCGCTCGACAGGATCTCCCGCTCGAGCGCATCGACGAAGGGGGGTACGAGCTCTGCGCGGTAGCGAACCTTGTAGTACGGGCAGAACGAGCAGATCGATCGACAGAAAGGGATGTGCACGTAGACGCCCAGCCCGGGAAGCGCGGTGGGAGCCTCGCGTTCGCGCGTGGCCGTGAAGACGAATGGGCGCAGCGATCGCTTCAGCAACGTGGAAACCGCGCGTGCGATCACCGGCGGCCTCGCGCGGACGAGAAACCCGTGGCCTTTGAACGACAAGACGCGCTTCAAAGAAAGAATATCGAGCCATAGAAGAGACCTCGTCACCATCCCATTGGTATGGTGGCCGGGGGTGCGCAGACAAGGCAGATTCGAGCCGCCGGGAACGGTTTTCCGGCGCTTCTGCGCCGGCCCGCGCGCCCACGCCCCGAACGGAAGGGCCCGCACGCCGCCAGCGAGGGAACCGGCACCATCCTCGGCGACGAGCAGTGGGGGGGGCTCGAGCGCGCGCTTCGCCGACCTTCCGCAACCCGGGGACCACGCGGCGCTGCCTCCGACACCCGCAGCTTGACTTCCCCCGATTATGACCAGATACTGGTCACATGAAGACCACTTCTATTTCCGAGCTCAAGGCGCACCTGAGCGCCCAGCTCCGCAGGGTCAAGGCCGGCGAGCAGGTCGTCGTCCTCGAGCACCGTCGGCCCGTCGCAGTTCTCGCGCCCTACGCGGAGGAACGGCTGCTCGTTCGCGAGCCCGATTCCTCGTACGAGCCGCCCGAGCTCGCGCCGCTGACCTCGCGCGACCCGGGCACCGAGCTCGAACGCGACCGCGAGGAACGATGGTAGCGTACCTGGACACCTCGGTCGTTCTGCAGCACATCCTGCGCGGCGAGATCGCGATCCGCCACGCCTTCGCGGTCGGTCGGGTCGTCACCAGCGAGCTCACCCGTATCGAATCGCGCCGGGTGATCCACCGCTACCGGCTGAACGGCGACCTCGACGACGACGGTTTCGTCGCGGCCACCGACCGGCTCGAGTCGGTCCTCGCGGGCGTGGCCGTCGTCGACCTCTCCGGCGCGGTCAGGACGCGGGCGATGGGCTCGTTTCCGGTCGTCGTGAAGACGTTCGACGCGCTTCACCTCGCCACCGCGCTCCTCTACGCCGAATCGTACCTCGACGCCGCCGCGAACGAGCAGGTGCTCCTCTTCTCGCACGACGCGGCGATGAACCGATGCGCGGTCGCGCTCGGCTTTCCCACGCCCCTGCGTGGCTGATGACCGCCGGCCCGGCGCCGATCGTACGCTGAGTCTCGCGGGTAACGAAGCAGGACTACCATTTTGGCCGTTGGGTGCAGTATCATGGATAGAGACGATATGGCCCTGACCGACCGTGACCTGGAACAAGTCGGCACGTACGTGCGCGCGCATCTCATCGAGTGGCTGCCGGAACCCGTTCTCGACCTCAACGCCCGGATTGTGCGCGTCGAGGAGGAGCTTAAGAGCCAGCGGGAGCTCACGAATCGTCGGTGCGACCAGATCGACAAGCGCCTCGACCAGATCGACAAGCGGCTGGAGCAGGTCGACACGCGGCTCGACGAGCAGGGCCGCGAATGGCGCACGCAGCTCGACGAGCACCGCAGCGAGTGGACCGCCCGGCTCGAGGAGCAGGGAAACGAGTGGCGTACGAAGCTCGACGAGCACCGCAGCGAGTGGACCGCCCGGTTCGAGGAGCAGGGAAACGAGTGGCG
>CAYWJH010000013.1:2044-29606 GCA_964458555.1 uncultured Spirochaetaceae bacterium | reverse complement strand
ACCGCAGCGAGTGGACTGCACGGCTCGACCGGCAGCGCGACGAGTGGCGCACGCAACTCGACGAGCACCGCAGCGAGTGGACCGCCCGGTTCGACCGGCAGAGCGAGGAATGGCGCGCGCAGCTCGACGAGCACCGCAGCGAGTGGACTGCACGGCTCGACCGGCAGCGCGACGAGTGGCGCACGCAGCTCCGCGAGCACCGCGCGGAATGGCGCGCGGTGCTCAACGAACAGCGCGCCGAATGGACCGCACGCTTCGACGAGCAGAAGACCATGTGGAACGCGCGCTTCGACGACGCGCACGCGCACACGAACCGCTGGATGACCGTCATCTCGCTCATCCTCGGGCTGATGACCGTCGCGATGACGGTCACCAATCTCATGTAGCGCGGATACCTGCCGGCGCGTGCGGCCGTCGGCCGCGGCTTTGACCCCTACGACACCTGATCCACCACCGCCGCCCGATCGAACTCGATGGGGATCTCCGCGAGCTCGGGGGCGATCCTCCGGTCGTAGCGCCCGTAGGTCATCGCCGCCCAGAACATCGCGCGGATGTTGGGTAGCGGCGTGCCCGGGTTGATCGAGCCGGCGGTGCAGACGCGCAGCTGCGCGAGCGAGCCGCCGGCCGCTTCCAGCTCGGCGATGTCGCGGCGGACCGAGTCGACGACGAGGTCCGGGGTGCCGCGCCAGAGCACCTGCGTGGGCGGAACCTGACCGTCGATCTTCATGCCCGGCGAGGCGGTGAGGATGTCGGTGACCGAGACCATGGGCCCTATGTTCACCGTAGTCACGCCGATCTCCGCGAGCGCGCCCACGTGGCGCCGCAGGTTGGAGTCGGCGTGGTAGTAGCGCTCGCCTGAAGGCGCGAACGTCTCGTAGAGCATCTTCTCGTGCGGCGCGCAGAAGCGCCGGTAGTCGTCGGGCGACATGAGCCCGGTGAGGTCGGAGGCGAAACTCAGGCGGTTGGCGTCCTCGGCGCCGTCGAAGGCACGCGAGGCGCCCACGTAGCGCCGGAACGTCCGTCCCACGAGCGCGGTGAGGGCGGCCATCTCCTCCGGGTCGGTGTGCAGCCAGAGGAGGAAGTCCGTCACGCCGCAGAGTTGCCCGCACACGGTCGCGAGGCCCTTCGTGCCGCCGCTCGCCGGGGCCTTCTGCGGGAGGCCCTCGGTCTCCTCGAGCCGCTTCGCCGCCGCCCAGTACTCGGGGTGGAGGTGACCCTCGTGCATGAGCCCCTCGTCGCTGACCGCGTCGACCCGCGCGGCGAGCGGCGCGACGTCGGCGGGATCCGTGACGACCGGTTCGAGCACCGGGGTGGCGTTTGCGTGGTAGCGCACGCCGCCGCCGAAGAGCGAGGCGTTGAGGATCACGCCGTGGTCGTAGGTCTTGCGCGGGACGATCTGCAGGCCCAGCTCCGCCTCGACGAGCTCGCGCGCCCGTCCGTTCGTCTCCTGCTGGACCTCGAAGCTCGTGTAATACGTGTCGAACGGGACGCCCAGGTGCTCGCACGCCCAATCGCCGTCGAGCGAGGCGCTCGCCGCGACGAACTCGGTTCCCGCGCCGGCGTTGTATGCATCGGCATCGAACTCGATCGGGTATTTCGATGGGCTACTCATGCGCCGCCTCCGTCGCCGGGATCCCGAGGAGCTCCCGGCTCGATTCGGTCATCTCGCGCCACGCCTGCCACAGCGTCTGGGGTTCTTCCCAGTGCTCGCGCGTCAGGTTGTGGAACTTCCTCAGATTGTAGCAGGGAACCGCGGCGAAGGTGTGATGCTCGGTGTGCCACTCCATGTGCCAGTACATGAACGAGGTGAAGGGATCGACGCGGACCGACCGGCAGCTCTCGCGGAAATCGTTCGACTCGGGCGTGCGCCCCACGTGCATCGTGTCGTGGACGAGCTGATGGTACCATCGGCCCCCGTACCAGTGCGGCAGCGTCACGATGACAACGAGGAACCAGTTGCCGGTCGCGATCGCCCACGCTGCGAAGGCGAGATGCGCGCCGAACTGATAGGTGTGCGTCGCGTACGCGTTCCGCCGCTCGGCTTCGCTCGCCTGCTCCCAGACGTAGCGCTCCCAGACGCTTCGCCGCGGGTTGCGCCGGTAGGGCACGACGAGCGTGTACACGGTGTCGTAGAGCGAGGTGAGAAAGCCGGTGACGTCGACGACCTGGACCGCGCTCGCCAGGAGCTGCTGCGCCGTCTGCGGCCGCGGAACGACGCGCTCGGCCTCGCTCTCCTTATGCAGCGTGTACTTGTGGTGGAACCGATGGCTCATCCAGTAGCGCACGTGGTTGCTGCGCCAGTGGACGAGCCCGAAGACACGCGCGAAGAGCCTGTTGAGCCACCGCGTCTTGAAGACGGTGTTGTGCGAGAGCTCGTGGATCTGCGGCTTGAACGCGAAGAGCGCGCCGTGCAGATAAAGCGCGAGCGCGAGCCACCCCCACTGCCCGGTCGTGAACAGGTAGTAGCACAGCGCCCCGGAGCCTGCGAGGATCGCGAGAACGCCCAGCGAGTGAACGAGGCCCTTGAAGTCGCTGCGCCTCGTGCAGCGTTTCAGGATCTCGCGGTCGATCTTGGGTCGGACCCACTGGATATCGGTGTGGTGGAAGGGGTAATCGGCCATGGTGGTTCCATCATACGCCGCACGCCGGGACGATGATTACAGGAAACCGTCACCACTAAAATAAAATCTGGACAAGATTGGGGCCGATGGTAGAATGGGCCGATGGAACCTCGCCCCCAGGCGCGCGACGTTTGCATCGACGCCGTGCTCAAGGCGCAGCCGCCGGGCTACCGGAACGTCGTCACCGCCTACGAGCAGTTCTACCTCGTCGTCGTGCTCGATGGCGAGCTGCACTACCGCGACGCGCGCAGCCGAACCGTCGTCGTCCCGGGGCGCATGGCGGTGCTCAGACCGGGGACCGATTTCACGCTGCATACCGAGTCGGAGGGCTACTCGGGGGTGGCGGTCGAGGTCCGTCCGTCCGCGCTCGAGACGTACGCGGGGCGATCGGCGGTGACCGAACCCTCGTACCGGCTCAGGACGCTCGGCGAGTGGTTGCGCGACGAGCTCGCGCTGCCCCGGCCCGGCTCGGCGGAGGCGGTCTCGCATCTCGCGGCGCTGCTCGTCGAGCTCGCGCTGCGCGAGACCCGCGCGCTTCCGCCGGGAGAACCGCATCTCGCCAGAGCGGCGTACTGGGCGCGCCGGGCGCGCGAGGCGATCGAGAACTCGGTCTACGCGGCGCAGGGGGTCCAGGCCGTCCTGCGTCCCTTTCCCGTCTCCTACCGCCAGCTCACGCGCTACCTCGTCGCCGAATGCGGCGCCACGCCCAAGGAGCTCCAGCTCGCCGCGCGCCTGCGCGAGGCGAAGCGACTGCTCGGTGAGACCAGCTGGTCGATCGCGACGATCGCGCTTGAGCTCGGCTTCGCCTCCGCGCAGCACCTGACCGCGGCCTTCGCCACGCGCGAGGGGGTTCCTCCGGGCCGATGGCGGGGGCGCGCGAAACGTGGCAGACTGTCGCCATGAGCGAAGCACACCCACGACACGATGCACCGGGCGAAGACGAGCTGCGCCGCTACCTCGCGGCGACGAGCGCGATGGGCCCGGCCTGGGCGCCCGACGGCGCGGCGCTCGCCTTCGTTTGGAACGAGCCCGGCTCCTACCACGTCTACGTCGCTCGCTCCGGCGAGCGCGGCGGTGTCGCGGCTTGGGAGCCGGCGCCCGTCGGTGGCGTTTCCGCGGCGAGCGAGGCCGAAATCACGCGCGTCAGCGACGGCACCGACCGCTGTACCGATCCGCGCTTCCTCGCGACCGGCGAGCTCCTCTACACGAGCGACGCCGGCGGGAACGAGAACTTCCAGCTCGTGCTCGCCGCCGAGGAGGGCGGGCGATGGAGGAGCCGCACGCTCACCTCCGACGACGGGGCCAAGTACCGCGTCGTGGGCCTCTCCGACGACGAGATGCTCTTCGTCGGTAACGACGTGGACCGTTCCCGGTTCACGCTCTACGCGCAGCGCCTCCCTATCGGCACGTGGGAGCCCGAGCCGTTCTTCACGCCCAAGCGCGGCGTTATCCAGAAGGCCCGGCGGCTCGGCGACGGCGCGCTGCTCGTCGAGCTCGCCTACGGCAACATGAACCAGGAGCTGCTGCTCGTCGGCGAGGCGTCGCCCGGTGCCGCCGCCGACCGCGCCGAGCCGCAGCGCAGCCTCACCGCGTCGCTCGACGGCGGCGCGGAAGTCCGCTGGGAGTTCCTGCGCGAGACGGAGGACGGCCGGCTGCTCGTCGCGACCGACCTCGACTCCGACCGCATGCGGCCGGTGCTGCTCGGTCTCGACGGCCACCTGGCGACGATCGGCGCGATCGAGGCGATGGAGCAGGGCGAGTTTGCCTCCGTTGCCTACCGCGCCGACCACGCCGGAGCGGTACTCGAGTTCAACGAAGAAGGGTACTCGCGCGTCTACCGGCTCGTCGCCTGCGCGCCGGACGCGCGGTTCGACGAGCTCGCGCTCCCCTTCGACGGCGTCGTCGTCTCCGGCGACGCGCGGACCTCGCGCGTCGGTCTCGCGCTCTCGCCCGACGCCGACCGACTCGCCGTGGCGCTGGGCGGGCCGGCCGAGGTCGCGAACGTTTGGGTGGCGCCGTTCGATGCCGCGGCCGGGTCGCGCTGGACGCGCCTCACGCGAGCCGCGGTGCCCGGAGTCGACCCGCGCGAGCTCGCCGACGCGACGCTCACCCGCTTCGACAGCTTCGACGGGGAGTCGATCCCGTACTTCACCTTCCTGCCGGCCGAGGCCGCCACGCCGCCCGAAGGCTACCCCGCGGTGCTCATGATCCACGGCGGGCCGGAGGCGCAGTCGCGGCCCTCGTTCAACAACGTCGTGCAGTTCCTTGCGGCGGCCGGCTTTGCGGTCGTCGTGCCGAACATCCGGGGCAGCGCGGGGTACGGGCGGCGCTACCTCGACCTGGACAACCGCGAGCGCAGGCTCGACTCGATCCGCGATATCGCCGAGCTCGTACGTCACCTGGGCAGCTCGGGAGAGCCCATCGATGGGTTGCGGCTCGCGGTCATGGGCGGGAGCTACGGCGGGTTCGCCGTGCTCTCCGCGATGACCGAGTATCCCGATCTGTGGAAGGCCGGCGTTGACATCGTGGGGATCTCAAACTTCGTCACCTTCCTCTCGAACACCGCCGCATGGCGGCGTAGCCTGCGCGAGAGCGAGTACGGCCGCCTCGAGGACCGTGACCTCCTCGAGCGCATCAGCCCCATCAACCGGATCGAGCGCGTGGCGGCCCCGCTCTTGATCATCCAGGGTGATAACGACGAGCGCGTGCCGTTATCGGAATCGATCCAGATGGCCGAGCGGCTCGAGCAGCTCGGTAGGACCGTGGAGCTCATGCGCTTCGCCGACGAGGGCCACGGCGTGACGAAACTCGAGAACCGGATCGTCGCCTACACGCGCGTGGTCGAGTGGCTGCAGGAGTACGTGTAGGGCTGTGAGGGTCCCTGCCAGCGTCTAGACGGTGTCCATTGATCCAGCTTGCCCCGCCCGGATCGTGAACCGCTTCTCCGTCAGATTCGCCTCGAGTCGCGCTTCGTGTCCGTCCCGTGACCATGCCAGGACGAGCCGTCCCGGCTGCGTATCGTCGATCGCGAGCTCCGCGCCGGAGCCGAAGGCGGGGTGCGTGTTGCGGAAGCGCAGCAGCTCGAGCTGGCGCTGCACGACCGGCAACTCCAGTCGCGAATCGATCTCCTCCGGCGAGAGGTTCGTGCGGTTGATCTCTTTGTGCCCGTGCCGGTCGGCCGCTTCCTGATCGTTCGTGCCCGCGAAGAGGTCGAGGTACCAGATCTGCGGGATGCCCGGCATGAAGAGCTGGAGCGCGCGCGCGAGCAGCAGCTTCTCCTCGTCCTCGCCGAGCGCGCTGAAGAACGTCGCGTTCACCTGGTAGTAGGCGATCTTCTCTCCGTCCGGGCCGTAGAGGTCCTTGAGCCTTCCGCCGCGGTCGGTGATGAGGCCGATCAGCGACTGGATCTTTTCTTCGCTCAGAAGACCCCGCACGTCGAGCACCGGTATCCCGTCGTGGCAGCCGAGCATGTTCACCGTGCGGTAGCCGTGCTCGAGAATCTCGCGGATCCAGCCCGCGAGCGCCTTCGTGCTGCCCTGCTCGATCGCGTGGATCACGAGCGCCGGGAAGAAGAAATCGTAGACGCGGTAGCCGCGCTCGGCGAGCTCGCGGTGGATGCCCGATCGGTGCTCCGCGTGGATCTCGGGGAGGAGCTCCAGTTCGTACCCGTCTGCGATCTCCCGAACCCGCTCGAGGTACTCCCAGGTCCCGGGCACGTTGAAGAAATTCGACGAGCCCACCTCCTTGTGCAGGTAGGCGAACGCGTCGAGCCGGACGATCTGTGCTCCGTAGGAGGCGAGCTTGCCGAGCGTCTCCTCGTAGAAGCGCCACACCTTCTCGGACCGCGCGTCCAGGTCCATCTGCCCCAGGTAGCGGAGGCGCGTCTCGCGCTTCGGGTCATCCGAGGCCGGCACCTCCTCCACCTCCTGGTAGAAGGTGTTCCAGTAGAACCGGTGGGAACCGTCCGGTAGAACGACCTTGAGCACCGGCAGCCCCGGCTTGCGCATGAAGAGCGTGGACAGGTACTCCTCGCGCGGGACGATGTACCCCTCCGGGCCCGGTTCGCCGCAGCCTGACCAGAACTCGTTCCAGTCGATGAACATCTCCTCGTACGGCGAGTCGTCGCCGCGTTCGAGTACGTCCTCGAACTGCGGCGACTGTGCCGAAAGATGGTTGAGTACGAAGTCGAGCTTGAGCTCGACATCCGTTTCCCGCAGTTTCGCCAGGTCCTCGTCGCGCGCGAGTTTCGGATCGAGGTCGTAGGAGATAACCGAGAAGCCGCGGTCGAGGTCGGAGCGGAACATGGACGGGAGGATGTAGAAGAGGCCGAACGCCTCCCGGAAGCCGTCGCGCGCGAGGAGCGCGACGGCTGAACCGAGCGAGGGACCACAGCTGTCCGGATACGCGTTGAACATCACGCCGCTGGTACTCATGCTTCATACTGGCGCGTGGGGCGGCGCGTGTCGAGGGGAATCGGCGGTCGGCTCAGTACACGCCGGGGATGATCCGCGACGGGACGCGCTTCTCGTACTCTTCCCAGAGCTCGCCGTACTTCTCGCGGCACCGCCGGTCGTCGTCGGCCTGGCGCGTGCCGAGCAGAACAACGTAGTAAAGCGGATAGAGCCACGCGAGGAGCATACCCGGGCAGCCGAGCGCGAGTGTGAACCCCACCCGCTCGGCGACGAGGACGCTCCGGCTGACCGGCGGTGCTCCGGCGACGAGCAGCACGCTCGTCACGATGCCGAGCGTAATCGCCCCGGCCAGGCCCGACCACCGGTGCAGGTAGAGCCATTCGAACGGCACGACGCCGGTGGTGCCGAGCATGGCCCACAGCGCTATCGTCACGATCAGGACGGGCAGACCGTTGATCCGGTACTCGTAGGGACGACCGGTCGACGGGTTCGCCACGTAGCCATCACGCTGCCGTGCGGGTTAGCGGAGCCGGCGGAGTTTCTTCAGCTGCGCCGCGGCAGCGCGCTCGCCGCGGGCCATCATCTCCCGCGAGTCTGAGAGATCGTGGTAGCCGAACTTGTCGAGGTCGGGCTGGATGAGCACATCGGCATCTTCCCGCCCGTCCATGCTCGTCGCGTTCAGCAGCATCGCGAAGCTCCGAAACGTAACGTCGATAAGGTTCACCGGGGCCCCCGTGGCCCCTCGCTGCGCGTTCAGATCCACCGCGATCACGCGTCGTGCCCCCATCTCCCTCGCGAGTGCGACGGGCAGGTTGTTCACGACCCCGCCGTCTACGAGCGGGCGATCGTCGACCACGAGCGGTTCGAAGATTCCCGGCACCGCTGAGCTCGCGCGGGCGGCGCGTGCGACCGAGCCGGAGGAGAAGACGACTTGCTCGCCGCGCGCGATGTCCACGGCGACCGCACGGAAGGGGATCTCCAGCTCGTCGAAGTCCATCTCTCCCAGCAACTCGCCTATGAAACCCTCGAGCTTCTTCGAGCTCACGAGCCCCATCCCGGAAAACGTCGGCGAGACGAGCTCCGACCACTTGAGCGATTCGGCGATGTCGACCATCTTCTGCGGGCCGTATCCACCGCAGAAAAGCGCTCCCACGATCGATCCGACGCTCGTGCCCGTGACGTAGTGAATGTCGATGTCGTTTTCCTGGAGTACCTTGATCACGCCGATGTGCGCGAACCCCCGCGCAGCACCGCCGCTGAGGGCGAGCCCGACGCCGTGTCCCGCTTTTCGCTTCATGGTGCGACTATAGCACGAGCGGCGCCGTGGTGCTGAGCCCTTCCGGCGCCTCGTGGCAAAGCACTTTACATCACAAAGTATCTGCGATAGTCTCGAGATCGTGCCCCCAACGCCGCGCTCACAGCTCGAAGTCATCTACCGCCAGCTCGGGCGTTCGAGCGGTTTTCGCGGGTTCACGCCCGCCTTTCTCCTGATCGTCGCGGCGGCGGCGGCCGCGGCGACGGTCGCAATCGCGCTGACCGTGGCGGCGCAGCCGCTCCGCGTGGTCGCGGCCGCGTGGACCGGCACGGGTGCGGCGATCGTCCTGCTCGTCGCGCTCGCGGTGCTCGTCCCCGAGATGCGCTCCGATTCCGGCATCCGGCGTGAGGCCGCGCACGCGACGGCGATCCAGATGGCCTTTCCGCTCGCGACGGGGCTCGCGGTGACCGTCGCGATCATCGTGCGGCACCCCTCGGGCGTGGTCTATCTCCCGGCGGTCTGGCTCGCGCTCTTCGGGCTGGGAATCGCGGGGCTCGCCGGGGTCATGCGCGAGCGCGTCGAGTACGCGGCGGCCTTCTACCTCGCCGCCGGGGCGGCCGCCTACTTCGTCGAGCCCGCGCGACCGCTCTCGTTCAGCCTTGCGGTGGGTGTCCCGTTCACCGTGGGTCACGCGCTGACCGCGGCGCTGCTGGGGTCGAAGGAGGAGGTCGGATGAGCGAGTCTCGTTACGCCTACCTGGGTCTCGACCAGCTGCTCCACGCGCCGGCGCGGCTGAGTATCGCCACCGCGCTCTACGCGAACCGCGGCGGTCTCACCTTCGTCGAGCTCCGCGAGCTCTGCGAGCTCTCGGACGGGAACCTGAGCCGTCACCTGCAGAAGCTCGAAGCGGAGCAGGTCGTGCATACAGCCAAGCGCTTCGTGGGGAGGGTGCCCCAGACGTCGGTCGCGATGACCGCGACCGGCCGCGAGCGATTCGAGCGGTACGTCGAGCAGATCCGCGATATCGTGGAACGTGACGTGCCGGTCGCACACGCGACCGGCGGTGCCGCGCGGGTCCGCACCACCGCATCACCGGAGGGAACACTGTCATGAGCAGCAACACGGCGACGGCCGTGCCGCGGCACGTCGCAATCATCATGGACGGCAACGGCCGCTGGGCGACCGCCCGCGGGATGCGCCGCTCGCGCGGGCATCGTGCCGGCGTGGACGCGGCGAAGCGGATCGTGCTCGAATCGATCTCGCTGGGGATCGAGTGCCTCACGCTCTACGCGTTCTCCACGGAGAACTGGCGCCGCTCGAAGCAGGAGGTTTCGTTTCTCATGGGACTCGTCGCCCGCCACCTGCGCACCGAGTACGACTTCTACCGCGAGAACAACGTCCGCGTTCGCCACTTGGGGAACCTCGACGGGCTCCCCGACGAGGTCCGGCGCGAGATCGTCCGTGTGACCCGTGAGACGGCGGATAACACCGCGATGACCGTCAATCTCGCGATCAACTACGGGGGGCGCGACGAGATCGTACGCGCGGTGAACCGCTGGATCGAGGAGCACGAGGGTGAGGAGGCGCGTCTCGAGGAGGCCGATCTGCGCGCGCACCTCGACCTCGCCGACACCCCCGAGCTCGACGTGCTCATCCGCACCGGCGGACAGCAGCGGATCAGCAACTTTCTACTCTGGCAGTGCGCCTACGCCGAGCTCGTCTTCAACGATCGCCTCTGGCCCGAGTGGGAGGGAGCCGACCTCCGCGCTGCGGTAGACACGTACCGCGGCCGGAAACGAAACTTCGGTGCGGTTCCCGGCGAGGAGCCGGATCCCCGGGAGACGCGCTCGCGGGTCGCAGTAGGGTGACGATCCTCCGCGCGGCGACGGTCGACGCGCGGATGCGGCGATGTGCAGGGGGTGATTCGCGTGGAAGGCGGCGACGAGAACCGACGTATCGACCCCGAGCGTCACTCCACGGCTCCTTCCAGTCGGTCAAGACGGTCGCGCCGCGCGCCGTCGACGTCGAATTCGTCCGCCGAAGCCGTACCCGCTCCCGTATCGATGGCCACCACCCTTCCGCGCCGGACGATGCGCCGTTGCGGTCTCGCCGGGATCACCGTGATACCGTTTAGTATGCCATTTGTCATCGAAAATGGTACTCAGGTCTGCTCCGCGCGCTCGGCGAGCTCCTCCCAGCGCGCGGTCTTCGCCTCCACCTCGTCGCGAAGCGCGTGGTAGCGCTTCGTCCGTTCCTCGAGCTCGTCCGGGTCGTGCGTGGCCTCCCCGAACGCCGCCTCGAGCGTCTGGAGCTCGGATTCGAGCTCGTCGATCTCGTCGGGCAGCGCCTCGTACTCGCGCTGCTCGCGGAACGAGAGGCCGCGGCGCGGGGTGCGGCGACGTCGGGTGTCTTGAGAGTCCGACCCGGTGCTCCCGGCACGCTGCGTCTGGGCGCGCCCGTCGGCCGCTGCCGCCTGTCGCCGGTACTCGTCGTAGCTTCCCACGAAGCGCTCCACCCTGCCGCGGCCGTCGAAGACGAGGAGCGAGTCGGTGAGCCGGTCGAGGAGCGCGCGGTCGTGCGAGACCAGCAGGATGCACCCGGTGAAGCTCTCCAGGTACTGTTCGAGGATCCGCAGCGTCTCCAGATCCAGGTCGTTCGTCGGCTCGTCGAAGAGCAGGACGTTCGGCGCGCCGGCGAGCAGCCGCACGAGCTGCAGCCGCCGCAGCTCGCCTCCGGAGAGGCTGCCGAGCGGTTGCGCGTGCATCGACCGCGGAAAGAGGAAGCGCTTGAGAAAGGTCTCCGCGGAGACCGACGCGTCGCGGTCGATGCGGATGCGCTCGGCGACCTCGGTGACGAAGCCGAGCACCGTCTTCTGCGGGTCGAGCCGGCCGCCGGTCTGGTCGAAGTAGGCGAACGCGGTCGTCTCGCCCGTCTCCACCCGCCCGCGATCCGGGGCCGTCCGGCCGACCACGATGTCGAGGAGCGTCGTCTTGCCCGAGCCGTTCGGTCCGATGATGCCGATGCGCTCTCCCGGGCTGAGCTCGTGCGAGAACCCGGCGATCACCGGCGTGCCGTCGTAGCTCTTCGCCACATCGTGGATCTCGAGGACCTTCTTACCGAGCCGCTGCTGCGCGGCCGGAAGCGCCTGCAGCTCCGGGCCGGCTTCGCTTCCCTCGGAGAGGAGCGCGTCGATGCGATCCTTGCGTCCCTTGTCCTTGCTCGTCCGCGCCTTCGGTCCGCGCTGCAGCCACTCGAGCTCGGTCCGCAGGATCGCAGCGCGCCGGCGCTCGGCGGCGTTGGCCTCCTCCTCGCGGTCGGCGCGACGCCGCAGGTAGGCCGAGTAGCCGCCCTCGTGCCGGTAGACGCGGCCGCCGGCGATCTCGAAGATCGTCGTGCAGACCGATTCGAGCATCGCGCGGTCGTGCGTGACCATGACGAAGCCGGTGGCGGTCGTTCGCAGCCGCTCCTCGAGCCAGAGGATCGTGTCCAGGTCGAGGTGGTTCGTCGGTTCGTCGAGCGTGAGCAGATCGGCATCGAACGCGAGACATCGCGCGAGCGCAATCTTCCGGAGCATGCCGCCGGAGAGTGTCTCCAGCCGCGCGTCCATATCCCCCACGCCCAGGCGCGTGCAGGTAGCGCGGTAGCGCTGCAGCGCATCGGCCTGTTCCTCCGCGTCGCGCGCGAGCTCCGACGCTACGGGCGGGGCAAAGAGGTACTCCTCCACCGTCGCACCGGCGGGACGCTCAGGGCGCTGGTCGAGCGGGGAGATGCGCAGGCCGCGGCTGCGCACGATCGATCCCTCGTCCGGCTCTGCTCGGCCCGCGAGGATACGGAGGAGCGTCGACTTTCCGGAGCCGTTTCGCCCCACGAGCCCGATCTTCTCCCCGTCCCCGATCCCGAGCGTGACGTGCTCGAACAGCACGCCGCTTCCGACCCACGCGTCCACTTCCTCAAGCGATACGATACTCATGCTCTCCGGAAGCTACCGGGGATGCGGGCGGGGGTAAAGCGCGCGCCGAAACGCCGGGAGGCATCCCGACTCGCCTTCCGAACCCGGAAAAGTTGTACACAAAACGGCCTTGCTGGACGACAAAGGATCGGTCTCTACCCCGGGTCTGTACACAAACGTTGACCCTCACGGGGCGTAGCCCTACAATATTCGTCATGACGTGCGAAAGCCTCTCCCCCCGAACCGACTGGCGGCGCTGCGAATCGGCCCCGGAAGACCTGGGCGCGCTGGACGCCGCGGTGGCCAACCGTATTCTGTTTCAGATTGACCTCATCAACGCCTTCGAGCGCGCGGTGATGAAGCTCAAGGACGCCGAGTGCGTCCACGGGCCCATCCACATCAGCATCGGGCAGGAGGCCGTTGCGGCCGCGACGATGGCGGCGCTCACCTCCTCCGACCGCATCACGGGCAGCCACCGCGCGCACCATCACTTCCTCGCGAAGGCGCTCAACCACGTGACGCCGGGCGACTGGAACCCCGCGCACAGCGACGCACCCGACGAGGTCCGCGAGGTCGTCCGGCGCACCCTCTCCGAAATCATGGGCCTCGCCGACGGGTACTGCGGCGGGCGAGGTGGCTCCATGCACCTGCGGTGGGAGGAGGCCGGCGTCCTGGGGACGAACGCGATCGTCGCCGGTGGGGTTCCGCTCTCCGCCGGCGCCGCGTGGGCCGAGAGGTTCCGCGCGAGCGGGAACGTCGTCGTCGCGTTTCTCGGCGACGGCGGGGTGAACCAGGGCTCCTTCCACGAGGCGGCCAACATGGCGGCGCTCTGGAAGCTGCCCATCGTCTACTTCATCGAGAACAACCAGTACGCGGTGGCCACCTCGACCCGCGAGGCCAGCGCCGTCGAGCACCTGTCGCAGCACGCGCTCGGGCTGGGGATGGTCGGACGGATCGTCTCAGGCCACGACGTAGCCGGGATCTACTCGACCGTCTCCGACCTCGTGGGACAGATGCGTGACGGAGGCGGGCCGGCGATCGTCGAGGCGAAGTGCTACCGGCACTACCACCACGGTGGAGCGCTTCCCGGTAGCAAGTTCGGCTACCGGCCGGAGCAGGAGGAGCAGGAGTGGCTCGCCCGCGACGCGTACACGACGTATCCCGCGGCGCTGGCCGGTCGGGGAATCCTGACCGAGGACGCGGCCGAAGCCGTGCGGACCATGGCCGATGCAATCGTCGACGAAGCGGTCGCGAGCTGCACGGTCGGTGCCGGCGAAACGCTCAGCGTACCGTCCGAGCTCTGGCCGGACCGGGCGACGGTCGCGCTGGGCATGCGAAGCGACGGCGAAGAACTGGAAGACCTGCCCTACCGCACCTCGCCCATACCGGGACCCGAGGAGGCGACGCGGCAACTCACGTACTCGAACGCGATCGCGGAGGTTACCGGCCGGTGGCTCGAGCGCGACCCGGGCACGGTGGTACTGGGCGAGGAGGTCGCCAACTTCGGCGGCGGCGCGTACGGCGCGACGAAGGGGCTTCCCGCGCGCTACCCCGACCGGGTGATGAACACGCCCATCTCGGAGGGAGGATTCGCGGGCGTCGCGCTGGGGATGGCGATGTCCGGCCTCAGGCCGGTCGTGGAGATCATGTTCCCCGACTTCACGCTCGTGGCGGCGGACCAGGTGTTCAACCAGATCGCCAAGGCCCGTCACATGTACGGCGGGACAACCGACATCCCGCTCGTGCTGCGCACGCGCATCGCGACCGGCAACGGCTACGGCGGGCAGCACTCGATGGATCCGGTCGGGCTCTACGCGCTCTTCTCCGGGTGGAGGATCGTCGCGCCGTCGGGCCCGGCCGACTACATCGGCCTGTTCAACACCGCGATGCACTCGCTCGACCCGGTGCTCGTGCTCGAGCACCACGCGCTCTACGCCGAGCGCGCGCCGGTTCCGGCCGACGACCTCGACTACTGCATTCCGTTTGGAAGCGCGAACGTCGTTCGCGAGGGCGGCGACATCACCGTGCTCGCCTACGGCGCGATGGTCCCGCGATTGATGGGCCTCGCCGAGGAGATGGAGGCGGCGGGCGTCTCGGCGGAGATCGTCGACCTGCGCACGCTCGACCTCGCGTCGCTCGACTTCGCGACGGTGGGCGAGTCGCTCGCCAAGACGGGGGTCGTAACCACCGTCGAGCAGGCGGCCGCGGGCCAGTCGATCGGCAGGCGAATCGCCTCGCAGATCACCGAGCGGTTCTTCGACGAGCTCGACGCGCCTCCGGGGTGTATCGCCTCGCGCGACGTCCCGAACTCGGTCTCGCGCGTGCTCGAGGAGGCGGCGATGATCAGCGACGGCGAGATCGTCGAGCTCGTGACGAAGATGGGAAGACGGGAGTGGAAATAGCGCCCGTATCGACCACGGTGCCGACCGAGTGAGCGCCTACCGGCCACAGCCGGTCGCTACCCCATGTAGAGCCCGCCGTTTACGTCGAGCGTCGTCCCGGTGACGTACCGCGACAGGTCCGTGCAGAGGAAGAGGACCGCGTCGGCGATCTCGTCCGCCTCGCCGATGCGCCCGAGCGGGATGCGTTGCCGGTACGCTTCCTCGTGGTCGCCGATCTGCGCGCGGACCGGCCCCGTGCCGACGATGCCCGGCGCGATCGCGTTGACGCGGACGCCGTGCGGGCCGCCCTCCTTCGCGAGCGTTCGGACGAAGCCGATCAGCCCGGCCTTCGACGCAGCGTAGTGGATGCCTACCTCGATCCCGCCGATCTCGGCGGCGAGCGAGCTGAAGAGCACGATCGACCCGCCTCCGCTCTGCTTCATGGGCTCGATCGCGCGGCGGCAGAGCGTGAACGCGGATCCAAGGTTGACCCGCAGCACTTTCTCCCACTCCGCTTCGCTTACCGCGCCGATGCCCTTCCGGTAGGAGATGATTCCCGCGCAGTGGACGAGCGCGTCGATGGGCCCCTCGCGCTCGGCGGTCGAGAGCGCGCGGTCGACGGCGCGCGCGTCGGTGAGGTCGCAGGCGACGGGCGTTACGCCCGGTGCCTCGGAGGCGAGCTCGCTCAGCCCCCCCTCGTTTACGTCGAGCCCGAAGACGCTCGCCCCGGCTTCCGCGAGGCGCACGGCGGTGGCGCGTCCTATTCCGGAAGCCGCGCCGGTGACGAGCGCGCTGCGGCCCGACAGATCGATCGGTATCATGAGGACTCCTCCTTGCCGGTCCCGGCGTTCGCGAATCCTGCGGCGGACCCGCGCCTGAGGACCGCGGCGAGGATGCGCGACTTGCTGCGCGAGACGTGGTCGCTCAGAAGCGAACGCGACCGCTCGAGGTCGCGCGTCGCGAGCGCGTCGATCAACTCGAGGTGCTCTGCGGTCGTCGCCGCGCGCACCGACTCCTCCTCGAACCCGAGCTCGCGGAAGGTCTGCATGATTCGGTAGAGCGTACCCAGCGCGGCTGCGAGCCGCGGGCTGTTCGCCGAGTCGATGATCGTCTGGTGCAGCAGGGAGTCGAGCTCCGCGTGCCTCGCCGGGTCGTCGAGCGGGCCGGCCTCCTCGATCGCCTGGCGTATCCGGATCAAGTCCGCGATCCGGACGAGCGCGATGCCGCGCTCGAGCGCGAGCACCTCGAGCGCGCGTCTCATGTCGTACGCCTCTTCCAGGTCGTCGACGCTGAACCCGACGACCTGCGATCCGCGCCTTGGTATCAGGCGGACGAGTCCGTCCTGCGTGAGCTGCGACAGCGCCTCGCGGACCGGCGTGCGGCTGACCGCGAACTCCCGGGCGAGCGAATCCTCGCGCAGCCACGTGCCTGGCTCGTACTCCTGCCTGATGATCCGGTCGAAGAGCTCACGGTAGACGGCGTGACCCGATCGGTCGATCTCTCCCATGGCGTCCATAGTACACGGTTGGACGATCGTGCGCAATTCGAGCGCGGCGAAGCGACCTTTTTGTATACAATACGGTCCGTTTCGGGTATCGTGAACGCATGATCGAAATCGAGGCCACCGTTCCCCTTACCGACGTCCCGGCGTGGGCGGTGATGGAGCGACGACTGATCGCGCTCATGGAGGAGTCGGTCGACCCCTTTCTCGCGAAGTACACCGACGCCGACGGCCGGCTGATCTGGCGACCCGGTCCGCACGGCACGCGCGACGGCGCGGACGACTTCTACGAGGCGTTCTACAACTGGCCGGCGCTCTACCTCCTCGGTGGGAGCGACCGTCTCCTCGAGCTGGGCAAGCGTCAGTGGAACGCGACGACCCTGCTCCTCGAAGACATGGGCCACATCCGCAAGGAGTACGAGGTCGGCTACGACCAGTTCCATCAGAGCGAGAGCTATATCGCCTTCTACCTGCTCTGCATGGCCGATCCGTACGATCGGACCAACCGCGAGCGGGCGAAGCGGTTCGCCGGATTCTACCTGAACGAGGACCCCGAGGCGCCGAACTACGACCCCGAGCGGCGGATCATCAGGTGCGTCCACAACGGAAGCGGCGGACCGCGCTGGCTCTACGAGGAGGACGAGGAGCCGCGCTACGGCTACGCGCCCGGCATGGCGATCTACGGGCTGCCCTTCGAGGACGTCGAGGGGATTGACAGCTTCGACGACCTGAAGGACCCGGAGAATGCCCGGCGGATGGGCGAGGCGATGAAGGAGCGCATGGGGCGCGGCGACGCGGCGGTGAACTTGAGCGTCTGCTCGCTCATCGCGAACGCGTTCCTGCTCACCGGCGAGGCGAAGTACCGCGACTGGCTCGCCGAGTACGTGGGCGCGTGGGCCGAACGCGCGGCCGCCAACGGCGGGCTCGTCCCCGACAACGTCGGGCTCTCCGGTGAGGTGGGCGAGTACGTGGGAGGACGCTGGTACGGCAGCATGTACGGGTGGACGTGGCCGCACGGTTTCTACAACATAGGCTACGCGACCGTCGTCGCCGGGATCGCCGCGTGGCTCGCGACCGGCGACGACCGCTGGCTCGACCTGCCGCGCGCCCAGGTGCGCGAGATCACGAAACTCGGGACGGTGATGGACCTGCGCGAGAGCCCCATGAGCCTCGCGCACCACTGGACCGGCCAGTTTCGGGCGCTCGGCGACGACGCGCGGAGCTGGGTCGTCCCCTACCGCCACGGCGATTCGGGGTGGACCGACTACCAGCCCTTGAGCCCGGTCGTGCCCGCCGCGCTCTGGAACGCCCGCGGCGGCGAGGAGGACCGCGCCCTCCTGGACGGCTTACGCGACCGTGAGGCGTACGACTGGCGGACGGTCTCGTCGTTCCGGTCGAAGGAAGACGCCGGGCACGAGCAGCCCTGGCTCTGCTACCTCCGCGGCGAGAACCCCGACTACCCCGAGCGCATCCTCCGCGTCGCCTTCGAGCAGGTCTACCGCCGGCTCGACCTCATCCGCAACGACGACACCGACCCGCGCGAGAACCACATCCACTGGTGGCAGCAGCTGAACCCGGTAACGACGGAGGCGCTCGTGCAGCTCACGCTTGGCTCGCCGCAGCACGTCTACAACGGCGGGCTGCTCCTCGCCCCGCTGCGCTACTTCGACGCCGACCGCCGCAGACCCGGCTTGCCGCGAGACGTCGCCGCGCTCGTGAGCGCCGTGGAGCGCGATCGGCTCGTGGTACGCCTCCTCAACCTCGACGGGCTCGTCGGCAGGCGAGTCGTCGTCCAGGCGGGGACGCTCGGCGAGCACCGGTTCACCACCGTTCGCGCCTCGCGCAGGCGCAGCGAGTATCCGGGCAGGGTCGGGGCGTATACCGCACCCGAGCTCGAAATCGGCACCGAGGACTACGTCGTCAACGAGGGGCACTTCGCGGTGCACCTGCCGCCGGCGACGACGATCGACCTAGAGATCGGGCTCGAGCGAGGCGCCGGCACGCCGTCCTATTCGTTTCCGTGGGGCCGGGAAGACTCCGACGGCGAGAATGCGCCCGGCGCAGGACAAAGGGAGACAGAGCGATGAACGCAGACACGACGGGCGGCGACGGGAAGTTCGCGCCCACGAACCTGAGCCCGGAGGAGATTGTCGAGTACACGCCGCTGTGGACCGGCGAGCGATCGCCCGACGGGCGGCCGCGCGTGGCCGACGACCTGCTCGAGCGGCTGAAGAGCGTGACGATCACGCAGGCGTGGACGGTGCTCCGCAACGAAGGGTTCCACTGGCAGTACGAGGGCGACTGGTACTGCACGCATCCGGGCCAGGTGCTCGTGGGCCGCGCGCTCACCGCGGTCTACATGCCCCGGCGGCCGGACATGCGCGAGCTCATGGAGAAGAAGGGCGCGGCGCTCGGATGCGTGGGCGACCAGATCTCGTGGCCGATCGACATCCTCTCGCCGGGCGACGTCTACGTCGCCGACGTCTTCGGCAAGATCGAGCAGGGGCCGGTCATCGGCGACAACCTCGCGACCGCGATCTACGCGAACTCGGGCAACGGTGTCGTGCACGACGCGGCCGTCCGCGACGTGGACGGGCTCCGCGAGCTTCCCGGATTCACGAGCTTCGTCCGCGGCACGCACCCCACGTACGCCTCGCCCACGATCATGCTCGTCGGGTGCAACACGCCGGCGCGCATCGGCGGGGTGACGGTCATGCCCGGCGACGCGGTGCTCGGGCGGTCGGACGGGGTGATCTTCGTACCGCCGCACCTGGTGGAGAAGGTCGTCACGACCTCGGAGCTCATCCGGTTGCGCGACGCGTTCGGCAAGGGACGCCTCGCCGAGGGGCGCTACACGCCGGGCCAGATCGACGCGCAGTGGAGCGACGAGATCGAGGCCGACTTCTCGCGCTGGCTCGAGGACCACATGGACGAGCTCCCGGTCCCGCGCGACGCGATCCAGGAGCTGCTGCAGCAGCGGACGTGGTAGGGGCTGCGGGGCGAGTTCTCATGGACTCGAGCGAGCGACCGTCGTACAATGCGACCATGTACTCGCTCGTGATCGTCGACGATGAGCCGGCGATCCGCAGAGGTCTCACCCGTCGCATCGCCTGGGCCGCCATGGGCTTTGAGGTCGTCGAGTCGTTCGAGGACGGCGAGGATGTCATCGCCTACCTCGCAACCCACCCCGTCGACGTTGTACTCACCGACGTCCGAATGTCGGTCGTCTCCGGGCTGACGCTTGCCGAAACAATACACGAGCAGGGCCTGGACACCGAGGTTGTCCTGCTCAGCGGCTACCAGGACTTCGAGTACGCGCGCGCGGCGTTGAGGTATGGGGTTCACTGTTACCTGCTCAAGCCGACCAAAGAGGACGAGCTTCGAACCGTGTTCGCGGAGCTCCGCGACAAGATCGCGGCTCGACGCGCGACGGCCGCACCGGGCCGTATCAGGCGACTGGTGAGCGAGGGCCGGCAGCGACTGCTCGCCCGACTCGTCGACGGACTCGTCGACGGCACGGAGGAGCTCGTCGAGCAGTGGCGGCGCTGCGGGTTGCCGCCGCTCTCCGAGGACGCGGCGGCATCGTACGCGCTCATGCGTATCGTCGGGCAGAGTGGCGCTCCAGGCTCGGACGACACGCCAACGGCCGCGCTCTGTGACCAGGGGCACCGGCTCTGCCTCGACGAGCCTGCGCTCGTTACGGTGGCGCTCGTGGAGCCGCCGGACCTGCTGCACTTCCTCGTCGTCGCCCGATTTGCCGATGAGCGGCCTCGAGACGCCGTCTCCGTCTGCCGCGAGACCGTCGCATCCCGGATCGCAGGTATGGGGCGCACGATCGGCGACGCCATCACCAGCCGTGCGATCGAGCGGGTCGAAGACCTGCTCGCCCTCTCGACGCTCGACCGCGACGACGCGGCAGTGACGGCGGTGCGCGACCCCGAGGTGATCGCGCGCGAGGTCCTCGATACGCCGTTCGACCGCGCGGGTGCCGCCGAAGCAACAGTCAGGCGCGAGGTCGCGCGTGCCGGTACCCGTCTTCGGTCCGCGCGCCGTGCGGCGATCGCCGTCGTGTCCGCGGTTGCGGCTCTGTGCCGGCATCGCTCACTTCGTCGCGACATAAACCCGGAGGTGAACTACGAGGCGCTGTTTCGCTGCGGCACCGTCGACGAGGCCGCCTCGTGGGCGGGGTGCTCGACCCGGCGGATCCTCTCGACGCTCCACGAGTCGACCGCCGGTTCGCACGCGGACGTCGTCGCTCGCGTGCGCTCGTACATCGGCCGGCATCTGGCCGAAGACATCGGCCTCGAGCAGGTCGCGCGCGAGGTCTATCTCAGCCCCGCCTACCTCAGTCGCTTGTTCCACCGTGAATCGGGACAGAGCTTCCTCGACGCGGTGACCGAAGCGCGTGTCGAACACGCCCGGGCCTTGCTCGCCGAGCGTCCGGCAATGGCGATTGCCGCCGTGTCGCGCGCCGTCGGTTACGCCGATCCCAAGTACTTCGCGCGCGTGTTCAAGTCGCGAACGGGACGGACGCCGACGGAGTACCGCCGGGAGCTCGCGCTCTCATGAGTCCGCGCCCGCGTCGTGCAGATGAGCAGACAGCGGCCGCAACCGCCCGCAGAAGTTATCGCAGCCGCACCCAACTCGTGTTCTCCGCTCTGCTTCTGGTCGTCCTGGTCGCGGTGAGCCTCGCGTTCTACCGCAGCAATCGCTCGTTCCTCGTAGACTACATTCGTGAGATCAACGCGATGCAGGCGCGGTCGTACGCTCGACAGCTCGACGCGGTTTTCTTCCGCGCGAGTTACGCCTCTGCCGCCATCGCAGAGCGTGGCCGGATCCAGCGCTACGTTGCCAGGGCCGGTGCGACGGACGCGTCGGACGAATCCGGCGTCATGGAGCTTCTCCAGCTTTTCACCCGCGCGAACCCGGAGATGGCGGAGATCGCCGTCTACTCGGTCGGCTCGGGCCGCGTAGTGACCAACCGGGCGGCGACCGCGGCTTCAGCTACGCACGATTTCGGTTGGCTCTCCCACCTCCGAATGGCCCCTTCGACGGGCCCCCAGCTGGTCTACCGGGAAGACCCCGTTTTCGGGACGCCCATGATCACGCTCGTCAGGCGCGCGGACGACGACGGCCGCTTTGCCGGAGGCATCGTCATCAACCTGCAGATGGAGGGGCTGCGTCGTTTCGTGGGACGCCGCGCCGCGGATGCGGATCGGCATCTCTACGCCGTGCAGGACGACGACCGTGTCGTCTTCTCGACCGACGACGCGGACCTTGGGCGCCCACCGCCGGACTCCGCGGGGCGACCCTTTCTCGCGAGCGCCCCGGGGGCGCTGTTCAACCTCGAATACTATCTTTCGAGCGGGTCGTCGCTCTTCGACGCGAAGATGGGAGAGCTTCGCAGGTATCTGGCCGCCCTGCTCGTCACCACGCTCGTCGTGGGCTCTGCGCTGTCCGCCGTGCTCGCCGGTTTTGCGTATCGTCCCATCCGCGCGATCATGGAGACGCTCGAACACCCGGATCTGCACGCGCGCGACGGCGGCGAGAAGGCAGCCGACGACTCCGCCGGCGACGAGGTCCGCTATATCGAGGACTCGATCCTGCGCATCATGGCGTCCAACCGCGACCTCGAGGGGCGGCTCGCCGAGCGGTTCCGCAGCCTGAGCCGCGCTCACTACGCGAACCTGCAGCTGCAGATCAATCCGCACTTTCTCTACAACACGCTCGAATCGCTGTACTGGAACAGTCTGGAAGCCTTCGAACCGGACGATCCGGTTCCCACGTCGCTCCTCTCGCTATCCCGCTTTCTGAGGAACGTGATCGCGGCGGACGCCATCGCGATTCCGCTCGCCGAGGAGATGGACATCGCCGACCAGTACGTACGCCTGCTACAGCTCCGCTACGACAACCAGCTCGAGGTCGTATGGCAGGTGCCGGACGAGCTACGCAGCGTGAACGTTCCCCGGCTCGTACTGCAGCCGCTGCTCGAGAACGCCTTCTACCACGGCATCAAGCCGCTGCGACGTGCGGGTACGGTGACAGTCACCGCCTCCGGCGCCGGTGGCATGGTCACGCTCGAGGTCGCCGACGACGGAACGGGCATGGACGAACGTCGTCTGCGCACGGTGCGTGACTCGTTCACCGGGGAGATCGACCTCGCCGCCGACCATATTGGCCTGATGAACGTTGCCCAGCGACTCCGCATCCTGTTCGATACCCAGGCCGCCGTCGAGATAGACAGCGTTGCGGGACACGGTACGACCGTCCGGCTCATGATCCCGGACGCCGTCACGGAGCGCGATCTCGACAAGCTCACCTCCCCAATGTAGAAAATGTCCTCTTTCGCGCTCCCGGTACGGATGCGACAATTCCAACGTGGCTTCACATGTGACCAACGAGATACTCTCATCGAGTCTCCGACGATCGAGTCTTCGGCGAAGACGCTTCAAGCGAAATCTCTCGCTCTTCGTGCTCACGCTTCCGGCCGTCCTGATCGTATTCGCGTTCAAGTACCTGCCCATGGGCGGGCTCGTGATGGCTTTCAAGGACTACAAGCCGTTGATGGGAATCTTCGCGAGTCCGTGGAACGGATTCGAGAACTTCATGTTCTTCTTCCGGTCGAGCCTCATCTGGCTCGTCACCAGGAACACGCTGCTCTACAACCTCGCCTTCATCGTTCTCACGCCGATCGTTTCGGTCTCGTTCGCGATCATGATGTACGAGATTGCGAAGCGGTTCTACATCAAGGTCTATCAGACCGTCCTCTTCCTGCCGTTCTTCCTGTCGTGGGTCGTCGTCTCGATCATGCTCTACGCGTTTCTCAATACGCAGAGCGGGCTGTTGAACCGACTCCTGATGGAGCTCTTCGGCATGGAGGCGATAAGGTGGTACACGCGTCCCGAGCTGTGGCCGTTCATCATCGTTTTTATGCAATTGTGGAAGACCGTAGGCTACTCCACGGTTATCTACTACGCGGGACTCATGGGCATTGACCCCGCGCTGTATGAGGCTGCGGAAATCGATGGAGCGGGCAGGTGGCAGCGAACGCTCAGGATCACGCTCCCCATGCTCTCGCAGCTCATCGTCATTCTGGCGATCCTGGGGATCGGACGGATCTTCTTCTCCGACTTCGGGCTCTTCTACCAGTTGCCGCTGCAGTCGGGTCCGCTGCTTCCCACGACCGATGTGATCAATTATTTCACCTATCGCGCGCTCGTCGAGATCAGGGACTACGGAATGGCCGCAGCGGTGGGACTCTACCAGTCGGTCATGGGCCTCGTGCTCGTCGTCGCCACGAATCTCCTTGCGCGCCGACTCTCCGATGGCGAACAGGGTCTCTTCTAGGAAGCGTATGAAGACCGAAACAAGGGCAGATAGGGTCGCGAAGCTCGTCATGCACCTCATCCTGATCGTCGCGTGCGTGCTCTGCCTGATACCCATGCTGCTGACGATTGCGATCTCGTTCTCCGACGAGCGCGAAATCGTCTACAACGGCTATCGCCTCATTCCGGAAGTCTTCTCGCTCCGCGCCTACGAGGTGATCCTCGAGCGACCCGGCGCCTTGATCAGCGCGTACTGGGTCACGATCCGGATCACCGTCCTGGGAGCCTTCTTCGGGACGCTCTTCATGGCGATGGCGGGTTTCTCGCTCTCCCGCCGCGACTTCGGCTGGCGAGGACCCATCACGTTCTTCTTTTTGTTTACCATGCTCTTCGACGCGGGAATCGTACCCACCTACATCCTGATAACGCAGTACTTCCGCATGCAGAACACGCTCCTCGTGCTCTTCCTGCCGCTGATGATCACCGCCTGGCACACGATCCTCCTGATCACCTACATGCGCCAGCTCCCGTTCGAGCTCATCGAAAGCGCCAAAGTAGAGGGCGCGAGCGAGTTCTACATCTTCCTGCGCATCGCGCTACCGCTCTCCAAGCCTGCCATCGCGACGATCGGTCTCCTGCTCTCGCTGAAGCTGTGGAACGAGTGGTTCTACGCGTTGCTGTTCATCTCCGAGCGAAGCCTCATCCCGTTGCAGTTCTGGATGCAGCGGGTGATGAGGAACATCCAGTTCCTGCTCCAGCACCAGTCGCAGATGGCCGGTGGCATCGACATGAGCGAGTTGCCCACAGAGACGACGCGGATGGCGATGGCCGTGCTCGCCGCCGGTCCTATGATGTTCATCTTCCCGTTCTTCCAGCGCTACTTCGCCCGCGGGCTCCAGGTGGGCTCGGTCAAAGGATAGTTCTCCAAGGCGGGACGTCGTCCCGCACGGCATACTTTGGAAAAGGAGTTTCAGACATGAGACGAAACATCGCACTATTGATCACCGCACTCTTCGTTATGGCGGTCGCGGCGCCGATCTTCGCGAGCGGGACGCAGGAGGCCGAGGCGGCGGCTGAGCCGCTCGTCTGGTACGTGCCCGGCGGCGCCGGCTACCCGTACAACGAGACCGACGAGCAGGCGGTCTACGACGCCGTCAACGAGATGCTGATGGAGGACCTCGGCGCGACCGTGGACATCAGGGTCGAAGGCGGCTTCGGCGAATACAACGAGCGCATGCCGCTCATCCTCGCCTCCGGCGAGAAGATGGACCTTCTCTGGACCGCGGTCTGGAGCAACGACTTCCTCAAGAACGCCTCCGACGGCTTCTACGCCGGCCTGGACGATCTCCTGGAGGAGCACGGGCAGGATATCCTCGCCGACATCAGAGACCAGCTCGAGGCCACGCGAATAGACGGCGAGATCCGGGCAGTCTGGTCCCAGCAGATCGCCGCGTACAACTCGATCTTCCGCGTTCGCATGGACCTCGTGGAGAAGTACGGGTGGGACCTCGATTCGATCGAATCGCTGGCCGACCTCGAGCCTTGGCTCGCCCAGGTAAAAGAGAACGAGCAGGAGCTCATCCCGTTCGGTCCCGGCTCCGAGGCGTGGAAGCTGATCCAGCCGTACTACGGGATCGGCGCATTCGGGTTCCTCGCCGGGGTGCTTGGCATCCGCGTCGACGACGAGTCGCTCGAGGTTCTCGACCTGACGAAGACGCCCGAGTACCGCGAATGGACCGAGTTGATGTACGACTGGCAGACCAAGGGCTACATCCCCGAAGACGGCCTGACCTACACGCGTGACCAGTGGTCGCAGCTCAGCAACCAGGCACGCCTGGCCTTCGCGCACCACAACACGTACAACCCGCAGATCGCCGAACGCGAGGTCGCCGGCGTCATGATGAAAGACGTACGGATTGGCGATCCTCTGACCCTGACGTCGAACATCACCAATACGCTGCACGCGGTTCACACGAACTCGCAGCAGAAGGAGACGGCCGTCCAGGTGCTGAACTGGTTGTGGACCAAGCAGGAGGCGTACAATACGCTCGTCTGGGGTCTCGAAGGACAGCACCACGAGTCGATCGGCGAAGGCCGGATCAGCCCGATTCAGGACTCCGGCTACTACACGAACCTGCCGTGGATGTGGGGGAACACCTTTCAGAGCTACCTGCTCCCGGGCCAGGACGAGGACCTCTTCGACGAGGTCCGCCGGCTCAACCGCGATTCGCTGAAGGCGAATATCCTTGGCTTCAACGCCGACCGTGGCGAGATCAACACGCTCGTCGCCTCGGTGAGCGCGGTCGTCGACCAGTACGAGACGCCGCTCGAAGGCGGATGGGTCGACCCGGAGACCGGCATCCCCGAGTTCCAGGCGGCCCTCGAACGCGCAGGCTTGCCGGAACTGATCGAGCAGATGCAGGCGCAGGTGGACGCCTGGGCGGAGGTCAACCGCTAATCCTGGCGTTACGCCGAATCCTCTACGGCCGCCCCCTCATCCGGGGCGGCCTTTTCTTGATGGAGCCCGCTTCATGAACGAAACGACGCAGAACGAGGACGTCTTCGCGCGCATCGCCACCGAGCGGCTCGAGCAGCGCTCGCACCGGCTGATCGAGCAGCAGCCTCCCGCCGTCCCCGACGAGGTACTCCCGCTCGACGAGCGCGCGGGTGCCTCGGCCCTTCGGCCCCGCCCCCGGCTGGACACCGCCGCGAAGCTCGACCGCGAGCTCGACCGGCGACGCCGACGCGTGGGGACGTACCTGCGGAACTTCGCTCCGGAGCTCGACGTGCCGCGTCACGTGACGACGCTGAGCGACTTCGACTGGCGCGTGGAGACCGACGACGACCGCCGCGACTTCGGGGGGCATACGCTCGCCGGCGGCGGCGAGTGGGAACGCGTGGGGATTCCCCACTACGGCCCGCCGCTCGGACCGGTGGTGACGTACTACCGGACCACGCTGCGCGCGACGCGCGCGATGGCGAAGACGGGGAGCCTCTGGATCTGCTTCGACGGCGTCGACTACCGCGCGCACGTCTTCTTCAACGGCGCGTACGCCGGCTCGCACGAGGGCTTCTTCGCGCCGTTCGAGTGCGAAGTCACCGCGCACGCGCGAGTCGGTGAAAACACGCTTCTCGTGAAGGTGGAAAACGACGCGCCGACGCTCCGCGACGGCGAGAAGATCTACGCGGCGACCGGTCCCGGCTACGACGACCCTGAAGAGGGGTGGCACCACTGCCCGCCCGCGATGGGGATCTACCAGCCGGTACGCCTCGAGGCGCGCGCGAGCCGGTTCGTCCGCGACCTCGCGGTGCTGCCGCTCGACCTCGAGGGAAACGCGGAGATCCGCGTGGACGTGGTGAGCACTGAATCCGAGCCCGCCGCCGTCGCCTTCGAGATCTCCGTCTTCGGACGCAACTTCAAGGCGACGCCCATCCGCGCTCTGCGTCACGAGCCGGTAACGACGCAGATTCGCGGGCACGGCGACCTGGACCAGTTTAGCGACCCGGCGGTGCCGCAGCCGGTCGGCCGCGGCGCGAACACCTACCGCATCCCCATCCGCATCCGCAAGGCCAGGTTGTGGGACCTCGATACGCCCTGGCTCTACCAGCTCCAGCTCCGGCTGCTCGACGGCGAGACCGTGGTGGACGCCGCCGAATGCCAGTTTGGCATCCGCATCTTCGAGCAGGACGAATCGTCCACCCCGAAGGGGCGCTTCTCTCTCAACGGGCGCGAGATCCGGCTGCGCGGCGCGAACACGATGGGGCATCTGCAGCAGTGTGTCATCCGCGGCGACGGCGCCCAGCTCACCGACGACATCCTGCTCGCGAAGATAGCCAACATGAGCTTCCTGCGCCTCACGCAGCGGCCGGTGCAACGGGCGATCTACGAGCGGTGCGATCAGCTGGGCATCATGACGCAAACCGACCTGCCGCTCTTCGGTAAGCTCCGGCGTACGCAGACGATCGAGGCGGTCCGTCAGGCCGGCGAGATGGAGCGACTGATCCGGCCGCACGCGAGCGCGGTCGTCGTGAGCTTCATCAACGAGCCCTTCCCGAACGCCACCGGCCAGCCACACCGCCACCTCACGCGCGGCGAGCTGGAGTCGGTCTTCGGCATG
>CAYWJH010000013.1:0-1944 GCA_964458555.1 uncultured Spirochaetaceae bacterium | reverse complement strand
CTTCGGCATGCCGGACAACCACTGCTACTGCGGATGGTACATCGGGCACGGGCTCGACCTGGGCAAGCTGAACCGCGGCTACTGGCTCCCGATAACGCCGGGGTGGTACTACGGCTGCGGCGAGTTCGGAAGCGAGGGCCTCGACTTCCGAAACACGATGGAACGGTTCTACCCGTCCGACTGGCTCCCGCAGTCGGCCGAAGAGGAACGGCGCTGGACGCCTGGCGTCATCGCGGCGGCGCAGACCGAGAAGTTTCACCACCTCTGGTACGAGACACCGGAGGGCGTCGACGACTGGATCGCCGCGAGCCACGCCTTCCAAGCGTGGATTACGAGGCTGATGACCGAGGCGTTCCGGCGCGACGCGCGTATGAACACCTTTGCGATTCACCTGTTCATCGACGCCTGGCCAGCCGGCTGGATGAAGACCATCATGGACACGCAGCGTCAGCCCAAGCCGGCGTATTTCGCGTATCGCGACGCGCTCACGCCGCTGGCGGTGTCGCTGCGAACCGATCGTATTACCTTCCGCGCGGGTGAATCGATCGAGCTCGAGGCGTGGGTCTGTAACGATACCGACGAGGCGCCGGATGGAATGAAGCTGCGCTACCGGCTCGAGCAGGACGAGCGCGTCGTGCAGTCCGGCGAGGCCGCTGCGGCGATCGACCGCTGTGCCCCGCGCGGCCAGGGCCGTATCGTCTTCGAAGCGCCTCGGGTCGAGCGCCGGAGCCGGGTCACCGCGCGCCTCGCGCTACTCGACGAAAAAGGCGGCGTCGCGCACGATACGGCCGTCGAGCTCGACGTCTTCCCGGCTGCTGAGCTGGTGAGCGACGGCGCCCTGCCCCGAAGCGTCCACGTCGTCGGTTCGCGCGCCGGACGCGCCGCCCGGCTGGTCCGCGAGCTCGGCCTCAAACCTCGCTATTCGGGGAGCCCCGGATCCGACTCGGTAATCCTCGTCGACGACGATATGGACGCGTTTGCCCGCGTCCGCAAGGACTGCGAGCGCGCGGTGCGCGACGGTGCCACCCTCGTCTTCCTCGAGCTACCGGTCGGGGCTTGGGGCATCGGCGACGGCGAGCTTCGCGTCGTCGCTGGTGGCATGGGGAAGCGCCACTTCGTCTCGCGCGGCACCGGCCACCGCCTGGTGGACGGCTTTCATGCGAACGACTTCCGGTTCTGGTACGACGCGGAGGCCGGATACGTCACGCCCCTTCTCGAGACAGTCATCGACCCGGCGCCGGAGGGGTGGGACGCCGTGCTCATGAGCGGCAACGGATCGTGGAAACGCCCGTGGGGACCAACTCCCGCGGCGCTGACCCGCTCGTACGGCGCCGGCGAGATTCGGGTCTGTCAGGTGAAACTGACGAGTCGTACCGTCGGGAATCCCGTAGCCGAGGCGTTCGCGAGGCGTTTGCTGCTGCTTCCGCCCGAGTCGGACGTGGCCGAGGAACCGTGAGCGCATCGCCGGTTCCCGCCTATCCGTTTACCACGAGCGTTTCGACGTCGACGTCGCCGTGCAGGATGTTGAGCTCTGCGTCGCGCCCCGCGATGGTACAGGTTCCCCAGGCGTCGCCGGTCGCCCAGACGTACGTTCCGTCCGCCGTGGCGAACCACATGGTCCTGGTCACGGCGCTGTAGTGAAACCCCGTCAACGCGAGAACCGCGCTCCACGAAGCCATTGCGCGGGCGTAGTGGTGGCCGCATTCGGCCTCGTCGTACGGGTTGCGTCTGCGTCCGTCGTAGCGTTCGCGGATTGCCTCGATGCAGCCAAGCCCCTCGTCGACCATCCCTTCGTAGATCATCCCGACCGCCGCGGTCCACTCGAAGCCCGTCATCACCTCCGTGAAGTACGGGAACGGGTTTGCGGGTCGATTTGCGGGATAGGCGGCCATGAGCAGCGCCGTCTCGTCGGCGAGGGCGTAGCTGCGCATGCAGTTGAAGTGG
>CAYWJH010000012.1:49178-55940 GCA_964458555.1 uncultured Spirochaetaceae bacterium | reverse complement strand
GACGATCACGACCTCGTCCGCGTCGCGGGTCAGCTCGACTCGAATCTCGCCGGCGGTCGGTTTGCCTTTCAGCTCGCGCTCCGCGGGGCTCTCGATCCCATGGTCGATCATGTTTCGTGCAACGTGCGTGAGCGCGCTCGCGAGTGGCTCGAACCGATCCGGGAGCACCCGGAACTCGCCTCCGAGAACGTCTACGCTGCGCACGCGCTTTCCCCGGCGTCCGGCGATGTCCTGGATGAGCTGCGGGTAGCGCGAGAAGAGATCTACGAACGGAACGCTTCGCAGCTGTTCCATCGCGGCGATCAGCGTCCCGTCGGACGCGTACTTCGCCCGTACGTACTTCTCGACCTTCTGCACCGTCGCGAGTGGCACGTTGATCGTCGAGAGATCGTTGATCCACCGCTCGCCGAGCGTCTCCGCGATCGCGTTGTACTCCTCGTAGTACTGACGCTTCAGCACGAAGACCTCGGACGAGAGATCGAGATCGTCCTGAAGGATCGGAAGCGCGGCGAGTTGGTCTTCGAAATCGTGCGCGACCGTCGCCGTCCGCACGAAGCCGAGGAAGCTCGCGTTGCCCTTGAACGTATGAACCTGGGCCGCGAGCTTCTCCGTGGTCTCCTGCGGGATCTGGCTCGAGCGGTGCGAGGAGACCGCATCGAGCACCTGGAAGAGATCGTTCGCCTCTTCTAGGAAGCCGGCGAAGTGCTCCCGGTTGGAGACGACGCGGAGAATGAGGTTGCGGCGACGCTCCTGCTCCTCGAGCTCGGCCTCGAGGCGCTCCTGCTCGGTTACGTCGGTGAGCGCGCACATGACCGTCGTCTCGTCGATGGCCCGATAGTCGAGCTGGATGATCCGGTCTCGCACCTCGACGCGCTTGTCGAGAAGGTCGAAGATGACCTCGCCCTTTGCCTTTCCGGTGAAGTAGAGGTCGAGCCCGTCGACGAACTCGCCGCGGGGACGCTCTTCGATGTAGAGCAGGTCGGGCAGGCGTTTGCCGCCGATCGGCCCGCCGAAGATCTCCTCGCACGGCTTCGAGTACTCCGGGTGCACGCGGTAGTCCGGGCCGAAGGTGAGGAATCCGTCGCCGGTGACGTCGAGCATGCTTCGGATCGCGGCGGTGCGTTCGGCGACCTGGTGCTCGAGGTCGGCGGCAAGCGCGCTCAGGCGGTCTTCGCGCGAGCCGATGAATCCGCCGACCCACCCCAGAACCGGGATCGCGAGCCCGACGATGACGAGCAGATAGGCAGAGGGAACCCCGAAGGCGAAGACGAGGAGCGCCGAGACGGCGGGGAAGAGCGTACCCACGGCGATTCCGACGAGCGCGAAGCGGAGGCGCATCTGTACATGCGGTCGGTCTGTCATCAGGTCATCCCGTCTCGGCCCCGCATTGACGCTACTTCTCCGTTGTTCCGGTGTCAACTTCTTTTTTGGAGCTTCTGCGATGGCGTAGCCGCGCCGGGCCGATCAGCCGGCGGCGAGCACGCGCTCCATTACCCGCGCGTCCACCGGGTCGCGCTCGTCGAGACCCGATATCTCGTGCACCACCGCTTCCGTGCCGTGCTCGCGGGCGAGCTCGACGACCGCGAGATCGGCGGGGTAGGGTTCCCCGCTCGCGTTCTGCGCTGCGAATCCGAGCGCCGCTCGGTAGACCTCCGCAATCGCGTCGAAGCGCAGCTCGTGCTCGGCGGCGAGCCGCATCGCGCCCACGACGCGGTCGTCGCGCCCGAGCTTCCGCGGCAGGTCGCGCCCGACGCGGAAGACCGTGTCGCCGAGGGCCCGGTTCGCAAAGCGGGCGAGCAGGTCGTCCCGGTGGTCCTCGAGCGAGGCCCGATCGAGCGTGCCAGGGTGGGCGGTTGCCAGCGCGGCGACCGATTCGGTCATCGCCGCGCGCGTCGCCGAGCGAACCGGCGCGAGCTCGATCGCTTCGGCGATGAGCTCGATCCGGGGATAGCTCCTGAACCCCACGTACGCCACCGCCGCGTGTCCGAGGTTGTGCAGGAAGAGCTTACGCTCGACGTAGGCGCGGATGTTGTCGACCGCGCGGAGATCCGGCACGTCGGGGATCGGCCCCCGGAACCCGTTCGCGTCGACGATCAGCGTGTTGTACGGCTCGGCGTAGACGAGGAGCGGATCGCGGGCGGACACCTCGAAGGGGACGATCGGCACCATCTTCCCGATGCTCGTCTCGACGAGTCCGACGGCAGCACGGGTGTCCGCGCCGCCGGGACCGGATGCGAGCGCCTCTGCGACGATCGCCGCCGCGCCGTGGACGTTCTCGGCGAGGATCACGTCGAGCAGGGCTCCCGGCCGCTGGTGACGACGCTGCTCTACTCCGGCGCGGATCAGCCCCGCCACCGCCGGCAGCGCCGCTGCGCCCACCGCGGTGGCGGCGATCGACGCGTCGACGATCTCGCGCGCGACCGCCTCGCGGTCGTTCGCGCTCACCGCTCGCACGCCCTCCACCCCGATCGTCGTCTCGTGGCCGTCCGGGTGCGCGATCACCACGTCGTAGCCGCCGCGTCGGTTGAGCTCTGCGACGAGCCGATCGTCGATGTCGACGAAGACGACCTCGTATCCCGCGCGCGCGAAGAGTTGCCCGATGAAGCTGCGCCCGATGTTCCCTGCGCCGAAGAGGACGAGACGGGGCTTCACGATCGAGCCTCCGAACCGCAGTAGAGCTCTTCGACTTCCCGGACGCGTCGCAGCTTCTCGCCGGGCTCCGACTCGAGGAAGGTGCCGCCCAGGTGCGTGAGGCAGAACGCGCCGCTCGCGACGCCTCGGACGACGGCCCGGTCGAGGTCGAGGCGGCCGCCGGCGTCGGCCCGCAGGCGCCCCATCTGGTCGGCGATCGAGGCTATCGCACCGCCGGTGAACGTGTCGCCGCACCCGGTCGTGTCGCCGAGGCTGGCCGCATCGCTTCGCGCGAAGCCGGTGAAGACGGCCCGCGTGGAGCGTGCCGCCGGCGAGAAGCGCGGGCCGGTCGCCGCGTAGCTCACCGGTTCCGGCCCGTTGGTCACGATCGCCGCGCCCACGCCGCGTGCGAGGAACCAGTCGATCGCCTCCGCCGGCGTGCCCGCGCCCGACAGGCGGGCGGCCTCCTCCGCGTCGGTCACGAGAAGGTCGACGAGCGGGTAGGTACCCTCGCCGCCGAGCGGCCATCGCTCGTTCGGGCGCGCGAGCTCGGCGCGGAAGTCGTAGACGGTGTTGACCACCGTCAGCGCGCCGGCGCTGCGGGCGTCGCGCAGCAGCGCTGCGAGCTCGTCGTGGAGCGACGGGACGAGCGCGGTTCCCCCGAGCTGCACGATGTCCGCGCGTGGGAACTCGGGGCCCAGGTCCGACGGTGCGACGTGGGAGGCGACGCCGAGCAGGTTGACGAACATCCGTTCGCCGTGACCGCCGGCGTACGAGGGGTCGGAGAAGACGTAGGTCGCCGGGGTCGCGCCGGGCCGTGTTGCGAGGTGGTCGGTGTCGAGCGGCGTCTGGGCGACAATCGATCGGAGGGCGGCGCCGGTCTCGTCGTCGCCGGTCGCGCCGAAGAATCGGACCGTCGCCTCCGGCAGGAGTTGGGCGGTGTGGATGAGCGAGACGATCGCCGGTCCGCCCACGTTCTGCCGGTCGGGTTCGCGGTCCCCGGTGATCGATCGCACGAGCTCGTCGATCGGTCTGCTCGCGAAGCGCTCGAGCGCCTCGGCGAAGACGAGCCCGCCGATGTTCAGACCCCCGTCGCCCGAACTCCGGCGCAGGAGCTGCTGCACCGCGGGCGAGGAGAAATCGACGTCGCGATAGAGATAGTCCATCAAGGCGCACCCCGCGCCGTGAATCGTGACAGCCATGGAGGCATGCTACCAGAATCGGGACGTCTGTGGCACCTCGTCGTTCGTTCGCGGCGCCTGGAGCGACGCGGCGCCCGCTTGCGAGGCGCCGCCCGCCGCGCTACGATAGGCCATGAGCGCAACGCCAAACGTCATCCTCATCAACTGCGACGACCTGGGCTGGGGAGATCTCTCCTGCTACGGCCACCCGCAGCACCGCACGCCCCACCTCGACCGGCTCGCCGAGGAGGGCATGCGCTTCACCGACTTCTACATGGCCTCCCCCGTTTGCTCGCCTTCGCGGGGAGCGATGCTCACCGGTTGTTACCCGCGTCGCATCGGGTTCGGCGACTTCGACGGGCGGTGGGTGCTCTTCCCGGGCCAGCCCATCGGCCTGAACCCGGATGAAACGACGATCGCCGGTATGCTCAAGGAGCAGGGCTACGCGACGAGGCTCATCGGCAAGTGGCACTGCGGCGATCAGCCCGAGTTCCTGCCCACCCGCCACGGCTTCGACGGCTACTACGGCATCCCCTACAGCAACGACATGTGCCGTCAGGCCGGGAGAACCGACTGGCCGCCGCTGCCGCTGCTGCGCGACGGGGAGGTCGTCGAGGAGCAGCCCGATCAGGCCTCGATCACCGAGCGCTACGTGGAGGACGCCTTCCGCTTCCTGCGCGCGAACGCAGACGGGCCCTTCTTCCTCTATTTCGCGCACATGTACGTCCACCTTCCCATCTACGTCCAGGACCGATTCCTGCGCGAGAGCGAGAACGGGCCCTACGGAGGCGCGGTCGCCGCCATCGACTGGGCGACCGGGATGCTCACCGCCGAGCTCGAGCGGCTGGGCATCGCCGATGATACGGTCGTGATGTTCACCTCCGACAACGGGAGCCGTGCCGATTTCGGGCCGTCGAACGGTCACCTTCGCGGGCGCAAGGGCGAGACCTGGGACGGCGGGCAGCGGGTGCCGTTCATCGTCCGGTGGCCCGGCGGGGTGCCGGCCGGCCGCGTCACCGACGGGATCGCCTCGTCGATCGATATCCTGCCCACGCTCGCCTCGCTCACGGGGGCGAGTCTGCCGCAGCGTACGATCGACGGTGTCGACCTCTCCGGCCTGCTCACCGCGGCGACCGAGGCCTCGCCGCGCGAGAGTTTCGCCTACTATCACTACGACTCGCTCGAAGCGGTGCGCTCGGGCGACTGGAAGCTGCACTTCCGCAAGAAGGGCGACGTCGTAAACGAGCTCTACAACCTCCGCGAGGATCCCGGCGAGAGCGTCAATCGCTACGAGGAGGAGCCCTCGCGGGTCGCCGCGCTCGCCGAGCTCGCCGAGGCGTTTCGGACCGACCTGGGGGACGCCGCGACGGGCGCCGATGGGAACGTCAGGCCGATCGGGCGGGTCGCCGAGGGGCGCACGCTCACCGAGTACGATCCGAGCTATCCGTACTACATGGCCGAGTACGACCTCGACGACCGGGGCTGAGGATAGAGACGGTCGACACAGAGAACCTCGATCGCCGCGGTTGCGCGCGAAGCGCACCCGTGCTATTGTGCCAACGTTGGCAGACGCTCGAACCGGGCTCGTAGCAGGGAGGCACCGTTGAAGAAGTACGTCGTCGTAGGAACCGGGGGCCGCTCCGGCATGTACATCACCGCGCTCAACGAGGGCTTCGCCGATTCGTGCGATCTCGTCGCGCTCTGCGATCGAAATATCGGCCGGGGGCGTCTCTACCAGGAGCGGATCCGCGAGTCGACCGGACGCGAGGTGGCGGTCTACACCGACGACCAGTTCGATCGGATGATCGAGGAGCAGAAGCCCGACCGCGTCGTCGTGACGACCGGCCCCGACCGCACGCACGCCGAGTACATCATCCGTTCCATGCGCGCCGGCTGCGACGTCGTGACCGAGAAGCCCATGACGACCAACGCCGAGCTCGCGCGCGAGATCCTCGCCGCGCGCGAGGAGACCGGCCGCGAGCTCCAGGTCACCTTTAACTACCGCTACTCCCCGCCGCGCAGCCAGGTTCGCCGGATGATCGCCGACGGCTCGATCGGAGACGTGCTGTCCGTCGACTTCGCCTGGCACCTCGACACGCGTCACGGCGCCGACTACTTCAGGCGCTGGCATCGAAAACGCGAGAACTCCGGGTCGCTGCTCGTGCACAAGGCGACGCATCACTTCGACCTGGTAAACTGGTGGATCGACGACGTCCCGGCAGAGGTCTTCGCGCAGGGAACGCTGAAGTATTACACGCCCGAGCACGCGAAGGAACTGGGGCTCGGCGACCACGGCGAGCGGTGCGCGAACTGTCCTGTCTCGTCGAAGTGCCCCTTCTTCCTCGACCTCGCCGGAAACGAGAAGCTGCGTGAGATGTACCTCGAGCAGGAGGAGCACGACGGCTACTATCGCGACCGCTGCGTCTTCAGCGACGAGATCGACATCTGGGACACGATGAGCGTGACCGTGCGGTACGAGAGCGGGGCGCTGTTGAGTTACATGCTCCACGCGTACTCGCCGGTCGAGGGCTATCGTATCGCGTTCAACGGGACGAAGGGACGGATCGAGCACTTCGCGAGCGAGAACACCTACGTCTCAGGCGACGGCACGACACCCGGCGAGCTGGAGAAGGGCAAGGTGGGCACGACATTGATTCCGGAGTTCTCGAAGCCGCAGGTCATCGAACCCGAGACCGGCGAGGGTGGGCACGGCGGCGGCGACCCCATGCTGCTGCGCGACGTGTTCACCCCGGGCGATCCCGATCCGCTTCGCCGCCGCGCCAATCAGGTCGACGGCACCTACTCGATCCTGATCGGCGTGGCCGCGGGCCTGAGCATCGACCGCGGCGCGCCGGTGAAGATCTCCGAGCTCGTCGGCGGCGCGCCTTTGGGCGAGCGCTGGTAGCGCGAGCAGACCGGGCGACGAGCGCTGGTAGCGCGAGCAGACCGG
>CAYWJH010000012.1:28972-49078 GCA_964458555.1 uncultured Spirochaetaceae bacterium | reverse complement strand
CGACGAGCGCTGGTAGCGCGAGCAGACCGGGCCGGGACCCGGCGATCCTACCCCAGCGCCCGCTCCACGTCCTCGACGAGATCCTCTACCGCCTCGAGCCCGACCGACAGCCGGACCGTCCCTGGCGTAATGCCGATCGCCGCGCGCTCGTCCTCGGTGAGCTTCGAATGCGTCGTGGTCGCCGGGTGCGTGGCGATGCTGCGCGTGTCACCCAGGTTCGACGAGCGCGAGACCATCTCGAGCGCGTTCAGAAACGCCATCCCGCCTTCCTCGCCTCCGGCTACCTCGAAGGTCACGAGCCCGCCCCCGGCGCGCATCTGGCGCTTCGCGAGCTCGGCTTGAGGGTGGCTCTCCAGGAACGGGTAGCGGACCCAGGAGACCTTCGGGTGCGACTCGAGCCGCTTCGCGAGCTCGAGCGCGTTTTCGCAGTGGCGGTCCACCCGAACTGCGAGCGTCTCGAGGCTCTTGGAGAGCGTCCACGCGTTGAACGGCGAGAGCGCCGGTCCGGTCTGGCGGATGAAGAAGCGCAGCTCCGCGATCAGGTCGCGCGGCCCGAGGATCGCGCCGCCGAGCACGCGTCCCTGCCCGTCGATGAACTTCGTCGCCGAGTGCGTCACGAGATGCGCACCCAGCGCAGCGGGCCGCTGCAGGTGCGGCGTGGCGAAGCAGTTGTCTACGCTGAGGATCACGTCACGGTCGCGCGCGATCGCGGCGACCGCCTCGATGTCGGTGAGCTCGAGCCCCGGATTGGACGGAGTCTCGCAGAAGAGCAGCCGCGTCTCGGGCCGGATCGCCCGCTCCCACGCGGTTAGGTCCTTCGGGTCGACGAAGGTCGTCTCCACGCCCCAGCGCGGCAGGATCGTCGCGAGGATCTGGTAGGTTGAGCCGAAGAGCGCGCGCGAGGCGACGATGTGGTCGCCGGCTTTCACGAGGCCCGCGATACTCGCGAACATCGCCGCCATGCCGGTCGCGGTGGCGAGGCCGTCCTCGGTGCCCTCGAGCGCGCACAGCTTCTCGATGAGCTCGTCGGTGTTCGGGTTGCCGTAGCGCGAGTAGACGAGGCCCTGCTCCTCGCCGGTGAACAGCGCGCGTGCCTGCTCGGCGGAGTCGAAGACGAAGCTCGACGTGAGATAGACGGGAACGCTGTGCTCTCGGTGCAGCGAGCGATCGGCCTGAATGCGGATCGCGCGGGTCTCCTCGTGTGCCATGGGGCCTCCTGGGGCGCCGGGCGCCGTCGGCTACGAACCGGCCGGGACGGTCTCGAGCGACCAGGTGATCTCCACCGAGTGCTTGAGCATCTCTCCGACCGAGCAGTACTTGTTGACCGCGAGGTCGACCGCGCGGCGCGCCTTCGCCTCGTCGATCTTTCCGGTCAGCCGGTAGTGGACGTTGATCGCGGTGAACGGGGAGGGCACGCCGTCGCCACGCTCGCCGGTGATCTCGATCGAGACGTCGTCCACGCGCTGGCGCTGCTTCTCGAGGATGGGCACGAGGTCCATCGCGGTGCACCCCGCGTGCGCGGCGAGCACGAGCTGCATGGGGCGAAACCCGCCGCCCTCGCCGCCCACCCGCGGCGCGCCGTCAACGTCGACGGTCAGTCCGTCCGGGTTGGTCGCGCGGAAGTGAACGCGGTCGTTGACGCGGTCGAGTGTGATCTTCATCGAGGCAATCCTCACCGATTGCGCCTCGTCGGTCAAGCTGACCGTCACGGTCAGGTCCGGTCGCGGGAGGTGCCGAATCGGCGCGAAGCGGAGTATGTTGAAGGCATGAACGTATCCACGATCGAAGAGTGCATCGGCAATACGCCGCTCGTCCGGCTGCGGTCGCTTACCACCGGGCCGACGACGGTGCTCGCGAAGCTCGAGGGCGACAACCCGGCGGGTTCGGTCAAGGATCGGCCCGCCTTCAGTATGGTCCGCTACGCCGAGGAGAGCGGGCGCATCGAGCCGGGCGATACGCTCATCGAGGCGACGAGCGGCAACACCGGCATCGCGCTCGCGATGGTCGCCGCGGTCAAGGGATACCGTATGGTGCTCGTCATGCCCGAGCACATGAGCGCCGAGCGGCGCGCGGTCATGAAGGCGTACGGCGCGGAGGTGATCCTCACCCCGCGCGAGAAGAGCATGGAGGGCGCGATCGACCTCGCGCGCGAGATGGAAGCCGACGGCAAGGGCGTCATCCTCGATCAGTTCTCCAACCCCGACAACCCGCGCGGCCACTACGAGACGACCGGTCCGGAGATCTGGCGCGATACCGACGGCAGGGTGACGCACTTCGTGGCCTCCACCGGCACGACCGGCACGATCATGGGAACCGGCAGCTACTTGAGGGAGCAGAACCCGGAGGTCACGATCGTGGGGGTCATCCCGGACGAGAACGGGGGGATCCCCGGCATCCGCGCGTGGCCGAAGGAGTACCAGCCGGCGATCTACGATCCCGACCGCCTCGACGACCGGCGGACCGTCTCGCGCGAGCGCGCTCTGGCGACCATGCGCGACCTCGCGGCGAAGGAGGGTGTCTTCGCCGGCGTGTCCTCGGGAGGCAACGTTGCGGTCGCGCTCGACGTAGCACGCGAGCTCGACGAGGCCGGCCGCACCGACGCGATCGTGGTCGTGATCATCTGCGACCGTGGCGACCGCTACATCTCCACCGGCGTCTACCCCTCCTGAGCGTCGATGCGGTTGACGCACGGCCCCGGAGGTGTTATTACTTGACTAACTCAATTGAGTTACTGAAATAACCAGGAGGGTTTCATGCGTTTGACAGATAGACTCGCCGGGGTCGCCCGGCTTCTGATAGCTTTCGTCCTGCTCGCAGGAGCGGCGGGACTCGCGCTCGCCGGCGGGTCCGGCGAATCCGGGCGGCCGGGTTCCGGCGACGACTCCGCGGAGGGGCCGCGCGAGCCGCTGGAGCTCGAGGTTGGCTACATGCCGATTCTTCCGGTCGCGCAGGTCTTCGTCATGGAGGGCGAGGGGTGGACCGCCGAGGCGGGCCTCGAGCTCAACCTCGTCCGGTTCCAGAACGGGCCGGCGATGGTGCAGGCGCTCGCGAGCGGAGAGCTCGACGTGATGTTCTTCGGCATCGGCCCCGCGCTCGTCGCGCGCGGTCGCGGGCAGGAGATCACGGTCGTCGCGTCGAACATCGTCGAGCAGATCGCGCTCATCGCCGGGGCGGAGCTCGCGGAGTACTGGAACGAAAACGACCCGGCTTCGCTCTTCGCGGGGTTCGAGGCGGGTGAAGGTCGAAAGGCGCGGATCGCGACCTTCCCGCAGGGCTCGGTGCCCGACATCGTGCTGCGCTACTGGCTGCGCGAGGAGCTGGGTGTGAGCTTCGACGCGCTGGAGATCGTGCCGATGGGCGCCGACCAGGTGCAGCAGGCGCTGCTCACCGGCAACGTCGACGGCGCCTCGATTCTCGAACCGGTGCTCACGATCGTCGAGGAACGCGACCCCTCGACCCGGGTGCTGACCCGCGCGAACGACATGTTTCCCGGCCAGCCCGGCGCGGTCCTCGCGGTGCGCGACGACGTGATCGCCGAGCACCCGGACGCGGTGCAGCGCCTCGTCGACATCCACGTGCGAGCGACCGAGTTCCTCACGACGGAGATCGAGGCCTCGGCCGAGCACGCGGTCGAGTTCATCGGTTCCGGGCTCGTCGAGCAGGCGACGATCGAGAAGGCGCTGCGCTCGCCGTCGACGCGGTACATGGCCGACCCTCGGGCGATCATCGAGCCGACGCGGCACATGCACGACTTCCAGCTCGAGACCGGGTCGCTGGCGGCGCCGGTCGACCTCGACGCGCTGTTCGACACGAGCTTCTACGAAGCGGCGGCCGATGAGTAGGGCGGCCGCCCCGGCGGGGCGAGCTCGCAAGGCCGCGCTCGGACTTGCCGGGCTGGTCGCCTTCGTCACGGTCTGGGAGCTCTCTGTGCGCTCGGGCGTGTTCGCCTCGAGCCTCGTTCCTCGGCCGTCGGACATACCGGGCACGCTCGTAGCCGAGATCGAGCGGGGGGTCTGGCAGCGGATGGTGCTCTCGAGCCTGCGCCACTACTCGCTCGGACTCGCGATCGGCACGGGGCTGGGTGTCGTGCTGGGAACCGTGGTGTCGCTGTCGGCCGGTCTTCACGACGTACAGGCGTGGCTCGTCCGCGTCCTGCGCCCGATCCCACCGCTCGCGTGGATACCCTTCGCGATCATCTGGTTCGGGATCTCGGAGACGTCGGCGGCGTTCATCATCTCCATCGGGGTGTTCTGGATCAACTACTTCGCGACCGGCGGCGCGATCCGGTCGGTCGACCGCGATCTGATCGAAGTGGCGCGTGTCTTCGGGCACGGTGGGTTCTGGGAGCGGTTGCGAACCGTGCTTCTGCCCGCATCTCTGCCGGGGATGCTCGTCGGCGTTCGGACCGGGCTCGGGCAGGGCTGGATGACCGTCGTCGCCGCCGAGCTCTTCGGGATCGAGGGAATCGGTCAGCGCATGATGGAGGCGAGCGGTCTGCTCGCGATCGACGTCGTGGCGGTGTACATGGTGACGATCGCGTTGCTCTACGGGCTTACCGATATCGTCTTTGTCACGATCGAACGGGTGGTACTCCGATGGACCGAGTTGTAGCGATTCGCGACGTATCGATCGCCTACGGAAGCGGCGACGCGCAGACGAGGGTCATGGACGACGTCTCGCTCGACGTGGAGCGCGGCGAGCTCATCGTCGTCTTCGGCGTGTCCGGTGTCGGCAAGTCGACGCTCCTGCGCGTGGTCTGCGGTCTTGTCGAACCGGTCGCCGGCGAGATCGAGGTGCGCTCGCGCGAGCAGGCCGGCAGTCGGCCATTTGGATTCGTCTTTCAGGAACCGAGGCTCTTCCCGTGGCGTCGGGTGAGCGGTAACGTCGAGTTGGGGCTCGAAGGGCTCGACCTGGCGAAGGAGGAGGTCCGCGAGCGTGTTTCGGACGCGCTGGGGCTGGTGGGACTCTCCGCGTACGCGAACCGGTTTCCCCGGCAGCTCTCAGGAGGACAGCGCCAGCGGGTCGGCATTGCCCGGGCGCTCGCCGTACGCCCGTCGGTCCTCCTCATGGACGAGCCGTTCAGCTCGCTCGACGCGGTCACTCGGCGGACGCTCCAGCAGGAGGTGCTGCGCATCTGGCACTCGACCCGCACCTCGATCCTCTTTGTGACGCACGACGTCGAGGAGGCGGTCTTCCTCGCCGACCGGATTGTGCTGCTCTCAGGCTCTCCCGCGCGCGTCGTCGAGGAGTACCGCGTGGAGGCCGATCGACCCCGTCACGTCGACGACCCTGCATTCCAGGCAACCGTGAAGCGGCTGCGCGGAGACCTGCACGCCTACCAGGGGCAGCCTGTCATCTGAAGGCGGTCGGCGGGCGCGCGGTGAGCGCCGGCCGCATGACAACGCGCCTGCGGTGATGTATCCTGAGCGAAATTCAGGAGGCCAGCATGAGTGGGATTCGACTCGTAACCAGGGCCGACGACGCCGGCATGCATACTGTTGCGAACCACGCGATCCGCGACACCGTGACCGAGGGCATCGTCCGCAACATCAGTCTCATGGCGCCGACCCCCGCGATCCGCAACGCCTGGGAGGTCCTCGGCGATCTCGGCGGAAGGGCCGACTTTGGCCTGCACGTCACGCTCACCGCCGAATGGTACACGCTTCGGTGGCGGCCGCTCGTGACCGGCGAGCTCCCGAAGAGCTTCGTCCGGCCCGACGGCACGATGCACTACACCGTCGACAACCTGGTCGAAGCGTCGCCCGACATCGACGCGCTCATGGAGGAGATCGCCGCACAGTACGAGCTGCTCGCGAATCTGGGATTCGAGCTTCGCTACCTCGACACGCACATGGGCGTCGACCGTATCCCCGGGCTTGCCGAGCGGATCGCCGAGTTCTGTGCGGAGAAGAAGCTGGTCAACAACCGCGCGCTCTTCGATTCCGGACGGGTCGCGCGACTGCCCGACTGGCCGGGTCCCGCCGAGCACCCGGGGACCGAGCTCGCCGACCACCTCGCTCAGGTGCCCGGGGGAACTTATCTGCTCGTCGGCCACCCCGCGACCAAGGACGAGGCGATCCAGTATGTTCGTCACGAGGGCCTCGCTCCCGGTGACGTGGCGCTGCAGCGCAACCGCCAGCGGCGGATGTTCATGGACATCGAGATCGTCGACTACTGCGAGAACGTGGGGATCGACCTGCTCACGTATACCGACCTGTAGGCAGGCCGCCGCCCGCCACGTAAGCTCAGCGGCCGGCGAGCTCGACGCCGATTACCTCGATCCGCCGCGCGCGCTCGAGCGAGTCGAGCGTCGCGCGGGCGAAGACCGCCGCCGCCGCGGGGTTCGCGCCGATCTGCGCGGTGACCCACGCGGTCGCGAGCGCCCTGATCGTGGCGCGGACCTCGCCGGCGGTCTCTTCGGGTTCCACGCCTCCGCAGAGGCGCTTGCAGGCGGAGTCGTACGGCAACTCGAAGTCGCAGTGACTCGCGAAGGGCACGCGCAACGCGATTCGTACATCGGCCTCCGGCATCACCGGGATCATGTTGTTCTGCGCGTTGCATCGCGACGGCGCGCCGTATATGAAAAGCGCCGGCATACGCAGCCGTCCGACCGCCGCGGCCTGATCGCCGCTGTCGACCGGATCGAGGCCGAGGTACGCAATCGCGCGCGGGTCGCTGTCCGCGGCGAGGAGCGCCGAGAGGGCGCCGGCGCTGAACCCAGCGTAGACGATCGGCGCGTCGTCCGGCTCGACATGCCTCGCCACCGCGACGAGGTCGGCGGCGTTGCGATCGTGCCGGCCGTTGAAGATCGACGAGTTGCAGAAGCCGACGACGACGGTGCGCATGCCACGCTCTGACCAGGCGCGCGCCCAGCCGCGCATCGTGGTGAGGCTGCGGGTGAACCCGTGCCCCAACACGACGAGCCCGGGAGTCGCGCCGTCGATCCCCGCGGGCGCGGGGGGTTCGTAGTACTCGTACTCGACCGCGCAGCCCCACTCGGACTCGATTGAACCGGTCTCGACGTCGATCGTCCGATCGGACTCCCCGGACGCGCGCGATTGGAGCGCGAACCCGTCAACAGGAGTCTGCAGCGGGGCGGGGGCGCGTTCATCGGGCACGGTCGACGGAGTGATGGCGCAGCCGGTGAGTATGACCGTTACCGCGATCGCCGCGGCGATGTGTTTCACGCGGTGCCGCTTCTCCACCGGGTCAGTCTACCCCTGCCGCCTCGCGTGCGGTCGTTTCGACCGAGTCGATCTCCCATCGGTAGGCACGGCTTTCCTGACCTGCCCCGACGCTGTGCCATTGCCCGTAGCCGTTCATGAGGTCGACCCGTCCCTCGGCCACGTCGAGCTCGACGCCGTCGTAGGTGAAGACGGTGCCGCGAACCGCGGCGGTGGACACCGGACTCAGGACGCGAAACTCGACGCTGCGCTCGGGCGACGCTCGCCGTGCGCGCTTCACCTCCGCGCGGATCTCTCCGAACGGCATTTCTAGCGTCACCAACTCTTCGCGTTCGCCTATTGCGGCGTCGGCAAGCGATACCTGACTGAGCGGTCCGATCGTGATTACCGAGTTGCCCAGCTCGATAACCGCGCGCGAGCGAAATCCGGTTGCAACGATCGCGGTCGCAGGAATGTTCGCCCCTGTCGAGACGGAGTCCCAGCGCTCGTCCAGGTGGACCTCGACGAGGCCGTCGGCCTCGAGCACGGTGCCCATCGGGAACGCCGCGGCCGCGAGGCTGAAGAGCAGTGCTGCTGTCATCATCCGCTTCATATCCATCTCCCTGCGAGGTCTACCAGGCGAGCGTGACGCTCCCCTCGATCGTCCATTCGGCGGCAGTCCGACGAGTAAACACCCCGCTCTTTTCTGACGTATCCGGTAAGAATATAGCGCCCCGAACCATGGATTCCAAATCTCGAAACGGTTCAAATAACGCTTCTAACTCCAATTCGTATCCGTACAGACCTGTAGCATCGCCGCTACGCAGGTTTTGGATTCCGAACGCACCGGGAGCCGGCTTCGCGAGAAGCGCGGCGCGTCCCCGGAGCGTTGTCCCGGCTATCGGCGCGATCGACGCGTCGGCCGTCACGGAGACGACGTTCTGCAGCGGAAGGGGCGCGAGCGTCCACGGCGGCACGAACGGACCGGGTAACGAGCCTGGGGGAGCCGTGTCGTTCGGGTCTGGCAGCACGGCCTCCTGTCCGCGCCCCGAAGCGTAGAGGACGCCGATCGTCCCCCGGGGTCGCACGCGGCCGGGGGCGTATCCCCGCGCCTGCGCCCGTGCGATCATGGAGAGCGTGCGAGTTGCTCCTTCCGCTACTACCCGGTACAAGCCGCGCGAGCCGGTCAGCGACGCGCTCGCGAACAGGCGCGTGCCGAGCGGGGCGTCGATCAGCGCGCTCACGTAATGCGCGTGAGCGATGTCCTCCCCCGGTTCCGGGTCGGTGAGCGCGCGTCCGTCGAGCTGGCCCAGATATTCGAGCGCGAGGTTGGTGCGCCACACTCGCTCCGGTGCGAGCAGGGTGAACGTGGTCAGGAACCTGTTCGGACCGAACCGCTTGGATCGTCCCGCGACATCCGACGCGCTGAGGAGGAGCGATCGGTCTGGCTGAACGAGGGCAAGCGTGCGCGCCGAAGCGTCGATACCGAAGCCGGGAACGCGCACCGATGCTTCGAGCCCGTCTCCGGCGAGCGGCGCGAGCAGGGGCGTACGCGCTGCGATCGCGCCTCGACCAATGGCGAGCCGCGTGATGCGGCGTCCTTCCGCGCCGGAGAAGGTCTGCTCGTACTCGGCCCGTCGTAGGTAGACGTGGCCGTCGGCCTCGCTGTCGACCGCGCCGCCGCCAGTGGCGACGAGTCGCGCGTCCTGTCCGAACCGCCGGATGAGCGAGAGCTCGCCCGAGCCGCCAACGACCGTCCCCGACGCGCCGGACGCGGTGGACAAGGTGGATTCACCGTCGACCTCGATCGCCGGGAGCCCCACGGCAACGATCGTTACCAGAGCGATCGCGACGATCGTCCTCAAGGCGCCCGACGGAGCTCTCTTTTCGCCGTTCATCTCGAGCTCTCCCACCGTGCGCCGCGTCCGATCGTCCGCAGGGCGACAGCCCCCGGAACCGGTGCCGCCGCGTCCACGTCGTAGAGCACGATCTTCTCGCGTCGCAGGTCGCGCAGGGCGTACCGTGGGCTCGGGAAGAGGCGGCCCATGAGTCCCGGCCGGATATCGAAGTAGCGCGATACGAGGAAAGCGAGCTCGGAGAGCGAGATCGGTTTTTCGGTCGCGTACTGTTCCAGTCCGGTGAGCGTTGCCTGCTCGACGGCGGCGGCGGAGTACGGCGTGGTCGGTTCGAGTGTGCCGGCGCCGATGGCCAGGAGGAAGACGGTGCGCGAGCCGTCCACCGCTTCGGAGGTGGCATAGGAGTCGACGAATTGCCCTTCCTGCGCAGCAGAAGATCCGACGGACGCGAGCGCGAACACGAACCACAGTGCTGCACGTTTGGAGTATCTTCGCACGGTGAAGAAAGTACCGATTCGACGAAGCTTGGGCAAAACCGATTCGCGTACTGCCCGCTCGCTGGCGCGAATAGCGGCGATCGTCGTCGTCGCGGCTCTCGGGGCGCTCATCGTCTCCGGGGAGTTCGGTCGTTCAGTCGAATTGCGAGCCTACGATTCGGCGCTGCGAGTTCTGCCAGACCCACCGGTCGACGACAGTATCGTCATCCTGGGGATCGACGATCCAGCGGTGGCCCGGGTCGGGAGCTGGCCGTGGTCGCGGTCGATCCTCGGGGACGGCGTGATCGACATCGCGTCGCTCGGGGCACGACACGTGGTGCTCGACATCGAGTATCCCGACCCGAGCCCGGTGATCGTGGCGTTGAACGAGTTCCGGTCGGAGCTCGACCGGGCCTTCGGCGGCCTGCGCTCCGACCTGAGCGCGCTCGCAGCGGCGCTCGAGAGCGAGCGGCTCGGATCCGACGGCGCTTCCCGTGTCATTGCCCGGCTCGCCGACTCGCTCGGGGCCGACGTCGGCCCGCGCGCTGCGATCGAAGGTACACTCGTCGACCGCGACGCCTATCTTGGCAATGCGATCGCCGCCACCGGGTCGACCATCGTTGCGGCGAACTGGAGCGACGAGCGTGGGATCGATTCGGATGGCTCTACGTTACCGCCTCGCTCACCGACGCTGAGCGTAGATGGGTCGGGAGCCCGGCGGCGCGCGGACGTAGTTGCCGGCCCCATCCCGGCGATCGCCGCTGGTGCCGCGGGTGTCGGCTTCGTGAACACTCGCGTGGATCCGGACGGCGTGGACCGACGCTCGGACCTCCTCGTCGAGACGCCTGAGGGCTGGCTCCCTGCGCTCGGGTTCGCGCCGCTCGTCCTGGACGGGTACGTCACGGTCGAGGCCGCCGAGGACGAGTTCGTGCTGCGGGGCGGCGGCGAACCGATCGTCGTCCCACGATCGAACGATGGCTCGCTGCTGTTGCGCTGGCACCGCGGCCAGCTCCAGGACGGGTTCGCCACCGTGTCGTACGAGCGGCTCATCGAGCTGGATACGCTCTTGCGCGATCTGGTCTATAACTTCGAGCTCATGGCCGACGCGGGCTATCTGTCGGCGCTCGCCAACGGGCCGGAGCTTTTCGACGCGTACGACCAGGCTCGCGAGATACGGCGCAGGATGGTTGCCACGGGCAACCCTCTGCTGATCGATCAGTACACGCCGCGACTCGAGACCTTCCTGTCGGACGCGGCGAGCATCGTAGCACCCGATTCCGAGCAACGGCTGCTGGCGATCGTCGACGAGCAGGCGAGTCGCAGCGATGTCGAGCGGCTCAGGAACCAGATCGTGGACGTGTTCGACGCCACGCGAGGACTGCTGAACGAGTACCGCGCGCTGCGCGAGCGGCTCGCGTTGCTCTTCGAAGACGCGACGGTGTTCGTCGGCTTCACCGCGACGTCCACGACGGACCTCGGGGTCACACCGTTCGAGGAGGAGTTCCTCAACGTGGGGACTCACGCGACGCTGCTGCGTACGCTGACCGCAGACCTCCAGTTGGACGAGCTGCCGCAGACGGTTGGCCTGCTCGTCTTCCTCGTGTCGATCGTCGTCCTCGTTCTCGCGATCGAGCTGCTGTCGCCGCGCTGGGCAACAGCTCTGGGGCTCATCCTCGTCGTTCTGCAGATCGGCGGTTCCTTCCTCGTGTTTCGGATGACCGGGATCTACCTGCCGCTTGCTGCCTCGTCCATACTCACCTTCGTCGCCTTCGCGCTGGTCACGTCGCTGAGCTACCTGATGAGCGAGCACGACAAGCGGCAGGTTCGCCTCGCGTTCGAGCACTATCTCGCCCCGAGCGTGATCAAGGAGCTGCTCGCCGATCCGGACCGGCTCGACGTCGGTGGCGAGCAGCGCAGGCTCACCGCGATGTTCACCGACGTTCAGCAGTTCTCCACCGTCGTGGATCGGCTGGAGCCCGGTGCCGTCGTCCGGTTGCTCGGCGACTACCTGGGCGAGATGACCGGACCGATCCTCGACGTGAACGGCACGATCGACAAATACGAGGGCGACGCAATCGTGGCGTTCTTCGGCGCTCCGCTCGATGATCCGCAGCACGCGCGCCACGCCTGCCTGGCCGCTGTCGCGATGCGTCGGCTCGAGCCGGTACTCAACGATCGACTCGTGCGTTCCGGTTTGACACCGCTGCCTCTGCGGACGCGAATCGGTATCCATACCGGAATGATGACGGTGGGAAACCTGGGCACCCCGAAACGGCTCGACTACACGATAATCGGGCCTGAGGTGAACCTCGCCTCGCGCCTCGAGAACGTCAACAAGCAGTATGGAACGTGGACGATCGTGAGCGAGGAGACCTTCGAGGCGGCCGGCGAAGGCCTGCTCGCGAGACGGATGGATCGGGTGCGCGTGATCGGGATCGATCGACCCGTTCGCCTCTACGAGCTCGTCGGTCTCGCCGACGACAGCACCTCGGTCCTGCGCGAGGCGTTCAACCTGTTCGCCGAAGGGCTCTCCGAGTTCGAGGCGCGTAACTGGTCGAAGGCGTGTTCGCTCTTTGAGACCGTGTTGCGGATCTACCCGACTGATGGGCCGGCGCGCGTCTTCGTTGAGCGATGCGAGCGCTTCGAGCGCGAAGGCGTCCGTGATTCGTGGGACGGCGTGATCGCGCTGACCGAGAAGTGATCGGCCCGTCGGTCCGCGCCGATCGGCTTGACACCGCGAGGGCTCCGCACCACCATGGAGACGGAGGGACCACCCATGTCAGACCCCGTCTATCTCGATCCCGACCAGCCGTTCGACGCGCGTATCGACGACCTGCTCGCCAGGCTCACGAGCGACGAGAAGTGCGCGCTCATGCTTGCAGACAGTCCGGCGATCGATCGCCTGGGCATCCCCGCGTACCACTGGTGGAACGAGTGTCTGCACGGGGTCGCGCGCGCGGGCCGAGCGACGGTGTTTCCGCAGGCGATCGGCATGGCCGCCGCCTTCGATCCCGATCTGATGGAACGTATCGGCGAGGTGATCGCCGAAGAGGGGCGGGCGAAGTACAACGCCGCCGTGAAGGCCGGGTTGCGCGGGCAGTACCGCGGGCTCACCTTCTGGACGCCCAACATCAATATTTTCCGCGACCCCCGGTGGGGCCGCGGCCAGGAAACCTACGGCGAGGACCCCTGGCTCTCCGGCGAGCTGGGCGCGCGCTTCGTCCGCGGCCTCCAGCAGGAGGTCGACGGCTACCTGAAGGCCGCCGGCTGCGCCAAGCACTACGCCGTCCACAGCGGCCCGGAGGGACAGCGTCACACCTTCAACGCGGTCGTCTCGCCGAAAGAGCTTCGCGAGACGTATCTGCCGGCCTTTCAGCGCCTCGCCGAAGCGGGGGTCGAGTCGTTCATGGGCGCCTACAACCGCACGAACGACGAGGCGTGCTGCGCGAGCTCGCTCTTGCTCGAGCAGATTCTGCGCGACGAGTGGGGCTTCGAAGGACACGTCGTCTCAGACTGCGGGGCGATTGGCGACATCCACGACTACCACAAGATCACGAAGAACGCCGAGGAGTCATCGGCGCTCGCGGTCAAGCGCGGCTGCGACCTCAACTGCGGCTCGAGCTACGAGGCGCTGCCGGCCGCGCTCGAGCAAGGGCTTGCGACCGAGGAGGATATTGACCGCAGCGTGCGCCGTCTCCTGCGTACCAGGTTCCGCCTCGGGCAGTTCGATCCGGAGGACCGGGTACCGTTCTCGAAGATCGGGACCGATCGCATTCGGGCTCCGGAGCACATCACCCTCGCGCGCGAGGCGGCCGAGAAGTCGATCGTGCTCCTGAAGAACGACGGGATCCTGCCCATCCTCCGCGGCGACGAGCCGAAGAAGATCTTCCTCACCGGGCACAACGCCGCGAGCGTGGACACGCTGCTCGGCAATTACTTTGGCATCGCCGACAACGTCGTCACGGTGATGGAGGGGATGTGCGCGGCGGCGCCCGAGCATTACAAGGTCGAGTACCGCATGGGCATGGTTCCCGATCGGCCGAACGTGAACCCGGTCGACTGGGGCGTGCCCGGAAAGTGGGACTCGTTCGACGCCGTCGTAGCGGTGATCGGCCTCGTGCCGATGCTCGAGGGCGAGGAGGGCGAGGCGATCCTCAGCCCCGACCGCGGCGACCGGAGCACGATCGGCCTTCCACAGCACCAGGTCGACCGGCTGAAGAAGCTGAAGGCGACCGGGATCCCGCTCGTCGTCGTCGTCGCCGGCGGCAGCGCCGTCGCGATGGGCGAGGTCCACGACCTCGCCGACGCGGTGCTGTTCATGTGGTATCCGGGCGAGCAGGGCGGCGCTGCCGTCGCCAGGCTCCTCTTCGGTGACGTCTCGCCGTCGGGTAAGCTTCCGATAACCTTCCCCGCCTCGCTCGAACAGGTGCCCGACTTCGAAAACTACCGGATGGACGGTCGCACCTATCGCTTCATGACCGAGAAGCCGCTCTACCCCTTCGGGTTCGGCCTGAGCTACACGAGCCTCGCCTACAGCGGCGCCCGCGTGGAGAAGGAGAAGGTTTCCGCCGGCGAAACGGTCCGCGTCTCGGCGACGGTGACGAACACCGGACCGGTCGGCAGCGCCGAGGCGGTCCAGTGCTACATCACCGATCTCGAGGGCTCGACGCGTACGCCGCTCGCCTCGCTCTGCGGGGTGGACCGGGTCTACGTCCCGTCGGGCAGCTCGGTCGACGTGACCTTCGAGATCGCGTCGGCCGCGATGGAGCTCGTGCAGGACGACGGAAGCCGCAAGATCGAGCCGGGACGGTTCCAGGTCACCGTCGGCTCGTGCTCGCCGGGCGAGCGCGGCGTCGAGCTCGGAGCCCCGAAGCCCGCGACGGTGGAGTTCGAGGTGGGCTGAGCCTCTCACTCTCCGCCCGGTCTCGCCTGGCTGTCCGCGGTTCGAGAGTCGGAGTGCATCTTCTCCGCCTCATCTGCCACTCCCCTGGCGTTGCGGAAGCCTGAACCAGAAAACGCTTCCTCCGCCTGGGGCGGGTCTGACGCCGATCTCACCGCCGTGGGCCTCCACGGCCATCTTGCTGAACGCGAGGCCCAGGCCGTGAGAGTCCACGTGTTCGACTCCGTGGCTGAACTTCTCGAATATCACCTCCCGATTCTCTTCGGCGACACCCGGACCGTTGTCAACGACTTCGATTCGCACCGCATGGTCCTCGTGCGCGGTATGGACGCTCACCCTTCCCGTGCGCGCGTCGGTGTGCTCGACCGCGTTCGTGAGCATGTTCTGAACGACGCGCGAGACGAGTTCGCTGTCGCATTCCACGACGGCCGGGGACTCCGGCTCTTCGAACCGCACGGTGCGATCTGCAGCAGCGGTGGCGATCTCCTCGACCAGGGGGCGAACCAGCTCGCCGAGGTCGACTTCGGCGACGGTCGGTTCCAGGCAGCCTGTTTCGAGGGCGTTCATGTCGAGCATGGCGTTCACGAGGCGTGTCATTCGCCGCGTCGCGTTCGTGCCTCGTTCGGCGAGCTGTCGAGCGTCGTTGGGCTCCCGGTTGGCGCGGAGCAGCTCGAAGCTCGCCTGAACCACGGTGAGCGGGGAGCGCAAGTCGTGGACGACCATGTGGACCAGCCTGTCCCGCAGCCACTCGAGCTTGCGTAACGAAGAGATGGTCTCCCGCAGGAGTCGTTCCTGTCTCCTGATCGTCAGGTGCGCACCGACCCGCGCCGCAACTTCCTCCACCTGGATGGGTTTTGTGATGTAGTCAACGGCGCCGGCGGCGAACGCCTGCATTTTGTCGCGCGTCTGACCGCGCGCGGTGACGAACAGGACGGGTATTTCCTCGAGGGCTTCGTCGGCCTTGAGCCGGCGGCATACTTCGAACCCGTCCATGCCGGGCATGTTGATGTCGAGCAGGATGAGGTCCGGCGGTTCGCGCTTCGCCGCGGCGAGTGCAGACGGCCCGGCTGTAACCACCACAATGCGATAGCCCTGGAGCTCGAGCTGAGCCTGAAGAAGCTTCACGTTCGCGGGGTTGTCGTCGACGACCATGACCGTCTCCCGGGGGCCGAGGGTGCCGCGAGCCTCAGGGGCACTGGCGACGCCTGCCCGCGCGCAACGCGCCGCAGCTTCATGTTGATGTTCGTTCCTTCTTGTCATAGCTACATTCCTTTTCCGCGAGCCTGCGTGAGAGTGAGCTGGACGAGCGCCTGGACACCGCTACGTCCCGGCCGGTTCACGATCTCGAGGCGACCATCGAACTGCCGTGCAAACAACCGGACGATCGAGAGACCAAGACCTTCCTGCGCTTCTAGATCGAATCCGTCCGGCAGACCTCGTCCGTCGTCCTCTACGCTGAGTCGTACGCCCTCCGTGCAACGCTCGACGCGTACGCGGATGTGCCCGGCCTCGCGCCCGACGAACGCGTATTTCATCGCGTTCGTCAGAAGCTCGGTGAGTGCGAGTCCGAGCGGATAGGCAACCCGCGCTGCGACGGTGAAAGAGTCGATCTGCCGGTCGATGGTGATCGCAGCGCCTCCGTGAGCGAGACCGCCGATCGCATCGATCAGTTTGCCGGTGTATTCCCGAACCGGAATGTCGACGAAGCCCTCCATCTCCAGCAACACATCGTAGAGCACGCGCATGCTCGTTACTCGCCTCACGGCCTGAGCGAGAGCGTCGGCTACGGCCGGCTCGCGAGTCGCGTCAATCTGCAGCGAGAGCACGCTGCTAACCGAGACGATGTTGTTCTTGATCCGGTGGTGGATCTCCCGCATCATCAACTCGTATTCGGTCAGACGTTCGATCAACTCCTTCTCGCGCTGTCCGGGCTCGCGAATGTCGCAGCGAAGGAACCGGTACTCAGGGGAGAGCTCGATCGACTCATACCACGCGGTTCTATCGTGGCTGTTCATGAGCCGCGCCCCTCGCCGACGGGGAGTACGACCGTCACCGTCACGGCTCCCGGTTCCGGACTTTCGACCGAGACGCGCCCTCCGTGAGCCTTGACCACCGCCCGGGCGTACGAGTACTCGAGCCCCGTCCGTCCGGGCTCGGCGTTCGGCGGAACACCCATGGGGTCGAAGAAACGCTCCAGGCGATGTTCGATCGATGCCGAGTTGTAACCGGTCGCCACGAGCGCTTCGCTTCCGTCGCATTCGAGTCGGATCGTTATGAGGCGCTGCGGCAGCTCGGACTCCGCTGCGAGGTCATGGAGCGCGCCTTCGATCAGATAGCGGAACACCGTCGGCAGAAGCTCGTAGTCCATCGTGATTCGGCATGGCCCGTCCGTGGTGAGGTCAACCGTCGCGCCGATCTCCTGAATAGCCGGTTCCAGGTCGTGGAGAACGCTTCTGAGCAAAAGGTCCAGGTCCCCCGGGCGCTTTGAAGGCTCGTGGGTTCCCGTTTCGATATCGCGTGTCTGGACGAACAACGAAAGCAGCCGGGACGCAGCCCGCGCCGCATCGTGGATCGTTCGGGCAAGGCGTTCTGTGTCCCTGTCGCCGCAATCGGCGGCCTTCGTCGAGAGGATGTACGCCATGCCCACCACCGGTGTGAGCAAGTTGCTCAGTCTGTGACCAAGAACGTAACGACTCGTGTCTCCCAGGCTCGGAGCCCGGGGCTCTTCCTGCGGCGGACGACTATCCGTTTGCATGCGCGCTCCGTATCCGTTCGACCAGCTCGTCGATCTCAGGAGGCTTGACGAGGAGGGAAACACCGGACTCGTTTCGCAGCTCCTTCGCCTCCGGGGAGCTCGGCCAACCGGTGAGGACGACCACAGGCGTGGTCACGCCTGCCTTCCGTAGGGCGCGGTAGGTCTCGAGCCCGTTCATCTTTTCCATATTGATGTCCATCACGACGACGTCGAACTCAGTTCGGCTCGCTGCAGCAATCGCTTCCGCGCCGCTCGAGACCGGTTTGACCTCAAAGTCGAACAGAACGAGAAGCTCGACCATCGTATTGCGAACGGTTATGTCGTCATCTACGATCAAGACTCTTGTCATGGTTCCTCTCTATGTCTTTGTTTCGCTGCCGCGAGCGCCTCGCGTATTCGAGCAGCGCATCCGGACCGAGCGGACGCGAGAAGTGATACCCCTGCACGACGTCGCAGCCGAACCGGCGGAGCAGATCGAGCTGGCTTTCATTCTCGACGCCCTCGGCGACGGTGGCGATTCCCAATTGCTGTGCCATTGAGACGATCGCGGCGACGATCGTCGAGGAGTCGGGGTTGGTGTCGGCGGAGCCGACGAAGCTCTGGTCGATCTTGATGTAACCGAACCCGTATCGTGTGAGGTAGGAGAGCGAGGCGAATCCGGTGCCGAAGTCGTCGATGGCAAGCTGTATTCCGGCCTCTGTGAACAGCGCCATGACACGATCGGTAGTCACCGAGTCCTCGAGGAAGATCCCTTCGGTTACCTCCACGATGACGCGCGAGGGGTCGCGAAACGTCTCCGTGATCAACGCCACGAGCCGCCTCGCGTCGTCGTAGCGTGCAAGGTGCGCGGGGGAGACGTTCAGGGAGAGCCACTGATCGGTCATGCCCTCATCGAGGAACCGCGCCTGCAAGCGCGCAAGCTCGCCCACGATCCACTCGGTCACGTCCACGATGGTGCGGTTGCTCTCGAGCACCGGGATGAACTCAGCCGGCGACGCGGTGACTCCGTCGCCTCCGTCCCACCGCAGCAGCGCTTCGGCCCCATGGACCGAAGCGTCGGCGAGCCGGTGATAGGGCTGGAGAACGATCGAGAATCGCCCGTCCCGCAGCCCGCCCGCGAGCCGGCGTTCGAGCTCGACAAATCGCTGGATTTCCCGGTCCCGCTCGGCGTGGTAGAACTGATACCCGGCGCCGCCTCTGCGCTGCTGGGTATCGAGCGCCATGAGAGCACGCTGGTAGAGTTCCTCCGGAGTTGCGCCGTCGGCGGGAAAGAGCGCGACTCCCATGCTGAAGCTGATTCGCTCCAGCGGGCGTTCCTCTGCGCGCAGCGTGGATGCGAGAGTGGAGATCTTCCCGAGGAGTTTGATCACGCTCTCGGGAGTCTTCACGTCCGCGATGATCGCAAACTCGTTATCGCCGGTTCTCGAGACCGTGTCTCGTCGGAAGGCGGTCTCTGCCAGACTTTTCGCTACCTCGGCGAGCACGGCATCGTAGTGAGCGGGGCCGTATGCGATGCCTGCCCTGCGCAACCCGTCGACCGACAGGACAATTAACGAGAGCGAACGCCGTCCAGCCGTTGGGCTCAGCAGCGCTTGATGGAGCCGGTCGAAGAAGAGCCCCCGGGTCGGTAGTCCCGTGACCGAATCGTGGAGCGCGAGAGTGCAAGCGGCTACGTTGGCGTCGAAGACCTGCGAGCCGTTTCCCGACAAACGCCCCACCTCAGCCTTGAGTCGCCGCATCTCCAACGCGCGGCCGATCGTAAGCCGCAGCCGCTCGGCGTCGAGTGGCTTTACGAGATAGTCGAATGCGCCAAGGCTGAGCGCCTCTACCGCGTAGCCGCTGCTCCCCTGTCCGGTGATGATGATCACCTCCGGCGAACACCGAAGGCGCTGCACGGTGGCGATGATCGAGAAGCCGGATTCGTCCCGGATGAACAGATCCGCAATCACGAGATCGAAGTCGTTCTCGCTCAGGAGGGTCTCCGCTGTGTGCACGTCGCCGGCGGTGCGCGGCGAGTAGCCCCATTCAACGAGGAGCTCACGGACATATGCCCGGATCCAGGCTTCGTCGTCGACAACGAGGACCCGAGCGGGGCGGGAGGCGAGTGTCATGGTGCCGGAGGGTGTTCCCATCAGGCATTGGCGTAGCAATAAGTGAGCCAAGTCCAGAGCCCCTGAAGCGCGCCGTTCGCGACCCCGGGGGCGTCGTTCGCGTGCGATCCTCGTTGCGTCGTTCGTCCGTGAAACACCTGTTACGAAACTGGAACACGCACGGCCCGCGCGGTCATCGTCCGCCTCGCTGGCGTTGATGAACCGGGACGAAAAACTTGGCACGAAAGCTGCTACAGATATGTCGAGTATGCAGACGAAACGCGTCATCACCATAACCAATCGCACGGCCGGTAGCGGCAAGACCACTACAAGCGTCAACCTCGGTGCGCAGATCGAGTACCTGACCGGCCATGCACACCAACCGGAGGCGCACGATGCTTAGCCGAGAACGTTCAAACGACAGGATTACCGGTCAGCACTACAACGACTTCCTCGACGACCGGCAGCAGGACGATCGCGTGGCCCCGGATCCAGCCGCTATCGAGTCCAATCCTGCCGAAATCCGGCTGGATGACTTCGAGGTTCTTGAATCGTTTCTCCAGGAAGCCTCCGAGCACCTCGACGTGGTCGAGGAAAAGATAGTCACGCTCGAGCGAGACTACTCGTCCGCTGTGGTGGACGAGGTTTTTCGTTCGATGCATACGATCAAGGGAACGTCGGCCTTTTTCGGGGAGAATCCCATCACGGTGCTCAGCCACGCGCTGGAGGCACTGCTCGACGGGTGCCGCGATGGCCGAATAGAGATGACCGGTGATCTCGCCGACGTCCTGCTCGCCGGCGCGGATGAGCTCTCACGGATGGTCGGCGACCTTTCGTCCGCCTTCCTCAGCCGTTCGAACGACGAG
>CAYWJH010000012.1:18474-28872 GCA_964458555.1 uncultured Spirochaetaceae bacterium | reverse complement strand
CTCACGGATGGTCGGCGACCTTTCGTCCGCCTTCCTCAGCCGTTCGAACGACGAGTTGCCGCTCGTCGTGAAGCTCGATCGCGGGCAAACGGACGAGCTCATTGCGAGGATCGCGCGACTCGAAGCCGGCGATCAGCAGCGCGTGAACGCTCATCTTCCCGAACCACCGGTTGCGGACGAGCTCTACGAGAGCTTCGTGGCCGAGTGTACCGATCTGCTGTCCGAAGCCGAGAGCGACATCCTCGCGCTCGAGAAGGATCCCTCGAACGGCGGGCTGGTCGATCGGGCGTTCCGGCATATCCACACGATCAAGGGAAACGCAGGTTTCCTGGGACTTGCACGCGTGGAGGAGCTTTGCAGTCAGATCGAGGAGGTCCTGGACGTAGTGAGGACCGGCGAACGCACCGTCTCCGCCGGGGTGGTTACGGCGGTGCTTCGATCGGTCGACTCGCTTAAACGGCTCATCCACGATCCGGCGAGCGCCCGATCGGAAGAACACCGTTCGGCTTCGGCGGGCGTGGCCGACGAGTACAAACCGCTCGGCGAGATCCTGGTAGACATGGGACTCGCGGATGAGGCGACGGTGGAGCGTGCGCTCGACTCTCAGGAGCGGAAGCTTGGCGAGATCCTCGTGTCCAACGGGACGCTCTCCGAAGATCAGGTCGCGCGTGCGCTCGACGAGCAACGGAAGGTCCAGAACCCAGGTGCACCGGGCGATGCGACGGCGACCGAACGGAAGGTAATCCGCGTCGACGTGGCCAAGCTCGACCGGCTCTTCGAGCTCGTCGGCGAGCTCATCATGGCGGAGGCGATGGTGGTCTCAAGCCCGGACCTCGAGGGGCTCGAGCTCGAGCGCTTCGACCGCTCGGCGAGTTACCTCGGCAAGATCACGCGGCAGATGCAGGAGATCGCCATGTCGGTACGCATGATCCCTCTCGACGGCCTGTTCAACAAGATGCGTCGGCTTGTCCGCGATCTCTCGCGCAAGACCGAGAAACCAGTCGAGATCCACATCAGCGGCCAGGATACCGAGATGGACCGCAACGTGATCGAGGTTCTCTCCGATCCGCTTGTCCACATGATCCGCAACTGTGTGGACCACGGGATCGAGCCGCGGGCCGAACGCGAGGCGGCAGGCAAGGACCGTGACGGTCACGTCCACCTGGGCGCCCGCTACGAGGGGAGCGAGATCTGGATCACGATTCGGGACGACGGCCGGGGCCTGAGCCGCGAGGCAATCCTCGCGAAGGCTGTGCGGCGCGGACTCACTACCGAAGACGACACGGTCAAGCTGACCGACGCCGAGGTATGGGATTTCCTCTTCCAGCCGGGGTTCTCAACCAAGGAGCAGGTGTCCGATGTCTCCGGACGCGGTGTGGGAATGGACGTCGTGAAGCGCAACATCGAGCAGCTTCGCGGGAAGATCGACATTGCCACCCTGCCGGGCTCATGGACGGAGGTCACGCTCAAGATTCCACTGACGCTCGCTATCATAGATGGAGTCACGACTCGGGTCGGGAATACCCTCTACGCCCTTCCGCTCGGCGACATCCGCGAGTTCCAGCGGGCGACGGACGACCATATCAAGGCGACGAAGGCGAGCGGTGAGATGCTCGAGTTGCGCGAGGAGATCATCCCGGTCATACGCCTGAGCAACTTCTTCGGCATCAGCCCGGCTGCAGGTGCGCGCCGCGACGAGCACGGACAGGCGGTGTTCATCGTCGTGCAATCGGGTAACGGTCGAGCCGCTCTCGTTGTGGACGAGGTCCTTGGGTACCACCAGATCGTCGTCAAAGCGCTACCCGAGTATTTGGGGAACATGAAGGGGGTGAGCGGATGCACCGTGCTTGGGAACGGAGACGTAAGCCTCATCGTGGATACGAGCTCGCTGGTCAAGGAAAGCCGGCGACGCGCCGGGTAATCGGATGAAGACACGCACCGCCTCTACAGTCGTTGCCGCAGCTACCCTCGCCGTTGCAACAGCCGTGATGATGGCGTGGGTGAGCCCCCTCTTCGCGGCGGCAGGCGCAACTTCCACGGCGGTCACGCTCGTCGCGTTCGGTCTGGTCCTTCGCGACCGCCCTCGAGTTCGCCCTGCGGGGGCCGAGCACGAGCGGAGCGACGCGAAGTCCGAGCAGACGACGATCGGCCCGGTGACAGCACGCAACGGACGCGCGGACAGCGAGGAAGAGATTGCGGTTCTCCGCGACAGATACGGTGCCGAGAGCATCGCTCGCGCACGGGCGGATCTGGCCCTCCGTCTGCTCTCGAGGATCGCGCCGGTTGTAGGACGGCTTGCAGACGTGGCGGTGCGCAAGAGCGAGGAGAGCTCTGCCGCCCTCACGGACGAGGTCTTCGCCCTCGGCGAGGACACCGCGGCCCTGAGCACGACCATTGCGGACTCGCTTTCCACGATGTCGAGCGGCGAGGACTCTCTCGAGAGCGCGATGTCCGACCTGAAGCTCGACGTGGAGCGCCTGAAGGAGGTGCGGGGAGCCCAGTCGGAGGCCGCGACATCGGTGAAGCGCTACCTCGCCATGATTGGTGAGGAGGTCGCGCAGGCCTCACAGCTGCTCGAGACGATCGAGGACGTCGCGGAGCAGACGAACGTCCTCGCCATCAATGCGGCTATTCAAGCCGCCAAGGCAGGACAGTACGGCAGGGGATTCGCCGTCATCGCCGGCGAGATTCAGAAGCTGTCGGTCGCCACGGGCCGCGCCTCGCAGACGATCGCGGAAAACACGCGAAGCGTGGCGACCCACTTTGCCGACTTCTCGCGCGCGCACGAGACGTTCATCTCGGACTCTGTGGCGAAGCTGAGCTCAGCGGTCGAGTCGATCGAGCGGACGATCGGTAAGCTCGAGCCACGCGCAGGGAAGATCGCCCGTTCGGTCAACCAGGCCGCGCGGACGAGCAGCGAGGCGAACGAGCGTCTTGCTCGGATTACCGAAGACATGCAGGCGCACGACGCGATCGAACAGATTGTCTCACATATGCACACGATCCTCGAAGACAGCGTGGGCGAGGCGGAATCGATCGCGAGAAGCGAGAATCTCCAGCCGGAGACCTATGACATCAGCGCGGCGCTCGTCGCGATCGCGGGGCGCCACATGACCATGCACGACGAGTTCGCCGCGATCGGGAACGACGACTATGGCCACAGCGACGCGGGTACAGGAACGCTCGCGAACGGAACGAAGCTCAAGGGCGACATAACGCTCTTCTAGGAGGTTTTACAGATGAGTACACGGGTTCTATGCGTAGATGATTCGGCGACGATTCGCAAGCTCGTTGCCAAGGCACTCGAGCCGGCGGGCGTCGAGGTGCTCCAGGCGGAGAACGGGCGGGACGCGCTCGCGAAGCCGCTGACGAGCTGCGACATGCTGATCGTGGATGTCAACATGCCGGAGATGGACGGCTTCGCGTTCGTGGAGGCGATCCGCGCGCAGCCGGAGGTCGCGGAAAAACCGGTCGTCTTCCTTACGACCGAGAGCAGTGAGGGCAAGAAGGATCGAGGCAAGGCCTTGAGCGTCAGTGGCTGGGTCGTGAAGCCCTTTAAGCCGGAGGACCTGCGACAACTCGTCGCAGCCCTTACGGCATAGACGAAACAGACGGATATCAGAGCCGAAGGAGGCAAGATGGCGAAGGCCACGGACGACCAGGAACAGATCGACGACATGTGGGCGGACGACGAGGACGATGCGACGCAGTTCGCAAAGTACCTCTTCTTCAACATTGGTGACGAGCTCTACGGGATCAACATCATGAACGTCACCGAGATCATCGAGATGCAGCGAATTACCGAGGTGCCGGACCTGCCGGAGTTCATGCGCGGTGTGATCAACCTGCGCGGTAAGGTGATCCCGGTGATGGATCTCAGGAGCCGCTTTGGCATGCCGGACCGGGCCTACGACGACCGGACGTGCATCATCGTAGCCAATATAGATTCTGCGGTGCTGGGCATGATCGTGGACACGGTAGCCGAGGTCCACGACGTGCCGGCGCAGAACATCGAGAGCTCACCGAGCTTCGCGAGCTCGGCGAGCGAGCATTACGTAGAGGGGATCGCGCGAGTAGAGGAACGGGTAACCGTCCTCATAGACGTACGAAAGATTCTTCACGCCCGGGATCTCCAGGCGGTGAAGAGCCAGGTGTAAGGAGAAGACCATGGCAGACAAACGAAAGGTATCGCTGACCCGCGGAGTGGGGGGGAAGATCCTGCTCTTATTCATATCGGTGACGCTCGTAGGAGTAACCGCACTCACGATTGTTGCGGCGAATCGCGCATCGACCGCGTTGCGGGAGAGCTCCGTCAAAGAGCTCCGCGCCATCCAGGCGATCAAATCAAACCAAATCGACTCACTTTTCGAAGAGCTTCATGTAGAGATGGAGGTGATCGCCCGGAGCGGCGACGTGGATGAGGTCCTTGAGGATCTCATTCGCTACCACGAGGAAATGGGAGTGGATGCGACGGGTCCCTACGACATCACCGGGAACGGCGATGAGCTCACGCTCGCGTATGAAGAGATCTACCGCACCGCGCACGAGAAGCTTTCGGTCTATACGGAAGTCGCCGGCCATTACGATCTCTTCCTCGCGTGTGAAGAGCACGGGCACGTGATGTACACGAACGCGCGCAAGGCCGATCTGGGCACGAACCTGGTCACCGGCCCCTACCGGGACAGCGCGCTCGCACGAGCGTGGGAGCTTGCTCGGGTAACCGACGACCCGGTCATCGTCGATATGGAACCCTACGCTGCGAGCAACAATGAGCCGGCGATGTTCTACGCGCAACGCGTGCGGAACGATGCGGGGGAGGTCCACGGAGTTGCGGTCATTCAGGTCTCCTTGGGACAGATCAACGCGATCATGCAGGAACGCACGGGCATGGGCGAGACCGGAGAGACCTATCTCGTCGGTGAAGACAACCTCATGCGTTCGGACTCGTACCTGGATCCCGAAGCCCGGTCGGTCAACGCGTCGCTCAACGGGACGGTGGGCGCGAACGGAGTTGATACGGAGGCGGTGCGCGAAGCCTTCGCCGGGCGCCCGGGCTCAGGCGTCATCGTCGACTACAACGGGAACCCGGTGCTTTCGGCGTGGGACGTCGTCGAGGTCGGTGACTTCACGTGGGCGCTGCTTGCGGAGATAGATCAAGCGGAGGTGCAGGAACCCATCAACGAGCTCGTGACCTTCATCATCTATATCGCCGTCGCGCTGATGATCGTCGTGATCGTCGTATCCATACTGTTCTCCAGGTCGATCTCCAAACCCCTCGCGGTCGCCGCCGGAGTTGCTTCGCAGATCGCCGAGGGGAACCTGGCCGTCGACGTGCCGGAAGTGCGGAGGAAGGACGAGATCGGACTGCTGACCGGGTCGTTTAAGACGATGGTGGATTCGCTCAACAACGTGCTCGGACAGGTGGACGAATCGGTCGACCAGGTAAACTCCGGGGCAGAACAGGTCGCCCAATCGAGCCAGTCGCTCTCGCAGGGTTCGACCGAGCAGGCGAGCTCGCTCGAAGAGATCACCGCCTCGCTCAACGAGATCAACAGCCAGTCCGACCAGAACGCGGAGAGCTCTACCGAAGCCAGCTCGGTGGCGAAGGGCGCGTTGGATTCCGCGGAGAAGGGTAGCGAGCAGGTACAGTCGCTCGTGGCCGCGATGGACCGCATCAACGAGAGCTCGGACGAGATCACCAAGGTGGTGAAGGTCATCGACGACATCGCCTTCCAGATCAACCTCCTCGCGCTGAACGCGAACGTGGAGGCGGCACGCGCCGGCAAGTACGGCAAGGGCTTTGCGGTCGTAGCCGAAGAGGTCCGAAACCTCGCGGTGAGAAGCGCACAGGCCGCGAAAGAGACGACCACCATGGTGGAGACAACGACGAAGAACATCGAGGAGGGTAACACCGCGGCGCAGGCCACTAGCGAGCAACTGCAGGAAATCGTGACCGGTTCCACGAAGGTCGCGGACTTCCTCGAGGAGATCGCGCTCGCGAGCAAGGAGCAGGCGCAGGGCGTGGAGCAGATCAACCAGGGTCTCTCCCAGATCGATCAGGTGACGCAGTCGAACACGGCGAACGCCGAGGAAGGCGCGGCGGCGGCGGAGGAGCTCTCCGCACAGGCGCAACAGCTGCGCGCGCTCGTATCCACCTTCCAGCTCGCGCACAACAAGGTCGATGCGCGAGAGGCGCCTGCGTCCGGCACGAGCAGGGCGAGCGGCGGCGCGGACGGCAACGGGTCTCAAGGCGAACGACCGCGGCAGATCGCTGCCGGCCCGCACCAGGAGTCCGAACCCGTAGGCGTAGCACATAGCCGGACGGCCGAAAAGTCCAGGCAGAACCCCAGAGATGCAATCAAACTCGACGATGACGACTTTGGCCAGTTCTGAGACAGACTCTACCGGCGGGCTCCTTCGGATAACCGACGAGGAGTTCCGCCGGATCCGGACTATGGTGTACGAGCGGTTCGGTATCAATCTTGCAGACAGCAAGCGGCTGCTCGTCCAGGGCCGGCTCAGCAAGGTGTTGCGCGCGCAGGGGTACGCCAATTTCGGCGAGTACGCGGACGAGCTCGAGCGGAATGCGAACACCGCAGGTCTGCTCTCGCTCGTGGACCACATATCCACGAACCACTCGTATCTCTTTCGCGAGGCGGATCACTTCGACTACATCCTGTCCACGATCGTGCCATCGCTCGAGGAACGTGGCGTGAAGCCGCACGAGGTGCGAATCTGGTCCGCCGGTGCCTCCGAGGGGCAGGAACCGTACACGCTGGCGATGACGCTTCACGAGCACTTCGGAGGGTCCCCGTTCGGGACGGTGCCGGGTATTCTCGCGACCGACATATCGGTCACGGCGCTCGAGCGCGCCCGCGCCGGTATCTTTCCTGCCGCTGTGCTCGACACCGTCCCGCAGCGTTACCGGAAGTACCTGCTTCGTCTCGACGCCGAGCGTGTTCAGGTGGTCGACGCGATCAGGAGGAGCATCCTCTTCAAGCGACTGAACCTGAATCAGGAAAGGTTTCCGTTTAAGGGGCTGTTTCACATCGTCCTCTGCCGCAACGTCATGATCTACTTCGACTCGCGGACGAAGCAATCGCTCGTCTCCCGGTTCGCCCGGCACACGCACGACGGTGGGTATCTGTTGATCGGGCATTCGGAGAGTCTTGGTCGCGAGGTGAGCGGTTACCGCTACCTCAGGCCGACGGTGTACCAGCGATGCCCATAAGAGTACTGGTCGTGGACGACTCCGCGCTCGTGCGGTCGATCCTTACTACGGAGCTCTCGAGGGAGCCCGACATCGAGGTGATCGGCACCGCGCCGGACGTCTACGCAGCGCGAGACCGAATCGTGCTCGACGAGCCGGATGTGGTCACGCTCGACATCGAGATGCCCCGCATGGACGGGGTGGAGTTTCTTCGCCGGCTCATGCCTCAGCGTCCGACGCCGGTGGTCGTCGTCTCCGCGCTCGCGACGCCGCAGGCGCGGTTGACGCTCAAGGCGCTCGAGTACGGGGCGATCGACTTTGTGACAAAGCCGTCGGCGCGTCTGGGTGCAGGCCTCGCCGAAACGATGCACGAGCTGGCGGCCAAGATCCGAACCGCCGCGTCCGTCGACGTGAACGCGCTTCGCGCGCGGCGGGGGCCACCCGCCCCCGTCGGTCGGATCGCGACCGCCGCGCTCGATCGCACGACCGACAAGGTCGTCGCGATCGGCGCGTCGACCGGCGGCACGATCGCGCTTGAAGCGATTCTCGCCGGCTTGCCCGCCGATACGCCCGGGATCGTCGTAGCGCAGCACATGCCACCGGTATTCACGCGCCAGTTTGCCGCTCGGCTGAACGAGCTCGTGCCCATGGAAGTCAAGGAGGCCGCGAGCGGCGATACGGTGCTCCGCGGTCGGGTGCTCATCGCGCCGGGCGAGCATCACATGCGAGTCGTCCGTTCGGGAGGGCGCTACGTCGTCGACTGCACCGATGGTGAGAAGGTCAACGGTCATCGTCCGTCGGTGGACGTGCTGTTCCGCTCGGTGGCGAAGTACGTCGCGACGAACGCCGTCGGAGTCATGCTCACCGGAATGGGCGCAGACGGAGCGGATGCGATGGTAGAGCTTCGCGAAGCGGGGGCGAGGACCCTCGCCCAGGACGAGGAGACGAGCGTCGTGTTCGGAATGCCCAAGGAGGCGTACGCTCGGGGAGGCGCCGAACGGCTCGTCGCGGTCGGCGATATTCCGACGGCGATACTCCGCCTTCTGGAGACGGTATGAGCAGCATTGTCCCGGTCGGGCTCGGCGAGCTCGCTGTGTCCGACCGGCAGGCGGACGTCATCAAGACGTACGGGCTGGGGTCGTGCATCGCGGTTGTGATCTACGACCGCACGCGGAGTCTGGGCGGCCTGCTTCACGTCGTGTACCCGGAATCGTCGGTGAATCCGAGGCGAGCGAACGACCAGCCGGCGTACTTCGCGGATACGGGAGTGCCGCTTCTGCTCACGAAGATGGGACTACCCGGAACAGCGAACAGGCGCGACATTCTCGTCCGCCTGACCGGCGGCGCCAACATGATGGACGCGGAAGGACGGTTCAACATCGGTAAGCGAAACCTGCTCGCCGTCAAGCGCGAGCTCTGGAAGGCGGGACTGGGTGTATACGCCGAGGACTCCGGCGGTACGATGAGCCGCACCGCCTGGATTGACATAGAGAGCGGCGAGATGACCGTCGCGAACGGATCGAGAACGTGGAACCTATAGCGGTGACTTTCTGGATGAGGGGCCGCGAGGAGGTATGCGCATGACATACAGCAGAATACTCATAGTTGACGACTCCCGGACCTCCCGGCTCATCGTACGACGATGCCTTGAGATGGCTGGATTCTCCGACGCGGTGTTCGAGGAGTGTTCCGATGGGGCACAGGCGCTCGATGCGTTACGCGCCTCACCGATCGACCTTGTCGTCACGGATCTCAGGATGCCCAGGGTGGACGGCCTGACGCTTGTCCGCAAGATGCGCGCATCGCGATTCGCCTCCCGCGTTCCGGTCGTCGTCATTTCGAGCGTGGCCGAGGCGTCCGAAGACGAACCCGAGCTGCAGGACAACGTGATCGCGCGGATTCAGAAGCCGCTTTCGCCGGCAAAGCTCATGCACGCCTTGAAGGAGGTATAGCGCATGGATGTGAAGGACGCACTCGACGAGGCTGTGATCACGAGTTTCGCGGACATGGCGTTCATGGACGCCGTTGTCGAGCCAGACCGCCTTTCTGAGGCCGATTCGGCACCGACGGGCCAGTTGATTCATATCAGCTTCGGTCATCCCCTGTTCGGTTTTCTCACACTCTACCTGGGCGTCGGCACGAAGCAGCGGTTGATCGAAAACGTCTACGGCCAGGGCTGGGACGAGCTTTCCGGTTCGGAGGTGGACGACTGTCTGATGGAGCTCGCCAACATCGTCGCGGGTAACTTCCTGCTCGAACGAGGCGAAGAGGAGTACCGCCACGCCGTATCGCTTCCGCAGGTGCTCTACGACGAGGCTGATCTGCCGCACGCGGACCAACCCCTGGCGCGGTACTACCGCGTGGACGACGAGCTGATCCGGGTGGTTGTCGCGGTCGAGTAACCGATACCTCCATCCGTGCACGATGCGGGGTTTTCGGACCGATCCGAACACAGTATGTTTCAGACGTGCAACACGTATATCGTTCACTGATGCAATGGAGTGTGGCTTGAGCGACGGCGGCGCACGAATTCTCGTAGTGGACGACGACCAGTGGGTCGGCGACTATCTCACCGCTGTGATCGGAGACGCGGGCTATCCTGTCGATACGGCGCTGACGGCACAGGCTGCGCTCTCGCTCCTCGATCGCCACGACTACGCCGTGGTTCTGACCGATGTCACCATGGAAGGCATGGACGGCCTCGAGCTCCTCGCCGCGATCCGCCGAATGTCCCACCCACCGGATGTGATCATGATCTCCGGTACGAGCACGATCGACACGGCCGTCCGCGCGATCAAGGAGGGCGCGACCGACTTCCTCACCAAGCCGCTCGAGAACGAGCGCGTCCTTCAGGCGCTCCGTCTCGTCACCGAGCGTCACGCGCTGCGGCACGAGGTGGAACGACTGCGCGGGCAGATGGTCGACCTCCACGGCGACGGTGAGCTGATCGCCGTGAGCGAGTCCATGCGTCGGGTCGTCGAGATGGTAGACGTACTCGCCCGAAGCGACGTGCCGGTCCTGCTCGAGGCCGAGAGCGGGACTGGAAAAGAGGTGGTCGCGCGGGCGATCCACCGCCGCAGCGATCGCTCGACGGGACCGTTCGTGGGAATCAACTGCGGTGCTCTGCCCGAGTCGCTACTCGAGAGCGAGCTCTTCGGCTACGAGCGCGGAGCGTTCACCGGCGCAAC
>CAYWJH010000012.1:0-18374 GCA_964458555.1 uncultured Spirochaetaceae bacterium | reverse complement strand
CGCTACTCGAGAGCGAGCTCTTCGGCTACGAGCGCGGAGCGTTCACCGGCGCAACGAAGATGAAGACCGGGATCTTCGAGGCGACCTCAGGAGGCACCTTGCTGCTCGACGAGATCGGCGAGATGCCGCTGCATCTGCAGGCCACCCTGCTGCGGGTGCTTCAGGAGTACACGATCCGGCGCGTGGGTGGAACACACGACGTGCCGGTCGACGTCCGCGTGCTCGCCGCGACGAATCGCGACCTCGCCGCGATGGTCGCAGACGGACAGTTTCGAGAGGATCTCTACTACCGTCTGCGCGTCGTGCCGTTGAGGATTCCGCCTCTGCGCGAACGCCCCGACGACGTTGTTCCATTGGCGAAACACTTTCTCGACCTGTTCGCGCGGCGTCACGGCAAGTCGTTCGACGCGATCGACGAGCAGGCGCTCGCGCTGTTGCGAGCTCACAGCTGGCCGGGCAACATTCGGGAGCTCGAGAACCTCCTCCACGGGGTCGTCGCTCTCTATCCAGGAGGCTCGCTCACCGTCGAACGCGTGCGAAGCTTGCTCTCGCTCCACAAGCGCCTAGACGTGCCGGCGAACGACTCTCCGCCGGAGGCGGGTGAGAGCGCTTCACCGACCCTGGCGACTACCGTCGGTGAGGCAGAGCGCACGGCAATCGAGGACGCGCTCGTGCGCTTTGGCGGTAACCAGACCCGGGCTGCGGAGGCGCTCGGTATGAGCCGCACGACGCTCTGGCGCAAGCTGAGACGAGCGCAGGCCGATGAGGTGTAATCGGCCGAGAGCCTGGCACGTTCTTTGCTTGTTAGAGTGCAATGAACGATCTCAATACCCGATCGTCGGCATCGCTCGTGATCGTCGACGACTCTGTGAACGCACTGGATACGCTCGAGGACGTACTGACGAGCCTTGGACACCGCGTTACCGCGTTCTCCAACGGAGAGTCGGCGCTTGCCGCAGCCGCAGACGACCCGCCTGATATGTTTATCCTCGACATCAGCATGCCCGGGATGGACGGCTACGAGCTTTCGAATCGTCTTCGCGAGAACCGAGCCTTGGCCGATACGCCGGTCATCTTCCTGAGCGGTCACGACGAACCGGAAGACAAGGGCCGTGCCTACGCGGCCGGTGCGGTCGACTACCTCGTCAAACCTTTCGAGACGCGCGAGCTCGCGCTCCGAGTCGATTCGCACCTGGGCACGAGAGCGGCCCGCCGCGAGCTCGAGCTCGACAACGTGCGCCTTCGGCAGTTGCTCGACGAGCAGACCCGCGAGGTGATGGACTCCCAGCTCGCGACGATATTCGCGCTCGCGAAACTGGCCGAGAACCGTGACAACGACACCGGCCGGCACATCGAGCGGACGCAGCGGTACTGCATCATCCTCGCCGAGGAGCTCGGCAGACACCCGGAGTACGCCGCGGTCGTCGACGAGACGTTTCGGCTGAACCTCTACCACGCAGCCCCCCTCCACGACATTGGGAAGGTGGGGATCAGCGATACGGTTCTTCTGAAACCGGGGCCGCTCACGCCGGACGAGTTCGAGCTCATCAAGACGCACGCGATGCTCGGCTACCAGACGCTCCGGGGCGTCCAGGACAGGTACCCGAGAAACGACTTCATCGCCACGGGCGCCGAGATCGCCCGCTGGCATCACGAGCGATGGGACGGCAGCGGGTACCCGGACGGACTCGCGAAAGACAATATTCCGCTCAGCGCCCGTATCATGGCGGTCGCTGACGTCTACGACGCGCTACGAAGCGAACGCCCCTACAAGCAGGTCATGACGCACGCCGAGGTCGTCGGAAGGATCGTCGCCGAGAGCGGACGTCACTTTGATCCCGCCGCAGTGGATGCGTTCGGCGCCGTGGAGCGAGAGTTCGAACGCGTAAGCAACGCGCTTGTCGACGAGTGGGAGCCGGTGCCCGGTCTCGCTGCCAACGCGTAGAGGAAGCCAGGACAATGAGCGAACGCGACGACGACAACAACGAGCTGACCGCCCTGCGAACCGCGATCGAACAGGGGCCGGTCAGCGTCGTAATCACAAATACAGACGGTTCGATCGTCTACGTGAATCGGGAGTTCGAAACGGTCACCGGGTACGCGGCGGACGAGGTGCTTGGGCGCAACCCGCGTATCCTGCAGGCTGGGGACGACCCCGTCTGTGACTACGAGGAGCTCTGGTCCGAGCTGACCGCCGGTCGGACGTGGCGAGGGCTGTTTCGCAATCGAAAGAAGGACGGCACGCTGTATTGGGAGGAAGCCATCATCTCTCCGGTTCGCGCCGCCTCGGGCGAGATCATCCGGTACATCGCGGTGAAGCAGGACATCACCGCACGCAAAGCTTCGGAGGAAGCGCTCGAGGCACGTTTGAAGGAACGCGAGACGATTGCGGTACTGTGGCGGGCTCACGAGTCGGGCGGGACCACCGATGACGTTGTGCGCGCCACGGTAGCCGCTGTCGCCGCCGGACTCCACTATCCCGAAGAAGGAGGCGTCCGGATCGACGTGCGTGACAAGCAGTTTGCCTCTCCGGGCTTCGACGAAGCGGGGACCACGCTCACGCGCGAGATCGTCGTGGACGGAGAGATCGTCGGCTCGGTGACAGCCTCGTACTCGGCTCAACAGACGGCGACGCGGAGGCGCGCGTTCACCGACGGCGACGTCGAGTTGATCGAGGCCGTGGCGTCGCGGCTTGCCAGGGCGATCGAGATCAGAACCGCGCACGACCAGCTGAAGCTTCAGGTGGCGGCGATGGACCACGCGACGGTGCAGATCATGATCTGTGACGCGCAGGCCCCCGACTATCCGCTCATCTACGTGAACGGCGGATTCGAGCGCACGACCGGCTACGGGCGGGACGAGGTGCTCGGCAGGAACCCGCGGTTTCTCCACGCCGACGACCGGAACCAGCCCGGACTCGATGAGATTCGCGAAGGGATCCGGATGCATACGCCCTCCGAGGCGCTCCTTCGTAACTACCGCAAGGACGGGCGTCCGTACTGGTGTGAGGCTCGCATTGCGCCGGTAAGAGACCGCGCCGGGGTTGTGACGCATTACATCGGGATCGCGACCGACGTTACCAGCCTGTTGCAGACAAAGGCGGAGCTCGCCGAGAACGAGCGACGCTTGCGCCTGAGCCAGGAGTACGCGAACATCGGAACCTGGTGGATGGACTTGGATACCGGCGAGTTGGTCGGGACCGGGGCGACGGCCCGGCTTCTCGGGCAGGCAAACGGAGATGTTGTCACGACGTACGATGGGTTCCTAGACTCGATACATCCCGACGATCGCGAGCGCGTACAACGCGCCGTGGACGATTGCGTGAGCACATGGGAGGCGTACGAGGTCGAGTATCGCTACCGCCTTCCCGACGGTTTGTACCGGTGGCTGCGCGAGTCGGGCAACGTCGTCTTGGTGGACGGTCGATCCGATCACCTGCTCGGGGTGCTCCAGGATATCGACGCCCAGAAGCGGGCGGAAGCGGCGATGCGAGAGTACTCGATGGTCAACGCCTACCGCGTGCGATTGACCGACGCCGTGCGCTCGGTGTGCGATCCGCTGGAGACGCAGTCGACCGTCGATCGGTTGCTCGGTGAGTACCTCGAGGCCGACCGCGTCCACTACGCGGAGATCTCGGCAGACGGGACGACCGGCATCGTGGAGACCGACTACCATCGCGGACTTCCCGACGCGAGCGGGCGCTACGTGCTCGACAATTACGGTATCGCCGCGATGGAGGCCTTTCGCAGCGGCGAGCCGCTCGTCGTCGCCGACGTAGGCACCGACGACAGACTCCTTGCAGAGGAGCGCGAGGCCACGCTCCGGCTCGGCATCCACGCGTACATCTTCGTACCCGTCGTGAGACAGAACCGCCCCGTGGGGGCCTTCGCCGTGCATCAGACGCACGCGCGTGCCTGGGGCGCATCGGAGATCGACATCGTGCGCGAGACCGCCGAACGCTGCCACGAGGCGCTCGAGCGCGCGCGTGCGTACGTCGAGCTCCACGAAGCCAAAGCGGCAGCAGAGCGCGCAAATAGCGCGAAGAGCGAGTTTCTTTCGTCTATGAGTCACGAGCTGCGCACGCCCCTGAACTCGATCCTCGGCTTTGCCCAGCTCCTGCGGATGAACGGAAGTCTCGCCGAGACCGAGTCGGAGTACGTCGATGAGATCGCGCACGCCGGTGATCATCTGTTCGGGCTGATCAACGAGGTACTCGACTTCGCGAAGATCGAGAGTGGAACGGTCGAGCTATCGCTCGAGCCCGTCTTGTGCAGAGAGATCGTCGAGGAGAGCGTGCGTATGATGGCGCCGGTGGCCGACACGTACGGGATCACGCTCAGTTATCAGACCGACGAGCCGCTCGTTGTGGAGGCCGACCGGGTACGCTTGAAGCAGGTTGTGATCAATCTCTTGTCAAACGCGATCAAGTACAACCGGCCCGAAGGCGCCGTCGATGTACAGGTACGCGAAGCAGGTAGACACGCGCGCATCGTCGTCAGCGACACCGGCTACGGGATAGCTCCCGAGCGGCAGGGAGAGCTGTTTGTCTCTTTCAGCCGGCTCGGCAGGGAGGCCGTCGACGTGCCGGGGACGGGGATCGGTCTCGCGCTCAGCAAACGCCTCGCCGAGGCGATGGGAGGCACCATCGGCATGCAGAGCGACGTGGGAACCGGGAGCACGTTCTGGGTGGAGGTGCCCGTCGCCGAACCTTCCACCGGAGGTGAGGCGATCGCCGAACCCCGCGCCGTGTCCGCCGAAGCAATGCCGTCCTACCGCGAGACGATTCTCTACGTGGAGGACAATCCTGCGAACGTCAAGCTCGTCGAACGGATTCTCGCGCAGCGAGACGGGATCCACCTCCTCGTTGCGCATACCGGTACGATTGGCCTCGAGCTCGCGCGCGCGCACCATCCGAAGCTCGTATTGCTCGACCTCAACCTGCCGGGCATCGACGGCTGGGAGACGTTCCGTCGGATTCGGTCGAGCGACTGGGGGAGCGAAATCCCCGTAGTCGCGCTCACCGCGCGCGCGGTGGTAGAGGACGTCGAGCGTGGGGCTCGAGCGGGTTTCGACGAGTATCTCACCAAACCCCTCGATGTGACACGATTCCTGGAGATCGTCGACGCGTATCTCGCCGAACCGGCAAAGAGGGTTCCATGAAAGGCTGGTGGCAGGGATGGCGACCGCCGGGTGAGCGTCGACCCCTGCGCGGTCAATTCCCCTACCGCGCCGTGAAGCCCGAGGACATCGTCGAACAGCTTCCTATGGGCGTGTTCGTGAAGGATCCGTTCTCGGTCTACATCGCGTGCAACGAACGCTTCGCCGCCGCGCTGCGGGCGACACCGGACGAAATCGTCGGGCGCACCGACCCCGAGCTCTTTGCGGCACAGGCGGCGCGGGCGCAACGCGACGAGGACCGGGGTGTTATCGAGACGGGGCGTTCGCGCGAGTCGGTGATGGAGCTGCCCGAGCGAGGGAGCGGGCGCTGGGTGCGCATCGCGAAGTCACCCTACCGCAACGAAACGGGGGAAATTGTGGGTGTCCTCGGATACGTCGAAGAGGTGCCGGCACCGCCCGGCGCGAATGCGGAGGAGGCGCTCCGGGAGAGCGAGGAGCGGTTCGCGCAGTCTGCCCGTCAGAGCCGGACCGTCGTCTGGGAGATCGATCCGGCAGGGCGCTTCACCTACGTGGGCGGGGCGGCCGAAGAGGTCCTCGGCTACCGGCCGGAGGAGCTCGTCGGGAGGTTGCACTACTACGAGCTGCACCCGCGTGAAGGTCGCGAGCAGTTCGCGAGCGAGACGCTCGCGATGCTCGATCGACGCGAGACGTTCCGGGACTTCGAGAACACCATGGTCCACAAAGACGGTCGGCACATCTGGATGGTCACGAACGGTGAGCCAATGGTCGATCCGGCCGGCCGTCTATTCGGTTACCGCGGGTCCGACACGGACATCACCGATCGCAAGCGAGCCCGAGATGCGCTTGCGCGAAGCGAGGAGCTCCTGCGCGAGAGTCAGCGGATCGCGCGGGTCGGTACGGTCGAGGTCGACCACAAGACCGGGCGGCACAGATGGTCGGCGGAGATGTTCCGTCTTCTCGAGCTCGATCCCGCCTCCACTACTCCATCACTATCCGGGATTCTCGCCCGAGTCGATCCGGACGACCGCGATCGCGTTGAGGCCGGCCTCTGCGCACCGACCGATCAGGGTGAAGAGTACGACCTGCAGTTCAGGCTGCTCTTTCCCGACGAACGGACCAGGCACATCCGCGCGCTCGGCGCACCCGCGCGTGACCGTGGGGGCTCTTTCGTTCGCTCGATCTGTACGCTGCAGGACGTCACGAAGACGGCGCGTCTCCGCGAGGCCCTTCTGGTCAGAACGAAGGCGATGGATACGTCCATCACCCCCATGGCGATCGCCGGAGCGGATGGGGTGGTAACGTACGCCAACGACGCCTTCGTGCGTCTCTGGGGTGAAGCCGACGCCGATGCGGTCATAGGGCGCGAGTCGACCTCGTTTTTCGCGCGTCCGAACGAGGCCGCCGCGATCATCGAGCGAATGGCGGTGGACGACTTCTGGACCGGCGAGATCGATGCGCGTCGGTCGGACGGCTCGACGTTCACGGTTCTCGTGTCTGCGAGCGTCGTGAAGGATGAGCGGGGCGAGATTCGTTATCTGATGGCGACCTACCTCGACGTCACCGAGCTCAGACGGGCTGATGCCCTGGTGCGGGATCACGCCGCGAAGTTCGAGGCGCTGCTTGGCTCCGCACTCGACGGCTACTGGTTCGCCTCCACCGATGGCCGAATCCTGGAGGTGAACGACCGAGCTACGGAGATAACCGGTTTCGGTCGCGACGAGCTGTGTTCCATGTGGATCCATGACCTCGTTGGAACCGAGGACGCTCGCCTGTTGGAGGAACACCTCGGGCGGCTCACGAGGACAGGCTCCGACCGGATTCGCACCCGCCTCGCCACAAGAACCGGGAAACCACTCGACATCGAGCTCAGCGCGACGCTCTGGGAATCCGATGGCGAGGTGTATTTCTCCGCATTCTTTCGTGACGTCACGAGCGAGCGTGAGCTCGCCGAAGCGCAACAGGCGAGTGAGGTGGCCGAGCGCGCCAACCGGGCAAAGAGCGAGTTCCTCTCCTCGATGAGTCACGAGCTGCGGACGCCCATGAACTCGGTCATCGGCTTCGCGCAGCTTCTCGAGCTCCACGGATCTCTCGGGGAGAGGGAGGCCGACTACGTCCGCGAGATTACGACCGCCGGCGATCACCTGCTCGGGCTCATCAACGAAGTGCTCGATTTCGCAAAGATCGAGAGCGGACGGATGGCCCTCTCGACTGAAGAGGTCGCGTGCGCGGAGGTAGTCGAGGAGGCGGTCAGCATGTTGATGCCTGCGGGCGCCGAGCAGCGCGTCCGTATGACGCGTCACCCGATCGACGAAGACCTTCGGGTACACGCCGATCCGGTGCGGGTGAGACAGATTCTCATCAACCTCCTGTCGAATGCGATCAAATACAACCGGGCTGACGGGATGGTGGAGGTCTGGGCCGAACACGATCGTTCCCGCGCCCGCATTCTTGTCCGCGACACCGGACCGGGAATCCCGGAGGAGCGTCTTGAAGAACTCTTCGTGCCGTTCAACCGACTCGGCAGAGAAGCCGGCGACGTGGAGGGAAGCGGAATCGGGCTCGCCTTCAGCAGGCGGCTCGCGGAGGCCATGGGCGGTAGCGTGGACCTGGAAACCGTCCTTGGCGAGGGAAGCACGTTCTGGGTCGAGCTGCCGGTTGCAGACAGCGCTCCCGTTCGCGCCCTCGTGGAGACCGCGCCGCCCACCGAAGAGCCCAAGCAGACGGTACTCTACGTGGAAGACAACGCCGCCAACGTCCGGCTCGTCGAGCGCATCCTCGCCTCTCGAGACTCGATTCGCCTGATCACCACGCACGAGGCGCACGTCGGGCTCGAGCTCGCCGAACGTCACCGCCCCTGCCTCATCCTCCTGGACCTCAATCTGGCAGGAAGAGACGGGACGGAGGTCTTGCGCCGGATTCGCGAGGAGGAGTGGGGTCGAGATATCCCGGTAGTGGCTGTCACCGCCCGCGCTGCAGCCGAGGACGTGGCAACCGGCAGAGACGCCGGCTTCGCAGAGTATCTCACCAAGCCCCTCGACGTTCGCAGGCTTCTTTCGGTCGTCGACGAAACGACGAGTGCGCGGTGCGACGAGGAGCGGTGAACAGTCTCGTCGCGCGGGCGGCCTCGGTGAGAGCTACTCTCTTGGAATCCTCACCGTGAAAACCGCCCCGCCGTCTTCACGATTTCCGGCCTCCACCGATCCGCCGTGGAGCTCGGCAAGGCTCCTCGCGACGAAGAGCCCGAGACCGCGGTGCCCCGCGTCGCGTCCGCCGTGAGAGCTCGCGTAGGGAGCGAAGATCTCCTCGATCCGGTCGGGGTCGATCCCCGGGCCGCTATCTTCCACGTCGATCACGGTGTCGCCGTGATCGACGTGCGCCCGGACGACGATCTGCCCGCCCGTCGGCGTCACCTTGATCGCGTTGGAGATCAGGTTCTCCAGGATCTGATGGAGGCGAAACCGGTCCGCACGCACGCGGTGACCCTCAGACGTGTCTTCCCTCCAAATCTGGATTCCGGCGGAGTCGGCCGCATGGCGCTCATCGTCGACCACGCGCGAGATCGCGGCGTCAACAGAAACGCTTTCCAGATTCAGGCGAATCGCCCCGTCCTCGATCGCTTGCGCGTCGAGGTACGTTGCAATGAGATCGGTCATGTACCGAGCTCGTTCGGGAACGGCGCCGAGCAGCTTTGCCTCCTCCTCGCGTACCGTGTCTCCCGGCTTGAGCGAGCTCGCCAGATGCGCCGAAACGCCCGCGATATAGGAGAGCGGATTGCGCAGATCGTGACCGACGACCTTCAGGAGATCGTTCTTCTGCTGCGTCAGTCGCTCCAGGTCGATCCGATTCTTGTGCAGCCGCAGGAGAGCGGCAGCCTGCCTCGCCAGGACGTTGAGTCCATGCTGTTGTTTGGGCGTAAGGTTCCGCGGAGCGCGGTCGATCACGCAGAGCGTGCCTACCGCATGCACGCCGTCCGGCATCAGCGGCACGCCCATGTACGAGCGGATATGGGGGTCGTTCCGCACGAGCGGGTTATCGCGGAAGCGCTCATCGCGCGCTGCGTCGTCTATCTCGAGCGGCCTTCGCTGAGCTACCGTGTGCGCGCAGAAGGCGATGTCGCGTCCCGTTTCCGGCAGATCGAGCCCCAGACGAGCCTTGAACCATTGTCTGTCGGCGTCGATGAGGGTGAGGAGCGCAATTGGGGTGTCGCAGATCGTCGCGGCGAGCTCTGTGAGCTCGTCGAACTCCTTCTGAGCCGGGGTATCCAGGATCCGGTACGCCCGCAGCGTCTCGAGTCGTCCTTCCTCGTCGGGGGGGAGCGGATATTCAGCCGTCATGTCACGTAACGTAAAGGCAGGGTCAGCTACTGATCAACTTCTTTTTCCGAGCTGGATTGCTTGTCGTGCGTGACGAGATTCGGGGTGTCGGCGGCCCTGAAGGCCACCAGGCGTGCCCTACCGCTGCCCGGTCGTGGCGAGCCACCCGTTGATGATGCCCGCGGTCACGTCGGGGAACTCGACGTGGGGCAGATGGCCGCAATCGGGGATCGCTTCGAGTGTGCTGCCGGGGATCCGACGGTTGAACTGCGCTGAGTAGCGGTAGTCGAGCACGCGGTCCTCCGCGCCCCAGACGACCAGCGTGGGCACGTCGATCCGCTCGAGCACGCTCGCGTCGTGCTCGCGGGCGATGATATTCCTGGTGACGCTTGCCAGCGCGGGGATCGCGTTCGGCGTGTGGAAGGTGCTCGTCGTGAGATAGTCGATGAGGTCCTGCGGGATGCGCTCCGAATTGTGGAACACGCTCGCCCGCATCGCGACCCCGATGACGGTCTCGTTGTGGAGCTCGAGCCCGTAGTCGACGAGGACGCCGGTGTCGGCGAGGAACTCCGCGATGGGGCCGGCCTCGCCCGCGAAGACGTACGGCGAGACGAGGATGAGCCGCTCGAGCCCCGGTGGCTGCTCTGCGGCGAACGTCGACACGATCAGCCCGCCCATCGAGTGCCCGACGAGGATGTAGCGGTCGAGCCCGAGCTCGTCTATGAAGTCACCGAGGAAGCTTGTGTAGTAGTCGAGCGTATACTCGATCTCCGGCTTCTCCGAATAGCCGTGACCCGGGAGATCGAGCGCGATGATTCGTCGGTCCTGCCCAAGGTTGTCCTCTATGTAGGTCACCTCGAATGCGCCCGCCGAATAGCCGTGCACCCAGACGATGGGCGTCTCGGAGCCGCGGGGATGGAAGTCGAAGTAGTGCACCTCGACTCCGTTCACCTCGAGGCGGTGCGCGGCGTCTGTCGGGTAGGTCTCTACCTCGGGAGGCGTGCTCGTGCACCCGATGAGTCCGGCGAGTCCGACGGCGATGAGCCCTGTGAGAATCAAGCGACGATCAGCCACACCCCTAAGGTACCACCGTCCCCGCGCCGCGTCGCGCTCGGAAAGGACTTTCAGCGTCGGTCATCGAAATGTTACAATCGCGCTGCACTATTCGCGCGTCCCGGCCTAAGGAGAAGGAGAGCCGCATGAGAACCGAGATTTCGGGCAGCCCATCGTTCGCTCACGTTCACATCGATCTGTCGCCGGGCGAGACGGTCATCGTGGAGAACGACGCGATGCAGTCGATGTCCGCCGACATCCAGATGACGACGAAGACGAACGGCGGCTTCTTTTCGGCGCTGGGTAAAAAGCTCTTCGGGGGCGAGTCGTTCTTCGTGAATCGATTCTCCCACGACGCCTCCGGCCCGCGGCGCGTCACGGTCGCGCAGGACGTCCCCGGCGAGATCCTCGAGCTGCAGCTTCGCGACCGGCAGGAGATCTGCCTCCAGAAGGGCGCCTTTCTCGCGTGTACCGAGGGCATCCGGCTGAGGACGAGCTGGGCCGGCTTCGTCTCGTGGGTGTCCGGCGAGGGGCTCGTGAAGCTGAAGGCGAGCGGCGCCGGAACGCTCTGGTACGGGGCGTACGGCGGGATCATCAAGCGCGAGGTGAACGGCGAGCTCAAGGTCGACGACGGCCACCTCGTCGCCTACGACCCTTCGCTCAAGCTCAAGCTTGCAATGGCCGGTGGCTTCTTCGCGAGCCTCTTCGGCGGCGAGGGCCTCGTGACGCGCCTCGTCGGCACCGGTACGGTCTACATCCAGACGCGCAGCATCAGGGGGCTCGCGGCGTGGCTCAATCCCAAGTTCCGGTAGGAGGCCCGTATGAACGTTGAACTGCTCGCGAGACCCGCCAGCACCGCCGCGAAGGTCGTCCTCGCCGGCGGCGAGACCGTTACCGCCGAAGGCGGTTCGATGATCGCGATGTCGGCCGACATGGAGGTCGACACGCGTGTGCGCCGGAACGAAGGCTCCGGCGGCGGAGGCCTCCTGCGCGGAATGGCCCGCCGGGTCGCCGGCGAGGGCGTCTTCCTGAACCACTACACCGCCGGAACTTCGGGAGGTGAGCTCTACCTGGCGACGGGGTTGCCTGGCGACATGGAGGTCATCGACCTCGACGGCTCGACCCCGCTCAGCGTCCAGAACAGCTCCTTCGTCGCGCACGAGGGCGGCGTGGAGATGAACGTCAGCTGGGGCGGCATGAAGAACGTGTTCTCGGGCGAGAATCTGATCTGGCTGCGGCTCTCCGGCCGAGGCAAGGTCATCGTGAACGCCTTTGGCGCGATCTACCCCATCCGGGTCAACGGCGAGTACGTCGTGGACACGGGCAACATCGCGGCGTTCGAGGAGACGCTCGACTTCAAGGTCACGAAGGCGGGGAAGAGCCTCGTGGGCTCGATCGCCGGCGGCGAGGGGCTCGTCTGCCGCTTCAGCGGCACCGGCACCGTCTGGTGCCAGACGCACGCCGACCGCACTTTCGGCGCGAAGCTGACCCCGCACCTGGTCCCCAAAAGAAACTGAGGAGCGAGAGATGAACCGTGATCGAACCGACTACCCGTACACCGTCTCCTCCGCTCCGGACTATGGCATGATCAACGTTACCATCCCGCAGGGCCGGACGCTTCGCGTGGAAGCCTCCGCCATGGCGTACATGGATTCGACGCTCTCTATGAAGACGAAGATGCGCGGCGGGTTCAAGCGGATGCTCAGCGGTGAGAAGCTCTTCATCAACGAGTTCACCGCCGCGGACCGCAGCGCCGAGATCGGGATCGCCCCCGGCTCGCCCGGCGACGTCGCCCACCTCTACCTGGAGAACGAGACGGTCTTCCTCCAGAACTCCTCGTACCTCGCCTCCAGCCCGGATCTCGACGTGGCGGCCGAGTTTCAGGGGTTCAAGGGCTTCTTTTCCGGCGAGAAGCTGTTCATGGTCCGATGCTCCGGCTCGGGCGATCTCTGGTTCAATACCTACGGGGCGCTCCTCGAGATCGACGTCACCGACACCTACGTCGTCGACACCGGCCACATCGTCGCGTTCACCGAAGGACTCTCCTACGACGTTCGCTCGGTAGCCGGGCTGAAAAGCCTCTTCTTCTCCGGCGAGGGCCTCGTGTGCCGCTTCAGCGGTTCGGGAACGGTGTGGATTCAGACCCGCAAGAGCATGCCCCTCGTCATGTGGGCCGATCGCTACCGACGCGTCGAGAAGAAGAACAACAACAACTGAGCGTCCCGTCTCCGCGCGCGAAGCTTCGTTGCGCGGTCGTGCCGATCGTGGCATGCTTGCGGAATGCGTACGAAACCGCTGAACCAGCAGCTGGCGTGGCGCGCGCGCTACGCGTGGAGCGATTCGATCGGCGGGCCCGGGCTCGAGGTCCGTCGCCTGCGGCGTCGGTTCCGCCTCGCCGCGGTGCCGCAGAGCGCGGTCGTCCACGTCACCGCCGAGAGCCGCTACGTCCTCTTCGTCAACGGCACCCGCGTCGGCCGGGGGCCGCTCAAGGGGTCGATCGACGCGTACCACTACGAGACGTTCGACATCGCGCCGTACCTGCGCGTCGGGGAGAACGCGATCGCCGCGGAGGTGCGGTGGTTCGGCGTCGACCGCCCCGTCTCCGAGATCCACAGCTACCGCGCGGGATTCCTGCTCCAGGGACCCGACGAGCTCGAGATCGATACGCCGGAGGGATGGCTCGTGCTCGACGACCGCGCGGTTGGAGCCGATCGGACCTCGTGGTTCGCGAACTCGAGCCAGTTCCTCACGCACTTCGAACGCGTGGACCTCGCGCGGATGCCGCGCGACTGGCAGGCGGTCGCCTACGACGAGAGCGCGTGGCAGCCGGCCACCGACGCCGGCGGCGCGTGGACCTCCGACGCGTTCGGCGTCGCTCGCTCACCGGTCCTGACACCCCGGCCCGTCGATCAGCTGATCGAGGAGCGCCGTTCGTACACGAACACTCCGCCCGATGGCTGGCGGCTCGCCGCCGGCGAAGGCGGCGAGCTCGTGCTGAGCGCCGGTGAGCTCACGACCGCCTACCCCCGGTTTCGCTTCAGCGGCGGCGAGGGTCGTACCGTCGAGCTCATCTACGCCGAATGCGCGCTCTTCCCGGCCGACGATTCCACCCCGCCGCGCGAGCGCATCGGCGCGCCCGACGGCCCCTGGACGAAGGGGGTTCGCGACGACATGGAACACGGCCGGGTCGCAGGCTACCGCGATACGCTCGCGCTCGACGGCACCGACGTGGTCTACGAGCCGTTTCACTGGCGCACGTTCTGGTTCGTCGGCGTGCGCGTCTCCGCGGGTCCAGCCGCGGTGACGCTCGAGGAGGCCGACTACGCGTACACGACCTATCCGGCAGAGCTCACCGCCTCGTTCTCCTGCGATCGGCCCGAATACGAGACCATCTGGTCCATGTGCTGGCGGACGCTGCGCCTCTGCTCGCACGAGACCTTCGAGGACTGTCCCTACTACGAGCAGCTGCACTATCTCGCCGACGCGCGGATCGAGGCGCTCACGCACCTCTACCTCACCGGCGACGTTGCGTACGTGCGCCGCTCCATCGAGCTCTTCCGCAACACGCTGCGGTGGGACGGGCTCGTCGAGAGTCGGCCGCCGAGCGACGATCCGCAGATCATCCCCTACTTCGCGCTGATCTGGGTTTTGATGCTCGAAGACCTGTGGGACTATGCCGGCGATCGCGAGCGCGAGTTCCTGAAGACCTGTCTCTACGCGATGGACGGCACGCTCGTCTACTTCCGCGATCGGCTGCGCGAGGATGGGTTCGTCGCACACGTGGATCACTGGAACATGGTGGACAACGCTCCCGGCTGGGAGCGTGGCGAGCCGCCGGCGGTGCTCGCCGGGGAGTCGACCTACCTGACCTCGCTCTTCGTGCTCGCGGCGCGAACCGGTGCGCGGCTGCACCGCGAGATCGGGGCACCGGACGACGCGTGGCGCTGGGACCGCGTCGCCGAGCGCGTCGCCGACGCGGTGCGCGAGGCGGCCTGGGACGACGAGCGAGGGATCTTCCTCGAGGGGCCCGGGCGGCGTGACGACCCGCCGAGCCAGCACGCGCAGCTCATGCCCCTCCTCGCCGGCATCGCGACCGAGCGCCAGGCCGAGCTCGTCGCCGGGCGGCTCGCGTCAGACGAGTCGTTGATCTCGACGAAGCTCATGCAGAGCTTCTACCTTGCGCGTGCGCTCGAGCGTACGGCCCGCTACGAGCGCGTCCACGAGACGGTCTGGGAGCCGTGGCGACGGATGATCGACCTGCACCTGTCCACCTGCGCGGAGTACCTCCCTGGGCGCAGCGACTGCCACGCGTGGTCGTCGTGGCCGGCGCTCGACTTCGTGCGGTCGGTGCTGGGCATCCGCCCCTCCGCGCCCGGGTTCGACGGCGTGACCGTCGCGCCACAGACCGTATCGCTCGAGCGCGCAGAGGGACACATCACGACGCCTGCCGGACGCGTGGCCGTGCGGTGGGAGCGATCGGACGGCTCCGTGCGGGTACGCGTGGGCGCGCCGGAGGGGGTGCCGGTCACGGTCGTCCTCGACGGCGAGCGAACCGAATTCCCCGCCGGAGGTGAGATCGAGGTTGGGCCGGGTTGAGCGAGGCGGCCGGTCGGGGTCTCGCTGGTCCGGCGACTACGCCGCCTCCGGCTCCGGGGTCCCGGTGCCCACGCCCGCGCGGCGCAGCATCGAGACACCCAGATAGACGAGCGGGGTGTCCGCGAACGCGGCGAGGACCTTGAGCGCGTAGTAGGGCGGGACCATGCTGCCCAGCACGAAGGCGAGCGTGAACCGCTCGTTCGTGCCCCAGAACGCGATCAGCATGAAGATCACCGTGTCGATGAGCTGGCTCACGACGGTCGACGCGTTGTTCCGCAGCCAGAGCAGCCGGCCGTTCGTACGCTTCTTCCAGAAGTCGAACGCCCACACGTCGTGGTACTGCGAGAGCGTGAACGCGACGATGCTCGCGAGCATGATCCTGAGCGAACTGCGGAACACGGAGACGTAGGCGGCGTTCTGCTCGGAGAAGCGGCTCGCCGGGGGCATGACCGTCGCGAGCGCGGTTACCGCGAGCACGATCCCCAGCACGACGAGCGTGCCGGCGACGATCGTGCGCGTGGCCTTCGGTCCGTAGATCTCGGCGACGATGTCGGTGATCAGGAAGGTCAGCGGAAAGAGGAGGATGCCCACCGAGCCGGTGAACTCGAAGCCGCCGATCGAGAAGAAGGGAATGACCTTCGTCCCCATGAGATTTGCGGCTACGATCGAGCCGGTGAATATCGCGCCCAATATGACGTATGCCCGAGCGCCGGTGCGGTCGAGCGTGCTCAGCGTGTCCATTGAGGCGAAGATACCGGACGGCATCCGCCGAAGCAACTGCGCAGCCGTTGTCAGCCCGGCCGGGCCGCGTTCCGACCGCGTGCGCGGCGCTCGTGACCCTGCTCCGTCGGTTCCGAAGGCGCCACGCGTGCGGCGCGGAGGGTGACACACCCTGGGTCGCCCCGTATACTGCGCGTATGAGCGACCCTACCAACGACTCGCTCGAGCGGTTGCGGGAGCACGTGATCGAACAGCTCTCGACCGGGTACTCGAAGGATTTCCTCAGCGAGGACGAGTTCGAACAGCGTCTCGAGACGGCGACCGGTGCGCGGAGTCACGCCGAGCTGCGGAGCCTGCTCGTCGACTTGCCGCTCGCCGGATCTCCCGATGCCCCGGCGACCACCGGCGGCGCGGTGCCTGCGCACGGGCGACCGCGCGAGGCGTTTCCGATCAACCGCGGCGAGGTCTCGAACGAGTCGACGCTCATTGCGATCTTCTCGGGATCCGACCGGAAGGGTGTCTGGGACCCGCCCCGAACGCTCAACTCGGTCGCGATCTTCGGCGGGAGCGACATCGACCTGCGCGAAGCGCACTTCCCGCCCGACGGTATGACCATCAACGTCGTCGCGATCTTCGGCGGCGTGGATATCGTCGTGCCGGAGGGCGTCAACGTTGAGGTCAGCGGAGCCGGGATCTTTGGCGCGTTCGAGGGCAAGCAGCGCTCCTCGCGTCCGATTCCCGGCGCTCCCACGGTGAAGGTGCAGGGCGTCGCGTTCTTCGGTGGGGTCGAAGTCAAGTTCAAGGAGCGGAAGTAATGGCAACTGGTGATGGAATGAATTATGCTCCGCGGGCGAAGGCGGACAAGGTCGTGAAGTCCGGCGAGTTCCCGTTTGCGGCGATCGGGCTCGACCACGGGCACATCAACGGAATGTGCCACGGACTCGAGGACTCCGGCGCGGATATCGTCGCGGTCTACGACCCCGATCCCGCCAAGGTCGAGGCCTTTGTCAAGGAGTTCCCTCAGGCGAAGCCGGCGTCTTCCGAACAGGAGATCTTCGACCGGGCGGACATCAAGATGGTGGCTTCCGCCGCGGTGACCGCCGACCGCGGACCGCTGGGGCTGCGCGTCATGGATCACGGGAAGCACTACTTCTCCGACAAGGCGCCGTTCACGACCTTCGAGCAGCTCGACGCGGCGCGCGCGAAAGTGGCGGAGACCGGCCTCGTGTGGGGCGTCTGCTACAGCGAGCGGGTCCAGAACGAGAGCGGGGTCTTCGCCGGTCAGCTCATCGACGAAGGTGCGATCGGCACCGTGCTCCAGGTTATCGGGTTGGGACCGCACCGGCTGCGCGCCGAGAACAGGCCCGAATGGTTCTTCGAGAAGGAGCGCTACGGCGGCATCCTCACCGACATTGGCAGCCATCAGGTCGAACAGTTCCTCTCCTACGCGGGTGCGAAGGACGCGAAGCTCTTGCACAGCAAGGTCGCGAACTACAACCATCCCGAGTACCCGGAGCTCGAGGACTTCGGCGACGCGACCTTCGTCGCGGACAACGGCGCTACGAACTACTTCCGCGTCGACTGGTACACGCCCGACGGGCTTTCGACCTGGGGCGACGGCCGGGCGTTCATCATGGGGACCGAAGGCTACATCGAGCTGCGCAAGTACACCGACGTCGCCCGGAAGGCCGAAGGGGACCAGGTCTACCTCGTCAACGCCGAAGGTGAGAAGCACTTCGCGGTCTCGGGAAAGGTGGGGTTCCCGTACTTCGGCCAGCTCATCCTCGATTGCCTCAACGGCACCGAGAACGCGATGCCGCAGGCGCACACGTTCAAGGCCGCCGAGCTCTGTCTCACCGCCCAGCAGGGTGCCGAGCGCATCGATCGGTCGCCGGCGGGCTGACGTGGCCGGCATCGATCACTCGATCACCAACGAGCCCCGCTCCGCCGGCGTCCTCCTCCACCCGACGTCGCTGCCGGGCCGATTCGGAATCGGCAGCTTCGGGCCGGAGGCGAGCGAGTTCATCGGCTTCCTCGCGCGCGCCGGTCAGCGACTGTGGCAGGTCTGTCCGCTCGGACCGACCGGCTACGGCGATTCGCCGTACCAGTGTTTCAGCGCCTTCGCCGGCAACCCCATGCTGATCGGCCTCGAGCCGCTCGTGACCGCGGGCTGGCTCGAGGAGTCCGATCTCGCCTCGGCGCCGGAAGTCGGCGAGCGAGTCGATTACGGCGCGCTCATCCCGTGGAAGAACGACTTGCTGCGTGCCGCCTACGATCGGTTCCGGGAACGGGCCGATGCGGCGACCGTGGCGCGACTGCGCCAGTTCGAGCACCTGCAGGCGCACTGGCTCGACGACTTCGCGCTCTTCATGGCGCTCAAGGACGCGTACGAAGGCCGTCCCTGGACCGAGTGGGCCGAGCGGTACCGGGACCGCGAGCCGGAGGCGATGAGCAGGTTCGCCGCCGGGCACCAGGATCGCATCGGCCTCAGCAAGTTTCTCCAGTGGATCTTCCACCTGCAGTGGTATTCGCTGCGCGGAGAGGCGGCCGCCT